>JAGWYS010000041.1 GCA_018969225.1 Gemmatimonadota bacterium | reverse complement strand
GAGGGCGGCAAGGGCCAGCGTGCGCATGGACGGCTCCGGGTGCGGGAAAGGGGACTCCGCAATTCTACGGAGACCTGGCCTCCCCCGCTGACGCCCGCCGGGGCGCCCCTACCGCTTGCGGGCGAGGATGGTGCCCCGGCAGGTGACCGCGCCGCACCGGCACGGGTAGCGGCGCTTGGCCGCGGGGGTGTGCCGTTCGGCCAGCACGTAGGCGTAGTCGTACACCAGCTCCTCCCCCGGCTCGATGTCGTGCACCGTCTCCAGCCAGATGCGCCCGTCCTCGACCACGGCGTCGCAGTTGGGGGCGCAGGAATGGTTGAGGAAGCGGGCCGCGTTGCCGTCCACGGCGGCGTCCACCACGACGGCGTCGTCGATGGCGAACAGGTACGTGTGATGCCGCGCGCCGTCGTCGGGGTAGCGCGCTTCCGCCTCGGCGGGGGTGATGCGCTCGCCGGCGTACTCGATGAGCCGGGTCCCGGCCGGGATCGCCTGCGTGGCGAAGGCGCCCAGCCCCTGGATGGGGGAGGGGCGGATCTCGAAGGGGATCTCGAACGGGAGGTCGGTGTGGGGCGCCGCCATCGGGAATCGTGTAGATTGAGAGGTTCCCACAATTTAGCGCCCACTCAGGAGCCGCATGACCATCGACCGCGGCTTTGCCGCGCTGGGGCTGGACCCTCGCCTGACCGACGCCCTCGCCGGGCTGGGGTACGAAGAACCCACGCCGGTGCAGCAGGAGGCGATCCCCACGCTGCTGGCCGGGCGCGACGTCCTGGCCCGGGCCGCCACGGGCACCGGCAAGACGGCGGCCTTCGCGCTGCCCATGCTGCACCAGCTGGCCGACCCCGCCGCCGCCGCGTCGCCGCGCGGGGCGCCGCGCGCCCTGGTGCTGGTGCCCACCCGAGAGCTGGCCATGCAGGTGACCGAGGCGGTGCAGAAGTACGGCCGGGCGCTGGGGGTGCGGGCGCTCGCCCTCTACGGCGGGGCGCCGATGGCCACGCAGCTGCGCACGCTGGCGCGCGGCGTGGACGTGGTGGTGGCCACCCCGGGGCGCGCGCTGGACCACATCCGTCGCGAGACGCTGCCGCTGGGCGCCGTGCGCATGGTGGTGCTGGACGAGGCCGACGAGATGCTGGACATGGGGTTCGCCGACGACCTGGAGGCGATCCTGCAGGCCGCCCCGGCGGCGCGGCAGACCGCCCTCTTCTCCGCCACCTTCCCGCCGCGGATCGCCGCCATCGCGCAGCAGCAGCTGCGCGACCCCGTGGAGGTGACCATCGCCCGGGCGGTGGACGATGAGGGGGAGGCGGCGCGGGTGCGCCAGGTGGCGGTGCGCGTGCTGCGCGGCGAGAAGGTGCCCGCGCTGCTGCGGCTGCTGGAGGTGGAATCGCCCACGGCCGCCATCGTCTTCTGCCGCACGCGCACCGAGGTGGACGAGCTCACGGAGGCGCTGCAGACGCGCGGCGCGCGCGCCGAGGCGCTGCACGGCGGGCTGTCGCAGGAGCAGCGCGACCGGGTGATGCAGCGCTTCCGCGCGCAGAAGACCGCGCTGCTGGTGGCCACCGACGTGGCCGCGCGCGGGCTGGACGTGTCGCACGTGTCGCACGTGGTGAACTTCGACGTGCCGGCCGACGTGGCGTCGTACGTGCACCGCATCGGGCGCACGGGGCGGGCGGGGCGCGAGGGGGTGGCGATCACGCTGGCGGAGCCGCGCGAGCAGCGGCTGCTGCGCGTGATCGAGCAGGTGACGCGGTGCCAGATCGCGCCCGTCCCGGTGCCCGGCAACGCGGCGCTGCGGGCGCATCGCGAGACCGCGCTGCGGGCGCGCCTGGCGGCGGTGCTGGCCGACGAGGCGGCGTCGGCCACGCTGGCGCCCTGGCTGGAGCTGCTGGCGCCGCTGCTGGAGGCGCATGACGGGGCCGCGCTGGCGGCGGCCGCGCTGGTGCTGCTGGGGGCGCCGCTGGAGGTGACGGAGCCCGAGGTGGGCGCCGCGGCCGCGCGCCCGGAGCTGACGCGCGCCCCCCGCATCGCGGGGCGCCCCCTGGCGCCGCCGCGCCCGTCGCGCACCGGCGCGCCGATGACGCGGCTGTGGGTGGGGGGCGGGCACGCGCTCAACATCCGCCCCGGCGACCTGGTGGGGGCCATCGCCAACGAGACCGGCGTGGACGCCAGCGTCATCGGCGCCATCCACATCGGCGAGACCTTCTCCACCGTGGAGGTCCCCGAGGCGGTGGCCGACACCATCGTGGCCGCGCTGCAGGGGCGCCCCATCAAGGGGCGCAAGGTGCCGGTGCGGCGCGACCGGTCGCTGGGGGGCCCTCCCGTCAGCGGACCAGCAGGATCCGCTGGTTCACGGGGTAGAGCCACTCCACGCCGCGCGCGGTGACGATGGCGTCGTCCTCGAGGGGGATGCGCACCTTGGCGCCGCCCCACTCGGGGTTGGGGGTCCACGCGAACAGCTCGATGCTGAACGGGTTGAACGGCTTGATGGGGAAGGTCATCTGCCGCGGGTTGAACGTCGCGATCGACGGCCCGCTGCCGTGCCCGCGGTCCCCCACCGCGTGGCAGCCGATCATCACCTCGACCTTGCCGTCGTCGGTGACCTGGTTGAAGGTCCCCTGCATGGCGAACCCCCCCGCCTCGATGGCGCCGCGCAGCCGCGCCATCATGTCGGCCGCCGTGGGACCGGGGCGGATGGTGCGGCGGATGATGTCGCGCACCGTGAGGGCGTTGTCGAACGCCGCCTGGATCCCCTGCGGCACGGCCACCTCGCCGGGCTTGAGCACATAGGCCATCCGCTTCACGTCGGTCCACGTGTTCAGGTAGCCCACCCCCCAGTCGATGATGAGCAGGTCGCCGCGCTGGATGATCCGCCCGTTGGAGGTGGCCTCGATCCCCTTCGGCCCGGTGATGTACACCGACGGCATGTCGAAGGACGACCCCAGCCCGCGCTGCTGCAGCTGGTCCATCATCCACCACGCCACGTCCTCCAGCGCCGTCACCCCCGGCGTGATCACCTCGTTGGAGAGCGCCCGCTCGGCGAGGTGCCGCGACAGCTCCCCCGCCTCCCCCAGCGCCACCAGCTGCGACGCGGTGAACCCCGACCGGTAGTCGGACACCACCCGCTCCGACGACACGAGGCGCCCCGCGTAGTCGGGGCCCAGCTCCTTCACCAGCCGGTCGTACGCCGACTTGGAGAGGCCGTCGGCGGCGCCGACGTCGTCGGACATGTTCACCGCGATCCGCTTCGGGTTGCGCTCGGCCACGAAGGCGCGGAGCGGGGCGAAGGCGCGCACCAGGTCGTAGGTGGGGCACGCCTCCAGCAGGTACCCGGAGACGCCGATGGCGGCCTTCTCGATGCGGTCACCGCGGTCGGTGAAGATGTAGTACCCCACGCTCCCCACGTACCCGCGCCCCAGGTCCTCGTACATGGGGTCGAAGGTGTTCTCCCGCTGCATCACGATCCACATGTCCACGCCGTGGTCGCGCAGCGCGCCCGGCAGGATGTGCTCGAACTTGTCCTTGCGGATCTGGCACTGCCGCTCCCAGCGCGCCCGGGCCGAGGGGGAGGCGGGGGCGGCGGCCAGCGCGGGCTGCGCGGCGACCCCGCCGCCGGGAAGGATCAGGAGCCCGAACAGCAGGACCAGGGGGCGGCGGGGCATGGCGGGAGGGGCGGGGGGGGGAGGGAAGGTGCGGGCGCCCTCAGGCGCCGGACCTCCGGATCAGCGCCCGCACATGGTCACGTTGCAGCTGGTACACCCGAGCGCCGAAGAGCGCGGACACCGTCAAGAGCACGGGCATCAGCCCGCTGGCCACCTGACCGGGGAGGAAGCCGCGGACGCCCTCGGTGGCCGCCGCCATGGCCATCGCCACGCCGAGCACCCACGGGGCCACCTCGCCAAACGTCTGGGCGCGGCGCCCGATCACCTCCGCCACCAGGTAGCCCAGCACCGTGAACGCCGCCACGCGCTCCACCGTGTGGAAGAGCGGCGCGGAGAGCGCGTCCACCCCGCCCGGGAAGAGCGGGACCGCCACCGACCACGCCGCCTGCCACCCGGTGAAGGGCCACAGCGCCGACGCCAGAAGGTACGCCACGAAGACGGGGAGCACCACGCGCAGCGTGGGGAGCTCGAAGCGCTGGTCGGCGCCGGGGCCGTCGATGCGGCGCTGGATCACCCCATGCCACCAGCGGTCGGCGGCGAGGAACAGCGGCAGGGCGCCCGCGAGCACCAGCGGCTGGCGGACCATGGCGGGAAGCAGCGCCACCCCCAGCCACGCCAGCGCCGACAGCGGCACCGCGCCGCTGGGCGTCCGCGCCGCGCTGTTGCGATACCCCGACCGCACACCGCCCACGATGCACCCGGCAATGGCCACCAGGGGGAGCACCAGCCACGCGCGATGCGGCTGGTCCGGGGAGACCCCCAGCCCCAGCAGCGCCACCACGGGCACCAGCAGGTAGAGCACCGCCACCAGCGGCAGCTCCAGCGCCAGCTGCTTGACCGCCTGTGACGCGCGCACCATGCGGAAGATCCGGTGGTAGCCCCACCCGCCCAGCAGGGTGCCGGCCACATTGGCCGCCGCCTCCAGGATGGCGGGGGTGCGTCCGGGGATCCACAGCCGCGCGGCGCCCACCGCCACGCTCAGCCCGGCCCCCAGGACCAGCAGCCGCCCCCAGTCCACGGGGGCCCCACGCGGGCGCGTGAACTGGTAGACGTACCCCAGGGGGAGGAACATCAGGAAGCCGAGCACCAGGGCCACCTGGTCCCCCGCCATGGGGGGGATCGGCGGCGCATCCGCGACGAAGCGGAAGGGGGCCAGCATCGAGACGGCGATCAGGAAGGCGAGATACCCCTGCAGCGCGCGTCCCAGTCGGAGACCGGTGAAATCGGCGGCGCGGCGAATGGGGATCGCAGACCTCCCCCAAGGGGTCTCCTTGAGGTGGGAGTCCGCGGGGGGGGCGGAGGCGTTGGCGGTGAGCATGCCTATTGGACGACCGAGGCACCCGACTGGTCAGCGGGATAGGTTCAGGGCAGACCCTCCTTCCCTCTTCCGACCATGGCCACTTCGCCCGCCGCGTCCCGGATGCATCCCCCCGCCCCCCTTGTGGCGCCCTCCCGCCTGCACCCCGCCCGCCTGGCGCCGCCGCTCTCCCGGGCGCTGCTGATGGCGGCGGCGCTGGGGGTGGTCCAGCCGACCGTGGCGGAGGCCCAGCGCGCCCCCGCCGCTCCCAAGGCCGGGGTGGTCTCGGCCCCCGACTCGGCCACGCTGGCGGCGCTCGCCTGGCGCAACATCGGCCCCTGGCGGGGCGGCCGGGCCAACGCGACCGCCGGCCTCCCCTCCAACCCCCTGGTGTATTTCGCGGGGTACACGGGCGGCGGGGTGTGGCGCACCGACAACGCGGGGATCAGCTGGCGGAACGTCTCGGACGGCTTCTTCACCAGCAGCTCCATCGGCGCCATCGCCGTGGCGCCCAGCGACGAGAACGTGATCTACGTGGGGACCGGCGAGCATGCGGTGCGCGGCCAGTCGTCCACCTACGGCGACGGCGTGTACAAGAGCACCGACCAGGGGCGCACCTGGAGGAAGGCCGGGCTGGCCGCCACGCGGCAGATCAGCGCGGTGCGCGTGCACCCCCGCAACCCCGACGTGGTGTACGTGGCCGCGCAGGGGGACCGGTGGAAGGGGACGGCGGAGCGCGGCGTGTACCGCAGCACCGACGGCGGCGCCACCTGGACGCTGGTGCTGGCCGGCGTCAACGGCACCAGCGGAGCCGGCGACCTGTCGATGGACGCCACCAACCCGCGCATCCTGTATGCGGCCTTCTGGGACCACCAGCGCCTGCCGTGGACGGTGCGCTCCGGCGGACCCGGGAGCGGGATCTGGAAGAGCACCGACGGCGGCGACAGCTGGACGCGGCTGACCGAGGGGCTCCCGAAGCTCATGGGGAAGATCGGGGTGGCGGTGTCGCCGGCCAACCCCGACCGCGTGTACGCCATCGTGGAGGCGGAGCCGGGGGGCGGGCTGTACCGCAGTGACGACGCCGGGAAGAGCTGGCGGCTGCTGTCGGGGGACCGGCTCATCCAGACGCGCTCGTGGTACTACATGAACATCACCGCGGACCCGGCCAACGCCGACGTGGTGTGGGTGATGAACGCGCCGGTGCTCAAGTCCATCGACGGCGGGCGCACCTTCGCCACCGTCCCCGCCACCCACGGCGACAACCACCAGCTGTGGATCAACCCCCGCGACAGCCGCTACCTGGCCAACGCCAACGACGGCGGCGTGTCGGTGTCGCTGGACGGCGGCAAGAGCTGGAGCTCGCAGGACAACCAGCCCACGGCGCAGTTCTACCACGCGGCGGTGGACGACGCGTTCCCGTACAAGGTGTACGGCGGGCAGCAGGACAACAGCTCGGTGATCATCGCCTCGCGCAGCGACCGCGGGAGCATCGGGGTGCGCGACTGGCGCGAGGGGCCGGGGTGCGAGAGCGCCAACATGGGCGTGTCGGCGCGCAACCCGCGCTTCGTGTACGGCGGCTGCTACCAGGGGCTCATCGACGAGCTGGACCAGGGGACGGGGCTGTCGCGCACGATCATGCCGTGGCCCGAGATGAACCTCACCGAGCCCACCGACAAGACGAAGTACCGCTTCAACTGGACGGCGCCCATCGAGGTGTCGCGCCACGACGACCGCGTGGTGTACCACGGCGGCAACGTGCTGTTCCGCACCAGCGACCGCGGGGCGCGGTGGACGCCCGTGTCGAGGGACCTCACGCGCAACGACAAGGCGCGGCAGGGGTGGGGGGGCGGCCCCATCACCAACGAGGGGGCCGGCGGCGAGGTGTACGGCACGATCGTGGTGATCGAGGAGTCGCCGCACGACGCGAAGACGCTGTACGTGGGCACGGACGACGGGCTCATCCAGCGCACGCGCGACGGCGGCGCCACGTGGACCAACGTGACCCCCGCGGCGTGGGGAGACGGGCTGGTGAACGAGATCGCGGTGTCGCCGCACGACCCGGCCACCGTGTACGTGGCGTTCCGGAAAGACCGCGTGGGCGACCCCACGCCGCACGTCTTCCGCAGCGGCGACTACGGCGCCACGTGGACGCGCCTGGTGAGCGGGCTGCGCGACGGCGAGCCGGTGCGGGTGGTGCGCGAGGACCCCGAGCGGAAGGGGCTGCTGTACGCCGGCACCGAGACGGGGGCGTACGTGTCGTACGACGCCGGGGCGCGCTGGATCCCGATGCACGGGTCGCTGCCGGTGGTGCCGGTGACCGACCTGCAGGTGCACCAGGGGGACCTGGTGGCCGCCACCGAGGGGCGCTCCTTCTGGATCCTGGACGACCTGTCGGTGCTGCGGCAGCACGCCGACTCGGTGGCCACCGCGGCGGCGCACCTGTACGCGCCGCGCCCGGCGGTGATGGGTGGGGGCGGCGGCGGCTTCGGCGCGCCGTCGGCCGAAGGCAAGAACCCGCCAGGGGGCGCCACGCTGTTCATCCGGCTGGCGGCGGCCCCGGACTCGGCCACCACGGTGACGCTGGAGTTCCTGGATGCCAAGGAACAGGTCGTGCGGTCGTTCGCGTCGCGCGGCGACTCGCTCAACCCGCTGCGGCTGAAGGCGGGGCTCAACCAGGTGGGGTGGAACCTGCGGCGCGCGGCGCCGACGCGGCTTCCCAACGTGATGCTGTTTGGCGCGCCGGGGGACGGACCGATGGTGCTGGCCGGGCGCTACACGGCGCGGCTCACCTGGAAGGGCCCCGGCGGGACGGTGGTGCGGCAGCAGCCGCTGGAGGTGCGCCCCGACCCTCGGCAGGGGGCGGTCCCTGCGGCGGTGCTGGCCGAGCGCGATTCGCTGGCGCGGCTGCTGGCGGGGCGCGTGGACGAGATCCACAAGGCGGTGCTGCAGGTGCGCGACCTGCGCACGCAGGTGCAGGGGTACGTGACGCGCGCCGCGGGGACTGCCGCGGCGGACACCATCGCCAAGGCCGGCCGCGCGCTGGCCGGGAAGCTGCAGGGGCTGGACCCGAAGCTCACCACCAAGGCGGGGAATGGGCAGGACATCATCAACTACGCCAACGGCATCAACGGCCAGTACGGGTTCCTCTGGGGGCAGGTGGAGGGGAACGACGGGGTGATCTCCTCGGTGCGCGAGCGGCTGGTGGAGCTGGAGGTGAAGTGGAAGGCGCTGCAGGCGGAGGTGGAGCAGGTGACCGGCGCCGAGGTGGAGGCATTCAACGCGCTGCTGAAGGCCAACGGCGTGCCGGGGGTGATTGGCGGGAAGAAGGGGCCGATCGCGTGAGCCGCGCGCGTCGGGTGGGGACGGCGGCGGCGATGGCCGCCGTCGCCGTCGGGGTCGCGGTGGCCGCGTCCCCGGCGGCCGCGCAGTCCCGTGGACGCGCACCCGCGGCCGCGCCGGTGCCTTACGTGCCCCCGCGCGGCGCGTGGGAGCGCCGGTCACCGGCGGCCGTGGGGATGGACAGCGCGAAGCTGGCGGAGGCGGTGGCCTTTGCGGTGAGCAAGGAGTCGCGGACGCCGCGCGACCTGCTGCTCAACCACTTCCAGACCTTCGGGCGGGAGCCGCTGGGGGACCCCATTGGCCCGCTGCCGCCGCGCGGGGGGGCCACCGGGGTGATCGTGCGGCGCGGCTACGTGGTGGCCACCTGGGGAACGCCGGACGCCCCCGAGACCACCAACAGCGTGACGAAGAGCTTCCTGAGCACCGTGGTGGGCTTGGCGGTGGACGACGGGCTCATCGCCAACGTGCACGACACGGTGGCGCACGCGATGCCCCCCATTGAGCGGGCGCGCCCGAACGGCACCGGGTACGCGCGCGACTGGCCGGGGGACGACCGGATGCTGCGCCCCTTCGACACGCCCCACAACCGCACCCTCACCTGGGACCACCTGCTGCGGCAGGTGAGCGACTGGGAGGGGACGCTGTGGGGGAAGCCGGAGTGGGCCGACCGTCCGGCGCAGAACATCGCCACGGAGGTGGGGCGGGCGCGCAAGGCGCCCGGGAGCGTGTACGAGTACAACGACACGCGGGTGAACGTGCTGGCGCTGGCGGTGCTGCAGCTGTGGCGGCGCCCGCTGCCGGAGGTGCTGCGGGAGCGGGTGATGGACCCGATTGGCGCGTCGCCCACGTGGCGGTGGTACGGCTACGACCCCAGCTGGATCGTGCTGGACGGCCGCGAGGTACAGAGCGTGAGCGGCGGCGGGCACTGGGGGGGCGGGATGGTGATCAGCGCGTGGGACCTGGCGCGCTTCGGGCTGCTGACGCAGCGGCGCGGGGTCTGGGGGACGCGGCGGATCCTGTCGGACGCGTGGGTGACGCAGGCGCTCACGCCGACGCCGGCGCAGCCGACGTACGGCTACATGAACTGGTTCCTGAACACCGACCGTGCCTACCTGGCGGCGGCGCCGGCGCAGGCGTTCGTGCACGTGGGGGCGGGGAACAACTTCGTGTACGTGGACCCCGTGAACGACGTGGTGGCGGTGGTGCGGTGGATGGACAGCACGCCGAGCCTGAACGGCTTCGTGGAGCGGCTGCTGGCGGCGGTGACGGCGAAGTAGGGGCGCGCGCGGGGGCGCGCGGGCCACGTCAGGTCTGGAAGCCGAGGCGCTGGGCGATCTCGCGCTGTCGATCGTCGAGCGTGAGAAAGAGGAGTTCGGCGGGATCGGGGGCCAGCCAGAGGGCGGTGGCGAGGTGCCAGCAGTCGGCGCCGCGGAGATAGCCGGCGTCGAGGACGCGGGCGATTTCCGGGGCGAGGGATCGGGGGGGATGCACGCGGGCCACGGCCTCCAGCCGTGCAAACGACGGCGCGCGTCCATCGCGTCGACAGGCGCTGAGATACTCGGCTTCCAGCAGCGGTGCGCTGACGTGGACGTGCGCCGCATTCCAGCGGGCCTTGGCGATGGGCCCCGCCGGCTCGGCGAACTCGATCGCGATGAGCGCCGACGTGTCCACGTACATGAATTCGATGCCGGCCGTGGCCATGACGGGTTCTTCTAGTCTCGTTCGTCCAGGAAGCGCTGGAGGGCACCCGGGAGCGGCTCGCCACAGGTGATGGGCGCCCCCGGATTCCGCGCCGGCGTGATGTACCCCGCCGCCTCCAACTCCTTGATGCGCTCCGCCAGCGTCTGCGGCGGGCGCTCCGGCGGCTGGTAGGGGCGGAGCTCTGCCACCGGCTCGCCATGCACCGTGATGACCACGGAGCGCCCTTCGCGCACCTGCCGCACCAGCGACGACAGACGGGCCTTGGCCTCGTACAGCGGGTATTCGTCCATGGACGGAATATGGTCAGACTAGTCAGACTATGGCAAGGCCTGCGCCATGGCCCCCGGGACATCAATCCACCGGCAGCACCTCGGCGTCGGCGATGGCGTAATGCCGGTCCCCCGGCTGGGGGACGTGCATCCCGCCCCCGGTGAAAGCGCCGAAGGCGGGGAGCACCGCCCGCCGCGGGCCCACCACGAAGCACGGAAGGCGGAGCCGCTCCCGCCCGGGGCCCGCCAGCCGGATGTGCGGGTGCAGGTGCCCCCCCAACTGGTAGGGGGTGCCCGGCTGGGGGGCGCCGTGCTCGGCCGGCTCGTGCACCAGCGCCAGCCCCCCCAGCGGCAACGGCCCGTCGTGGCAGGCGATGTCCCACGCGGCAGGCGGATCGCCGGCGTGCCGGTCGTGGTTGCCGCGCACCATGTCGATCGCAACGGCCGGGTGCCGCGCGCGCCACGCCGCGATGGTGGCCAGGGTGCCAGGGTGCCGCCCGGCACGGCTGTGCCAGAGGTCGCCCAGCACTATGAGCCGGGCGGCCCCCGTGCGCTCCAGCACCGTGGAGAGGCGCGCCAGGTCAGCGCCGGTGGTCCCGCCGGGGACCGGAATGTGCGCCGCCCGGAACGCCGCGGCCTTCCCCCAGTGCAGGTCGGCCACCAGCAGGGTGCCGTGGGCGGGGAGCCAGAGGGCGCGTTCGGGGAGGAGTCGCGCGGGCTCCCTGGCCAGCGTGATTTCCAACTCGCCGGATGCCCGGGGCTCACCCACGCCGCCGTCCCGCCGGCCCCTCCGCGTGCGCCACCATGCGGCGCACGCGGTCGGCCAGCTTCTCGCTGCTCACCTTCCCTCGCGTCATGTCCACCAGCAGCGGGAAGGCCAGCGGCGTGGGGCGCTCCACCTCCACCACCCGCAGCGAGGCGCGCGACAGCCGCTCCAGCACGCGCCCCAGCCGGCTGGCCTCCAGCTGCCGCTCCAGCACCTCGCGCTGCGCCTGGTGCAGCAGGAGGTTGCCGGGATCGTGGCGCACGAACACGTCGTACAGCAGCCCGCTGGACGCCTGCAGCTGGCGCACGGTCTTGGAGGCCCCGGGGAAGCCGCCGAACACCAGCCCCGCCACGCGCGCGATCTCGCGGAACTGCCGCCGGGCCAGCTCGGCGGCGTTGAGGCTGGCGGTGATGTCGTGGAGCAGGTGCGCCGGCGCGAACAGTCCGGCCGCCAACGCCTCCTCCAGTGGCGCGGGCTCGGGGGCCAGCAGGTCGAAGCCGTAGTCGTTGCACGCAAAGGTGTAGGTGGCCGGCGCCAGCTGCGCCAGGCGGTAGGCCAGCAGCGCGGCCAGCCCCTCGTGCACCAGCCGCCCGTCGAACGGGTACACGAACAGGTGGTGCCCCTCGCGCGTGCGGCACCGCTCGATGAGCAGCTCGTCCGGCGCCGGGATGAGGCTCCGCTCCGCCTGCAGCGCCAGCAGCGGACGCACCGCCGCCAGTTCGGGCGAGGCCAACACGCCGCGGCGCGCCGCGTCCAGCGTGTCGCGCACCGCCTGCGCCAGCTCGGTGCTGAGGGGCATGCGCGCCCCGGCCCACCGCGGGATGGCGCCCGTGGTGCCGCGGGCGCGGCGCACCCACGCGGTGAGGTCGCGCACGCGCACGAACTCCAGCGGCGTGCCGGCGAAGAGGAAGGTGTCCCCCGGCGACAGCCGCGCGATGAACCCCTCCTCCACCGTCCCCAGCCGCCCTCCTCCCACATAGCGCACCGTGATGGCCGCGTCGCTCACGATGGTGCCGATGGCCAGCCGGTGGCGGCGCGCCACCGCGGCGTCGGTCACCACGTACCGGTCACCGTCGCGCGCCACCCGCCCGTACTCCGGGTACGCCTGCAGCGCGTCGCCGCCGCGCGTGACGAAGTCCAGCACCCAGTCCAGCTCGGCCTCCTCCAGCGCGGCATAGGCGCGCGTCGTCCGCAGCTCGGCCAGCACCTCCGCGCGCGTGAAGCCGCCGCCCACCGCCAGCGTGACCAGGTGCTGCGCCAGCAGGTCCAGCGGGCGGTCCACCGGGTCGCGCGATTCCATGGCGCCGGCGGCGATGGCGTCGCGCGCGGCGGCCACCTCCACCAGCTCGAAGGCGTGGGTGGGGACGCACACGATGCGCGAGGGGCGCCCCGGCGCGTGCCCCGAGCGCCCGGCGCGCTGCAGCAGCCGCGCCACCCCCTTGGGGCTCCCCACCTGCAGCACCAGCTCCACGGGGGCGAAGTCCACCCCGAGGTCCAGCGACGACGTGGCCACCACCACGCGGAAGCGCCCTAACTTGAGCCCCCGCTCCACCGTCTCGCGCTGCTCGCGGTCCAGCGAGCCGTGATGGATGGCGGTGAACTCGAACCACGACGGGTCGGCGGCGATGAGCGACTGGAACCACAGCTCGGCCTGCGACCGCGTGTTGCAGAAGACGATCGCGCTCTGCGCGCCGGCCAGCAGGCGCATCACCTCGGGGAGGAGCCGCGTGTTGAGGTGCCCGGCCCAGGGGAAGCGCTCGATGGTGTCAGGGATGAGCGCCTCCACCACGACATCCTTGGGGACAAGCCCGCGGATGAGGCGCCGCGGCGGCGCGTCCGCGCCCACCCCCAGCAGCGTGTCGGCGGCGACGTCCAGGTTGCCCAGCGTGGCCGAGAGCCCCCAGGTGCGGAGCCCCGGCACCAGCGCGCGCAGCCGGGCGAGCGCGAGCTCCACCTGCACCCCGCGCTTGCTGGCCATGAGCTCGTGCCACTCGTCCACCACCACGGTGCGGAGCCCGCCCAGCAGCGCGGGGTGGTCGGGGCGGGTGAGCAGCAGCGCCAGCGACTCGGGGGTGGTGACCAGCGCCGAGGGGAGGCGCTCGCGCTGGCGCGCCCGCACCGACGCGGCGGTGTCACCGGTGCGCGACTCCACGGTCCACGCCACCCCCGCGCCCTGCACCGCGTCGCGCAGCGCCAGCTCGGTGTCGGCGGCCAGCGCACGCAGCGGGGTGATCCAGAGGGCGCGCAGCGGCGGCGGTGGCGCGCCGTCGGCCATCCCCTCCCCGGCGCGCAGGGCGTCCAGCAGCGCGCCCCCCCACGCCGCGTAGGTCTTGCCGGTGCCGGTGGCGGCGTGGATGAGCCCCGACGCCCCCTGCGCATGGGCCGCCCACGCCTCCTCTTGGAAGGGGAAGGGGGCCCACCCGCGGGACGCAAACCAGCGGTGGAGCGCGTGGGGCGGGGTGGCGGGGGGCGGCGCGGGCACGGGGAAGGGATGGATGCGTCCGGGTCCCGATGGCAGGGGGCGCTGAATGATGCCTTGGCATCAGCATTGCGATGCATTATCATCAAGCAATGCGAACCACCATCGACCTGGACGGGGAACTGCTGCGGCGCCTCCGAGAGGCCGCTGCGCGCGACGGGGTGCCGTTCAAGACCCTGTTGCATCGCGTCATCCTGCGCGGCTTGGAGCCGCCGGCCACCGAACCGGGACCGACGTACGCCACCCCCACATTCCAGTTCGGCCGCGTCCGTGAGGGGGTGGACTTGGTGAAGGCCCGGTGGGTGGCCGACGCGATGGAGGATGAGGAATTGCTGCGCAAGCGCGCCGAGGGGCGCTGACCGGTGGCCGCGGCGTGATTGTCCCCGACACCAATCTGCTGCTGTACGCGGTGGACGCCTCCAGCGCCCATCACGAGCGCTCCAGGCGCTGGCTTGATGCCACCATCGGCGGGGTGGAGCCTGTGGGGTTTGCCTGGGTGGTCCTGCTGGGCTTCGTGCGCATCAGCACGAATCCCCGCATCCTGGAGCAGCCCCTGCCGCTGCATGACGCGCTCGGCGTGGTGAACCTATGGCTGGCGCAGCCCGTGGCCTCGGTGGTGGAGCCGGGGGAGCGCCACTGGGCCATCCTGCAGGGGCTCCTGCGAGAGGCCGGCCGCGGAGGGAACCTGACCACGGATGCCCACCTCGCCGCCCTGTGCATCGAGCGAGGGGCCACGCTGGCATCTGCGGACGGCGACTTCACCCGCTTTCGCGGCCTGCGGTTTCTCAATCCGCTGCGCTGACCCCGCCCCCCGCGGCCAGCGCGCGCACGGCGTTCAGCGTATCCGCCTCCGCGGCGGGCTTGTCGCGCCGCCACCGCGCGATGCGCGGGAAGCGCACCGCCACGCCGCTCTTGTGCCGCGGGCTGCGCTGGATCCCCTCGAACGCCACCTCGAACACCAGCTGCGGCTCCACGGTGACCACGGGACCGAAGCGCTCGCGCACATGCTGCCGGATCCACCGGTCCACCGCGCGCAGCTCGGCGTCGGTGAGCCCGCTGTACGCCTTGGCGAAGGGCACCAGCGCGCCGCCGTCCCACACGGCGAAGGTGTAGTCGGTGTACAGCCCCGCGCGGCGCCCGTGCCCGGCCTGCGCGTACACCAGCACGGCGTCCACGGTGTGCGGCGCCACCTTCCACTTCCACCAGTCGCCGCCGCGCCGCCCGGTGCCGTAGGGCGAGGCGCGCCGCTTGAGCATCAGCCCCTCGGCCAGCCGCGCGCGCGCCGCGTCGCGCACGGCGGGCGCCGACGCCCAGTCGGCCAGCGGCACCAGCGGGGAGAGGGCGATCGCCTCCTGCGCTGCGGGGGGAAGCGCCCCCACCAGCCGCTCCGCGTGCGCACGCCTGGCCGTCAGCGGCGCGGCGCGCACGTCGCGCCCCTCCACCTCAAGGCCGTCGTACACCACCAGCCGCACCGGCACCTCGCGGCGCAGCGCCGCGCCCACCGTCTTGCGCGTGATGCGCCGCTGCAGCGCGGCAAAGGGGAGCGGCATGCCGTCCTTCCATCCCAGCAGCTCGCCGTCCAGCACGGTGCCGTCGGGGAGCGCCGCGGCCGCGGCCTCCACCTCGGGGAAGCGCCCCGCCAGCAGCTCCTCGCCGCGGCTCCAGAGGAACACGCCCCCCTGCCGCCGCACCAGTTGCGCGCGAATGCCGTCCCACTTCCACTCGGCGCACCAGTCGTCCACCGCCCCCAGCGATGCCGGCTCCTCCTCCAGGGAATGCGCCAGGAAGAACGGATACGGTCGGCTCCAGTCGCTGTCGGCGGCGTCGGCGTCCAGCAGCTGCGCGCCCCACGCGGCCGACGGCGTCCAGTCGCCGGTGAGGCGGTGCGTGATCACCTCCGGCGAGAGCCCGCTGGCCTGCGCCAGCGCGCGCACCACGAGCCCCCCCGACACGCCCACGCGGAACGCGCCGGTGAGCAGCTTGCAGAAGACGAAGCGCGGCGTCCCGTGCAGCGCGCCCCACACCCCCTGCAGCGCCTCGCGCTGCGCCTCGGGGGGCATGGCGCCCAGCGGCAGCAGCCGCTCCTCCACCCACCAGGCCAACGGGCGGTCGTCGGGCGCGCCCTCGCCGGGAACCAGCAGCGCCACGGTCTCGGCGAGATCCCCGGCCTGCGCGTACGCCTCCTCGAAGAGCCAGTCGGGGATGCCGGCCGCCTCGGCGGCCCATCGGCGCAGGTCGGGGAGCTTCACCAGCCGCCGCGGACGGCGCCCGGTGAGGAACGCCACCGCCCACGCCAGGTCGGCGGGGGGCGCGGTGCGGAAGTAGGCGACGAGTGCGTCCACCTTGGCGCCGGTGGCGGTGGTGGCGTCGATGGCGTCGTACAGCGCGGCGAAGTCACGCATCGGCGGGCGCCGCCTCCTGGGCGCTGTCGGCCGGGGGGGGCGTCCCCTCACCCGCCCCCTCCGCCTCGTCCCCCTCCCAGCGCGTGGGGATGGCGCGCGCGTCCAGTCCGCGCTCGGTCAGCCACCGCACCACCACGTCGCTGAAGCCGTGCGTGACCCACACGCGCTCGGCGCCGGTGGCGTCCACCGCCGCCAGCAGCTGCGGCCAGTCCACGTGGTCGCTGAGCACGAACCCCTGCGCCACGCCGCGCCGCCGCCGCGCGCCGCGCACCAGCATCCATCCGCTGGCGAAGGCGGCGGCCGAGGGGCCGAAGCGGCGCGCCCAGGTGGAGTCGTCCACCGAGGGGGGGGCGATCACCAGCGCACCCGCGTGCCGGCCGCGCTCGGCGGTGCCGGGGCGGGTGGCGGGGAGCGGGACGCCTGCCTCGCGATAGGCCGCGGTCATCGATTCCGCGGCGCCGTGCAGCAGGATGGGGCCGATGGACGGGTCCACCCCGGCCAGCAGCCGCTGCGCCTTCCCCAACGCATAGGCGTAGAGGAACGACGTGAGCCCCTGCGCGGCGTTGGCGCGCCACCAGGCATTGATCTCGCCGAACACCGTCGCCGCCGGGGGCCACCGGTAGAGGGGGAGCCCGAAGGTGCTCTCGGTGACGAAGGTGTGGCAGCGCACCGGCTCCCAGGGGGCGCAGGTGGGGTCGGGATCGGTCTTGTAGTCGCCGCTGACCACCCACACCTCCCCGCCGTGCTCCACGCGCACCTGCGCGGAGCCCAGGATGTGCCCGGCGGGGTGGAAGCTGACGCGCACGCCGTTGACGGTGCGCGCCTGGCCGTAGGGCGCGGTCTCCACGCGGTGGGCGGCCGCGCCAAGGCGGGCCCGCGTGACGCCGCCGCCGGGCTCGGCCACGAGGTAGTGCGCGCACCCCCAGCGCAGGTGGTCGCCGTGGGCATGGGTGACCACGGCGTGCGAAACCGGCGCCCAGGGGTCGATGAAGAAGTCGCCGGCCTCGCAGTACAGGCCGCTGGGGGTGAGCCGGATCAGAAGGAGTAGGTGACGCCGCTGGAGAAGAAGGTGTCGGTGGTGCGCAGCGGCACGCGGTTGCGCACCGGCGGCGCGCTGTTGTAGCGGATCACGTAGCCGACCTTGACCGCCAACCGGCTCAGGAGCGGCGCCACGATGGTGCTCTCCGTGTTCACCAGGTAGGCGCTGGACTCGCTCAGGTTGGGGAGGTACTCGGCGGTCTGCTGGAAGGTGGCGTTGGCCGAAAACTTGTGGCGGAAGTCCAGCGCGGCGCGCGCGGCGGGGAAGCTGCCGTCGAAGGTGGTGGTGGAGCCCGGGGTGAGCGTCTGCTGGAATTGCGACACGCCGAGGGCGAGGGTGAGCGCCTGCGCCTTGGTGCTCACGGCGGTGATGTCGAGGCCGACGCCCTCCTCGAAGCGGCGCGCGATCCCCTGCAGCACGTTGCGGTCGAAGCGTCCCACGAGGTAGGCGCCGACGCGGTTGCCCAGCCCTCGCTGGGCACGGAGGCCACCGTTCCAGAAGTTGGCGTTCACCTTCCCCTCCGCCTCGCCGTAGAAGAAGGTGAGGTCCTGCTGCACCTGCCACCCCACCACCGCGTACTTGAGCTTGTTGGCGACGTTGATGGTGGTGGCGTCGGCGTTGCCGCGGGTCTGCGAGAAGCCGAGCGAGGCGGAGCCCTCGAAGGTGCCGGGCTTCTTTGCGGCGGCGTCCTGGGCGCCGAGGGGGAGGGCGGCACCCAGGAGGAGGAGCAGGGGGAGGGGACGGAGCGCGTGCATGGGGCGGGGGCGGAGTGGTCGGAGGGGGACGGTCGCCACCCGGGTGCGCCGCGCGGGCTCAGTCCCGGATGAAGGTGCCGTCGTGGAGCTCGCGCAGCGCCTGCTGCAGCTCGGCGCGGGTGTTCATCACGATGGGGCCGTGCCACGCCACGGGCTCGCGGATGGGGGCGCCGGAGACGAGGAGGAAGCGCACCCCCTGCGGGCCGGCGGTGACCGTCACCTGGTCGCCCGTGTCGAAGACCACCAGCGAGCGGTTGCCGCTGAAGTCGCGCACGAGGTCGTCGTCGTTGCCGGCGGTGCGCTCCGTGAGGACCCCCAGGTTGGGGGACGCGTGGCGGAAGTCGCCGCTGCCCTCGAAGACGTAGGCGAATGTACTGCGCCAGGCGTCCACCGGGAGGCTCTTGCGGCGGCCGGCGGGGACGGTGACGTCGAGGTAGACGGGGTCGGCGGCGATGCCGTCCACGGGACCGCGGCGCCCCCAGAACTCGCCGCAGATGACGCGCACCACGGTGCCGTCGTCGTCGGTGACCTCGGCGATGTCGCCGCTGCGCACGTCCTGGTAGCGGGGAGCGGTCATCTTGAGGGCGCCCGGGAGGTTGGCCCACAGCTGGAAGCCGTGCATGCGCCCGTCGGGGGCGCCAGCGGGCATCTCGTGGTGGATGATGCCGCGGCCGGCGGTCATCCACTGCACGTCCCCCGCGCCCAGGAGGCCGCGGTTGCCGAGGGAGTCGGCGTGCTGGACCGTGCCAGCGAGGACGTAGGTGATGGTCTCAATGCCGCGGTGGGGGTGCCAGGGGAAGCCGGCCTGGTAGTGGGCCGGCGTGTCGCCGCGGAAGTCGTCGAAGAGGAGGAAGGGATCGGTTTCGCTGGTGTCGCCGAAGCCGAAGGCGCGGTGGAGGTGGACGCCGGCGCCCTCGAGGGTGGGGCGGGCCTGGGTGACGCGCTTGACGGGGCGGATGGACATGGCGGCTCCGGGCGTATGGGTGTTGCAACACCTAAATATACCCGGAATGACGACCGGGTTCCAGCGGGGTGTCAGTTCACCATCGTGATGAACGCGGCAGCGTCGCCGTCGCTGCCCCCCGGGGGGAGCCTGGGGGGCGGGGGCGCGTCACCGAACACGGCCCGCGCCCGCACCCCGGCGTCGATGGCCGCCAGCGCCGCCTGCATCTCCTTGAGCGCCTGCCGCACCTCCCAGCGGTAGAGCCACCCCGAGCCGGCGAACAGCGCCACGCCGGTCACCAGCGTCGCCGCCGCCGCGGGCCCCAGGAGGGCGGCCCCCGCCAGCGACAGCATCGCCTTGCCGGCGACGGCACCCATCAGCCCGCCCACCCCTGCCAGGCCACCGCTGGCGATGGCGTACCCCAGCACGTTCAACTTGAGCCCCTGCCGCAGGTCCACCGCCATGGTGACCTGGCAGGCGCCGGGGTCGCCGGGCACCGCGGCCAGCGTGACCCGCAGCTGCGGCACGTAGACGCCGTAGCGGGTCCACGTCCACCGGTAGTTGCCGTCGGTCATCCCGGGGAGCGCAAACACCAGCGTGCCGCCGTCCAGCGGATGCCCCCCCAGCGTGTCCTCCAGGTTGAGCGACCACGGGAACGCCTGCAGCGTCTGCCCCAGCGCCTGCAGCACCTCGCGCGGAGCCATGCGATAGGTGCGCGACGCGGTCACCGTCCAACCCAACGCGCCGAACATCCGGGTGGCCACCCGTTCCATGGCGGGGGACACCACCGGGGCGAGCGTCTCCCCCGCCGGCTGCCCCCGCCGCTCGTCCAGCGCCAGCGCCACGTAGCGTGCGGAGATCCCGGCCTCGGCGGCGGCGGCCTGCACGTCGGCCAGCCGGTAGCTGTCGGTGGGGGGCGCGTCGGTCCCTGGGGCCACGGCGGCGGGGAGGGCGCGGGTGTCGCTGGTCTGGCGCAGCCGCTGCTCCAGCTGCGCCGCGGCCTCGGCCTGCAGCTCGGCGGCGCGGCGCCACACCGCCATGGCGTCGCTCTCGGAGAGGTACACCGGCGGCGCGGCGGCTGCCGCCTGCTCCAGCGCCTTCTCCAGCGCCTCGGCCAGCGCCTCGCCGGTGGCGTAGCGCTCGGCCGGCGCCTTGCGCAGGCACTGGTCGATGACGGCGGCCAGCGGCGCCGGCACGTCGGGGGCCACCGACCGCAGCGGGGGCACGGGGCGCGTGGCGTGCGCCACCAGCACCGCCTGCGGCGCCGCGTCGGTGAAGGGCAGCCGCCCGCTGAGCGCCAGGTAGCCGATGCACCCCAGCGCGTACAGGTCGCTGCGCCCGTCCAGCGGCTCCCCCGTGGCCTGCTCGGGGCTCATGAAGTGCACCGTGCCCAGCACGTGCCCGTCCTGCGTGAGCGCGGCGTTCATGTCGGTGCGGGCGATCCCGAAGTCGGTGACCAGCGCGCGCCCGGTGCCGCGCTCCAGCAGGATGTTGTCGGGCTTGACGTCGCGGTGCACGATGCCGCGCGCGTGCGCGTAGGCGAGGGCCCACGCCACCTCGCGGAGCGTGCGCACCACCTCGGCCACCGGCAGCGTGCCGCGCTCGCGCAGGCGCTCGCCGAAGGTGGGGCCGTCCACGTACCCCATGGCGAAGTAGGCCACGCCGGCCGCCTCGTCGGCGCGGTAGACGGGGACGATGTGCGGGTGCGCCAGCTGCGCGGCGGTGCGCGCCTCGCGCAGGAAGCGC
>JAGWYS010000285.1 GCA_018969225.1 Gemmatimonadota bacterium | reverse complement strand
TGTCCTGCCGGATGTCCTGCCGGATGTCCTGCCGGATGTCCTGCCGGATGTCCTGCCGGATGTCCTGCGGTGTCGCCTGCCATGCGCGCCTCCGTGGGCGGAGGCGCCGGGGGCCCCCGCGGGTCAGCTGCGCGGGTCGCGCACCACCCCGGCAAAGAGGATGGTGTTGGCGAACCGCTCCCGGATGAAGAATACGAACGGGCGGTCCACCCGATAGGCCATCGGCATCGACGTCGGGCCGATGCCGCCCGCCGTCACCGCCGCAGCCCGCGTGCCACGCTCGGTCACCTCCAGCGTGACGGCGTGCTTCACGAACTGGAGGCGCGCCCCCTGCGCCGGCGTGAACAGCCGGGGAAACTCGGCCCGGTCGCTGAAGGCGCGCGGCATCCCGAGCCCCTCCAGCACGGGGCGCAGCTCCACGTTGGCCCTCACCGTGAAGCGCGGCAGCGTCAGGGGCGCCGTCTCCGGCACCGGCCCCAGGGCCTGCACCAGCGCGGCGACCTGCGTCGTGTCCAGCCCCGCCACCAGCGCGTCCACCGTGCGCCCCTCGGGGAGGACCACCAGCAGGCTGTAGGCGCTGTTGCCGTACGGCAGCTCGATGGCGGTGGTTCCGGAGCGCGCCGCCGCCTGGAACCGGCCGCTGCGGGTCATCAGGGGCACCTGGACCGCGGTGCCGGTCCCCAGCGTGAAGGCCCCGGTCGCGGTCTTCGCGGGATCGAAGGCGTCGCGCCACCGCCCCGCGAAGAGGACCGCGTTGGCCAGCAGCATCATGAGGTCGTCCGGCGGCGGCTGGTCCAGCACCTGCGGCACCAGCCCGTCGGTCTGCTGGCGGCCCCAGTCGTTCACGGCGGCGAACATCGCCGCCGGCGTGGTCCCCGGGAGCACCGGGGCGGCAAAGTGCCGCTGCGCCGCCCCCGCGAAGCCGGTGTCGGCCACCAGCGGCTGCCGCACCCACACCCCGTTGGCGATGCGCACCGTCACCGTGCTGTCCAGCGCCGGCAGCAACGCGCGCAGCGACTGGTACGCCGCATTCACCTCGGCGCGCGACCGGCTCCCCCACCCCAGCACCTGCTGCAGCTGCGATTCGGTCTCGCCTGCCGCGCCATTGGCGGTCAGCCCCAGCAGCATCGACACGCTGAGCGGCGAGAGGAGGACGTTCTTGCCGGGCTGCGCCCCCACCGTCCCCCGCAGCAGCTGGAGCGCGAAGGCGTTGGACGCCTGCACCCCCTGCTGTTCGACGACCGTCAGCGCACGCGGGAGCGCCGCCAGCGAGTCGCCCCGGACTGGCGGATCGACGACCGGGGCCAGTGCGTCACCCCCGCAGGCGGCCAGCAGGATGAGGCCGGCGGTGGCCGCCAGCGACGCGCGAACCACCGAGACGGGAACGCGGGGGGGACGGACACCACCCGTGACGGGACGGACCATCGGAGACGATTCCGCAGAAAAATGGAGGGAAGCCGCGCGGGGCTGCGCCGGCCGCGCGTTGCTCCTCGGAAGACACGCGAACCCCGTGCCCCCCCATGCGGGCCGCCGCGCCACGGCAGCCGCCGCTACCCCGGCAGCGCCTCGCCGCGAATGGCAAAGATGCGGGCCACCGCCTCGCCGATCTTGTTGTTGGGGGTGCTGGCACCGGCGGTGATCCCCACCCGCAGCGCCCCCGTCCGCGGCAGCCAGGGGGCCACCTCCGCCTCCTCGTGGTGCAGGCCGGGCTTGCGATAGCGGGCCCGGTTGCCGGCCACGTCGATCTCGTCGGGGTCGGCCAGATGGTAGGTGGGCACCTGCTCGGCGCACAGCGCCGCCAGCGAGATGGTGTTGCTGGAGTTGTAGCCCCCCACCACCACCATCAGGTCCAGCGGCTCACGCAGCAGCTCCACCACGGCGTCCTGCCGGTCCTGCGTGGCGCTGCAGATGGTGTCGAAGGTGCGGAAGTGCTCGGCGCGGTACGCCTCGCCGTGCGCGCGCGCCATGGCATCCCCCACCGCCTGGCCGATGGCCAGCGACTCCCGCGCCAGCATGGTGGTCTGGTTGGCCACCCCGATTCGCGCCAGGTGCCGGTCGGGATCGAAGCCGTCGGAGGCCGCCTTGGCGAAGCGCGCCAGAAACGCCTCGCGCCCGATCGACGGGCGCGGCGCCTCGCGCCCCGCCGCCGCCTCGATGTAGTCCGTCACCAGCTCCGCCTCGGCCATGTCCCGCACCACCAGGTACTGCCCGCCGGGGTACTTCTCCACCTGCGAGGCGGTGGCGCGCGTCTCCTCGTGGTAGTGCTTCCCGTGGATGAGCGACGTGAAGCCGTCGCGCGCGTACGCCTCCACGCGCTTCCACACGTTGAGCACCGAGCCGCAGGTGGTGTCCACCACCACGCACCCCAGCTCGCGGAGCACCTGGAAGTCCTGGATGGTCACCCCGAAGGCCGGCAGGATGACCACGTCCTCCGGGGCCACGGGGGCGTAGTCGAACCCCTTGCCGCTGGCCGCCAGGAAGGCGATCCCCATCTCCCGCAGCTTGGCGTTGACGTGCGGGTTGTGGATGATCTCGCCGGCCAGGAAGATGCGCCGGTCGGGGAACTTGCGGCGCGTCTGGTAGGCGTAGTCCACCGCGCGCTCCACGCCGTAGCAGAAGCCGAACTCGCGGGCCAGCCGCACGGTGGTGGCGCCCGCGGTGAGCGCGTAGTCACCGGCGCGGAGCCGGTCCACCAGCGCGCCGGTGTAGTCGGCGGCCAGCGTGTCCTGCACCTCGGCCTTGAGGCCGAAGCCCTTGCGGACGTAGGTGGCGTTGGAGGCGGTCGGGTCGCTCATGCCCCAATCTACCCCCGCCGGCCCTGAGGAGGCGACCGGGGACGCCAGGGGACGCCGACGGTGCGACGGCGACCGCCGGTTACAGCGGCCCGGCGGGGGGGCGCAGGAACGGTGCGAAGGCCGCCCGGATTTCGTCGGGGAGCGGGGTGGGGACGAACGCCGGCCGGGTCACGCACACCAGCACCATCTCCGCCCGCGCCACCTCGCGCCCCCCCTCGGCCTGCCGCACGGAGAACGCGAGGGTCATCGCCTTGGTCCCCAACCGGGCCACCCACGGCTCCAGGTGCAGGAGGTCGTCGATGCGCGCCGGCGCCAGGTAGTCGATGGACAGGGTGCGCCGCGGCAGCCACACGGCCGGGTCGCGGAACAGCTCCGCGTACGGCATCCCGGCGGCGCGCCACAGCTCCTGTTCGGCCATTTCCACCAGCCGGGTCACGGCGCTGAAGCGCATGATGCCCACGAGGTCCACGTCCGCCCAGCGGACGCGCTCGTGCACGGTGACGGGGGAGAAGGCGGAGGGAGCCATGGGACGGGGGGCAAGGGGAGCGCCGTGATGCGACCGTGACGCGCCGGTCCGGGAAATCCCT
>JAGWYS010000040.1 GCA_018969225.1 Gemmatimonadota bacterium | reverse complement strand
GGTGGTGGCGCCGCGGAGGGGGGTGAGGGAGACGGGCCGGTGGGCGGGTGAGGACTAGCGGAGCGGTTCCCGGGACTGTATACCGTATTGTATCGCAGCTCCCCTTCCCCGCTGGCCGAACTCCCACCCCCGGAGGCGACGCATGCCCCCCTCTCGCCCGCCATTGAGTCCCCTGTCGGCGTTGACGCGACCCCGCGTCATCGGACGGCGGTTGGCCCTGGTGGCCGCCCTCCTCCTCCCCGGCACCGCCCCGCTCGCCGCCCAGGGGACGGGCGCCGTCAGCGGCCTCGTCGTCGACGCCAAGAACCTCCGCGGGCTCGACGGCGCCCAGGTGCTCGTCCAGGGGACGGCCATCGGGACGCTCACCGACGCCTCCGGCGGCTTCCGCCTCACCGGGCTCTCGGGGACGCAGGTCACCCTGCAAGTGCGGCGGATCGGCTTCAAGCCCGCCACCCAGCTGGTGACCGTGGGGCGCGGCGACCTGCGCATCGTCCTCACCGAGCAGCTCACCAGCCTGAGCGAGATGGTGATCACCGGCACCGCCGAGCCGGTAGAGAAGCGGTCGATCGGCAACTCGGTCACCAAGATCGACGCCGCCGCCGTGCAGAACATCGCCCCGGCCGCCGACGTGTCGTCGCTCCTGAACGGGCGCGCCCCGGGGGTGGTGCTCACCGGCGGCTCCGGCGCCGTGGGCTCCGGCCCCCGCATCCGCATCCGCGGCGCCGCGTCGCTGTCGCTCAACGACCAGCCGCTCATCTACCTCGACGGCGTCCGCATCGCCAACGACGTCTCCACCGGCCCGCGGTCGCAGTTCTTCTCCTCGGGCGTCATCTCGCGCCTCAACGACATCGACCCCGAGAACATCGAGAGCATCGAGGTGATCAAGGGGCCCGCGGCGGCCACGCTGTACGGCACCGAGGCCAACAACGGCGTCATCCAGATCATCACCAAGCGGGGCAAGGCGGGGCGCCCGGTGTTCACCTGGAACACCCGCATGGGGAACAACTGGTTCCAGGACGCGGAGCGGCGCATCGGCCAGACCTACCGCCGCATGCCCGACGGGACGATCGCTGCGTGGAACCCGGTGGCGGTGGAGCGCGCCGCCGGGAACCAGCTGTTCCGCAACGGCCTCACGCAGTCGTACAACGCCGCCCTCAACGGCGGCACCGAGGCGGTGAAATACAACTTCAGCACCACCTACGACAACGACAAGGGGATCGAGCCCACCAACCGCCTGGCGCGGTGGACGGGGTCGGGGAACATCTCCATCTCGCCGTACAAGTCGCTGGACATCCAGGCCACCTTCAACACCACCCAGCAGACCATCAACGTCCCCCTCGAGGCGGGCGGCGGGATGTGGTTCTCCGCCTACTTCGGGCAGGCGCCGGTGACCGACGCCGAGAAGCTGCGGCGCGGCTACTTCTCGGCGCCGCCGGAGGCGTTCTGGGGGGCCTTCAAGCAGTACCAGAACGTCAAGCGCACCACCGCCTCCATCCAGATGAACCACCGGGTGGGGACCTGGCTCACGCAGCGCCTCGTGGTCGGCAACGACCTCACGGGGGAGGACAACGTGAACCAGACGGAGCGGATGGCCCCCTTCTACCGGCAGTTCTTCGGAAACCCGGTGGACCAGAACGGCAACAAGCTCACCCGCCGCCAGGAGCTGTCGGTCACCTCGGTGGACTACGCCGCCACCGCCAAGCGGAAGCTGCTGGGGCTGCAGACCAGCACCTCCTTCGGCGCGCAGTACTTCAAGCGGCAGACCTACGTGCTCCAGGCGCGCGGCGAGGGGTTCCCGGCGGGCGGGCTCACGCTGGTGGACGCGGCCGCCACCACCTTCGGCGGCGAGGACTACTTCGAGAACGCCACGCTGGGCTTCTACGGCCAGCACCAGGTGAACCTGAACGACCGCGCCTACCTCACCGCGGCGCTGCGCGTGGACAACAACAGCGCGTTCGGCGAGGACTTCAGCTGGACCACCTACCCCAAGGTGGCCGGCACGTGGGTGATCAACGAGGAGGCCTGGTTCCCCTTCGCGTGGGTGAACCAGCTCAAGCTGCGCGCGGCGTACGGCGAGACGGGGCAGCAGCCGGTGGTCAACTCCGCCCTGCGCACCTACTCGGCCACCACCGGCGGGAACGGCGGCTCGGCGGTGACGCCGCAGTCGCTGGGGAACCCCGACCTGCGCCCCGAGCGCGGCAAGGAGACGGAGGTGGGCTTCGACGGGACCTTCCTCCAGGACCGCCTGAGCGCCGAGTTCACGCTGTACCGGCGCAACACCGAGGACGGCATCCTGGCGCAGGCGGTGGCGCCCTCGGCCGGCTTCGCCGGCGAGCGGTTCATCAACATCGGCAAGATCCGCAGCCAGGGGGTGGAGCTGGCGATGCGCTACGCCGCGGTGGCCCGGGAGAACGTGAACGTGGACCTCGGGTTCAACGTCTCGCGGAACGACAACAAGGTGATGGACCTGGGGAACCTGCCGCTGCCGGTGGACGAGAACGGGGTGAAGTACATCCAGTTCGGCGCGCAGCGGCACATCCCGGGGCGCCCGGTGGCGTCGTGGTACGACTTCCGGGTGCTGTCGGCCACCTTCGACCCCGTCACCAAGCGGGCCACCAACGCGCAGTGCGACGACGGCAAGGGGGGGAGCACGCCGTGCCTCAATGCGGCGGGGCAGCCGATCGCGCCGCGCGTGTTCCTGGGGCGCCCCGACCCCAGCCTGGAAGGGTCGTACAACGCCACGGTCACGCTGTTCAAGCGGTGGCGCCTGTACGCGCAGTTCGACTTCAAGGGGGGGAACGTGACCCTCAACAACAACGACCGCGCGCGGTGCCAGGTGTTCGGGCAGTGCATGGCGAACCTGGAGCCGGAGAAGTACGACCCGGCGCTGGTGGCGCAGGTGCAGTCGCCGAACGTCCTGCGGAACTTCGTGTACCAGGACGCCAGCTTCACGCGCCTCCGGGAGCTGTCGGTGGCGTACCAGCTGGGGCCCCGGCTGGCCAACCTGGTGCGGGCGCGCTCGGGATCGATCACCCTGTCGGGGCGCAACCTGGCGCTGTGGACCAACTACGGCGGGACCGACCCGGAGAACTTCTTCACGCTGCAGCAGTTCGTGCGGCTGGAGCAGGCGCAGGTGCCGCCGCTGGCGCAGCTGCTGATCTCCGCGTCGCTCACCTACTGACCCACCCACCCTACGCGAGATGACTGCCATGAGACACACGGGACCGGGTCCCCGGGCGCGCGGCGCCCGGGCAGCCGCGCTGGCGCTGGTGGCGGGGGGGCTGGCCGCCTGCGGCACGCTCCTCGAGGTCGAGGCGCCCAGCCGCATCCTGGAGCAGACGCTGCTGCAACCGTCCAACGCCTCCGTGCTGGTGGCGGGGGCGGTGGCCGACTTCGAGTGCGCCCTCGGGAACTTCATCCTCACCGGGGGGACGCTGGCCGATGAGTTCGCCGACGCGCAGGCGAACGCCGCCACCTGGGACATCGACCGGCGCACGAACTTCCCGGCCACGACGCTGTACGCCACCGGCGGCTGCGGCGGGTTCGGGGTGTACACCCCGCTCTCGATCGCGCGCTTCCAGGCCGACCAGGCGCTGCGGCTGCTGGAGAAGTGGACCGACGCCGAGGTGCCGGGGCGCGCGACGCTGCAGGCGCAGGCGGCGGCCTTCGCCGGCTACAGCTACCTGCTGATGGGGGAGATGTTCTGCTCCTGTGCCTTCGACCTGGGGGCGGAGCTCCAGCCGGCGGCGGTGTTCGCGCTGGCGGAGGAACGGTTCTCGCGGGTGATCAGCGCTGCCGGGGCGCCGGCCGACCTGCGCAACCTGGCGCTGGTGGGGCGCGCGCGGGCGCGGCTCAACCAGGGGAAGCGCACCGAGGCGGCGGCCGATGCGGCGCTGGTCCCCGCCGGGTTCGTGTACACCGCCAAGACCACGGCGGCGGCGGGGCGCGCGGAGAACCGCATCTTCCGCTTCAACAACACCAACGGCACGGTCACCGTGGACAGCCAGTTCCGGGCGCAGACGGTGGCCGGGGTGGCGGACCCGCGGGTGAACGTGACCGACGCGGGGCGCGGCGGCTCGCTCCCCACGGTGCGGCTGTTCGTGCAGAACAAGTACCGGTCGCTGAACGACCCCATCCCGATGGCCACCTGGCGGGAGGCGGTGCTGATCCGCGCCGAGGTGGCCGGCGGGGCCACGGCGGTGCAGCTCATCAACCAGCTGCGCACCGCCTCCAACCTCCCCGCCTACGCCGGGACCGTCGAGACGGAGATCCAGGCGCAGGTGCGCGAGGAGCGCCGTCGCGAGCTGTTCCTGGAGGGGCACCGCCTGTACGACACGATCCGCTTCAACCTGCCGCTGGTGCCGGCGGCGGGGGCGCCGTTCCCCAATGGGGGCGGCACGTACGGCAACAACAAGTGCCTGCCGCTCCCTGATGTCGAGCGGTTGAACAACCCCAGCATTCGCTGAGTCGCGCGCTGTCCCCCGCGCCGCGGGGGGGGCCGGTCACGCGCCGGCGCCCCCCCGCGGCGCCCCAACACTTTCGGAGCCTGTCCATGCGCGTGTCGAACCCGCGCCCCGCCGCGCTTGCGGCGTCGGTCGCACTGTCCCTGTTGGTCGCCGGACCCGCCGGGGCGCAGCCCGCCCCGCCGCGGCGCATCGCCGAGGTGATGGCGCGCCCGGA
This sequence comes from Gemmatimonadota bacterium, assembly GCA_018969225.1. Classification (GTDB taxonomy): domain Bacteria; phylum Gemmatimonadota; class Gemmatimonadetes; order Gemmatimonadales; family Gemmatimonadaceae; genus Gemmatimonas. Next base: position 15,768 of record JAGWYS010000040.1, on the reverse strand, counting down.
GTTCGCCCACGCGGCGTGGGGGATGGAGTTCGTGGACCTGCAGTCCGGGCGCACGCTGTTCGCGCACAACCGGAACCAGCTGTTCGTTCCCGGCTCCACCACCAAGGTGGTGACGATGGCCACCGCGCTGGAGGTGCTGGGCCCCGACCACCGCTTCCGCACGCGGGTGTACCGCACGGGGCCGGTGGTGGCGGGGGTGGTGCAAGGGGACCTGGTGCTGGTGGCCAGCGGCGACCCCAACCTGTCGGGGCGCGCGCGCCCCGAGGGCCCCTACCCTTTCATCGACCAGGACCATTCCTACGGCGGGCAGCCGCTCCCCGACGACCCGCTGCTGGTCATCAAGGCGATGGCCGCGCAGGTGGCGGCGCGCGGCATCCGCGGGGTGACGGGGCAGGTGATCGTGGACGCCTCGCTCTTTCCGGAGGGCGGCCGCGAACTGGGGAGCCGGGTGACGCTCTCCCCGCTGGTGATCAACGACAACGTCATCGACCTGGTGGTGACCCCCGGGGCCGCCACCGGCGCCCCCGCCGCGGTGCGCGTGTGGCCCCAGACGCCGTACCTCACGGTGCAGGCCACCCTGGTCACCGCCGACAGCGGCACCGCGCCGGCGGTGCGGATGGTGGAGGACAGCACCAACCGCGACCACCGGGTGCTGGTGATCACGGGACGCGTCCCCCGCGGTGCGCCGTCCAACCCGCGGTGGGTGGTCCCGGTCCCCAGCCGTTTCGGGGAGATCGTGCTGGCGCAGGCGCTGCGCGGCGCCGGGGTGTCGGCGATTGCGCGGCTGGCCACGCGCCCGGTGGATCCGGCGGCGCTGCGGGGGTCGTACGTGGACTCGCTGCTGGTGGCCGAGCACGTGTCGCTGCCGCTGCTGGCGGAGGCGCGGGTGCTCCTCAAGACCAGCCAGAACCTGCACGCCAGCAACTTCCCGCTGCTGCTGGCGGGGCTGGACCCCGCCCCCGACAGCGAGCGCACCGGGTTCGACATCGCGCGCGAGCTGATGCGGAAGAACGGGCTGGACCTGGAGGGGGCGGTGCAGGGGGATGGCGCCGGCGGCGACGCGTACTTCGCCCCGGCGTTCATGACGCGGTTCCTGGCGATGGTGTGGCGGCGCCCCTGGTTCGCGGGGTTCAAGGACGCGATGCCCACGCTGGGGGTGGACGGCACGCTGGCCGCCATCCAGAAGGGGAGCCCCGGGGCCGGAAAGGTGTTCGCGAAGACGGGCACCTACGGCAGCTACGACCCGCTCAACCGCCGGCAGATCATCCACGGCAAGGGGCTGGCCGGCTATTTTACCACGCGCAGCGGTCGCGAAATCGCCTTTGCGCTGTATGTGAACAACGTGGCAGCCAATGTCCCCGACCCGGCCGTGCTGGCCGGGCAGGCGCTTGGGGAGATTGCGTCCATTGCCTGGGAGACCCTCCGCTGACTTCGCCCGTGACCGTCCCTGACGCGCCCGCCGTGGATCCCGCCGCGGTGGTGGTGCGTGCGCTGGACACGCTGGAAGACCGCGAGCAGGCGGTGGTGATGCAGGAAGCCACCTGGGGGGTCGGCTTCAAGGAGCGGATCCCCGCGGCCATGCTGCTGATTGCCGAGAAGACCGGCGGGGTGGCGGGGGGCGCCTTCGCCCCCGACGGGCGGATGCTCGGGTTCGTCTTCGGCGTGGTGGGGGTGCGCGACGGCGCGCTGTATCACTGGTCGGACATGCTGGCGGTGGCGCCGGAGGCGCGGGGGCTGGGGCTGGCCGAGCGCCTCAAGCACTGGCAGGCCGACCGGTGCCGCGCCCTGGGGATCCGCGAGATGGTGTGGACCTTCGATCCGCTGGTGGCGCGCAACGCCTGGTTCAACCTGCGCCGGCTGAAGGCGGAGATCGCGGAGTACGTGGAGAACATCTACGGCATCACCGACTCCCCCCTGATGGGGCCCATCCCCACCGACCGGTTCCTGGCGCGGTGGCGGCTGGACGGGCCGACGGTCCCCCGGACCGAGGCCCCCTGGCAGCTTCCCCTCCCCGCGGACTACGAGGCGATGGTGCGCACCGACCCGGTGGCCGCCACCGCCGCCCGCTTCGCGCTGCGCGAGGCGGTGCAGGCGCACGCCGCCGCCGGGCGCCGCGTGGTGGGGATCACGCGCGGCCCCGAGGGGACGGCGTACCTCCTCGACACCCACTGACCGGCGCGATCCCCCGCGCCGCCCCGACTTTCCTCCCATCCCGTCCATGCGTCTCGACCGCCTCCGCCTCCGCGAAATCCGCCTCCCGCTGCGCGAGCCGTTCCGCATCTCCTCGGGGGAGATGGCCGAGCGGCAGATCCTCCTGTGCGAACTCACCGACGCCGACGGGGCGACGGTGATGAGCGAGTGCGTGGCGGGGGAGACCCCCAACTACACGCCCGAGACCATCGACACCGCGTGGCACGCCATCGAGGCGTGGGTGGCGCCGCGGCTGCTGGGGGTGGAGCTGGCGCACCCGCGCGACGCGCACGCCGTCCTGGAGAAGAACTTCCGCGGCCACAACATGGCCAAGGCCGCGGTGGAGATGGGGATGTGGGGGCTGGAGTCGGTGCGGCGCGGCGTGCCGCTGGCCGAGCTGGTGGGGGGGACGCGCGTGCGGGTCCCGGTGGGGATCTCGCTGGGGATCCAGAAGGCCCCCGAGCTGCTGGTGGCCAAGGCCGAGGCGGCGGTGGCGCAGGGGTACAAGAAGGTGAAGATCAAGGTGGAGCCCGGGCGCGACGTGGCCTTCGTGGAGGCGGTGCGCCGCGCGCTCCCCGACGCGCACCTGATGGCCGACGCCAACAACGCCTACACGCTCGCCGACCTCCCCGTGCTGCAGGCACTGGACGGGCTGGGGCTCATGATGATCGAGCAGCCCCTGGCGTGGGACGACCTCGTGCGGCACGCCACGCTGCAGCGCGCGCTGCGCACGCCGGTGTGCCTCGACGAGTCCATCACGTCGCTGGAGCGCGCCGAGGACATGGTGGCGCTGGGGTCGGGGCGCATCATCAACATCAAGCCCGGGCGCGTGGGCGGATTCACCGCCTCCATCGCCATCCACGACTATTGCCAGTCGCAGGGGATCCCCGTGTGGTGCGGCGGGATGTTCGAGAGCGGCGTGGGGCGCGCGTACAACGTGGCGCTGGCGTCGCTCCCCAACTTCTCGCTCCCCGGGGACCTGTCGCCGTCCAGCCGCTACTGGACGCGCGACGTGGTGGACCCCGAGTGGACGATGACCCCCGAGGGGGAGGTGATCGTGCCGCGCACCGCCCCCGGGCTGGGGATCACCCCCGACGTGGAGCGGATCGCCGCGCTGACGGTGCGCACGGTCGAGCTGCGCGCGTAGGGGGCGCCCGCCCGGCGCGTCCCGTGGCACCGTTCGCCCCCTGCGCCCCGGAGCGCGGGGGGCGCTGTGCTTGCCACCCCCGTGCGCCGGCGGCAACTTTGACGGTCCCTCCTGCCGGTGGTCGCCGGCGCTCCCCACCCGTCCCGCCGTTCCTTTCCAGGTCGCGCATGCGGACGCTCTTCGTGGTTCCCCTCCTGGCTGGCGCCGCCCTGTCGCTCACGGCGTTCGCGGTGCCGCCGCGCCGCTCCCCCGCGCCCCCAGCCGCGCGCACGGTGACGCCCCCGGTCATGCGCCCCGCGGTGCATCCGGTGGTGCACCCGGTGGTGCGTTCCCCACGGCACTCGGCCGCCCGCCCCGCCCCGCTGCCGGCCGCCGCGCTGGGGGGCGTGCTCACGCAGTACTGCGGCAAGTGCCACAACAACACCGCGCGGCGCGGCAACCTGTCGCTGGCCGGCTACGACGCCGCCCGCGCACCCGAGGCCGCCGAGGTGTCGGAGAAGATCGTGGCCAAGCTGCGGTTGGGGATGATGCCCCCCGCGGGCTCGCCGCGCCCCAAGGGGGACACGCTGGACGCGGTCGTGGCGCTGCTGGAGCGGCAGCTGGACTCGGCGGCCGCCGCCAACCCCGACCCGGGATACCGCACCTTCCAGCGCCTCAACCGCGCGGAGTACCGCGCGTCGGTGCAGGCGCTGCTGGGGCTGGAGGTGGACGCGGCCAACTACCTCCCCCCCGACACCAAGAGTGACGGCTTCGACAACATCGCCGACGCGCAGGCGCTCTCCCCCACGCTGCTGGACGCGTACCTGCGCGCCGCGAGCGACCTGAGCTGGCTGGCGGTGGGGAACCCCGCCGCCGCCGCCGCGTCGGCCACCTGGACGGTCCCCAAGCTCACCTCGCAGGTGGAGCACGTGCCGGGGGCGCCCTACGGCACCCGCGGCGGGATCGCGGTGACGCACACCTTCGCGGCCGACGGCGACTACCGCTTCGACATGAACTTCTTCCACGAGACCACCGGCGCCTTTGCCGGCGGGCTGGCGCGCGGCGAGCGGCTGGAAGTGTCGGTGGACGGCGAGCGCGTGGCGCTGCTGGACATCGACCGGTTCATGGCCGCCTCCGACCCCAACGGGGTGGCGATGTCCACCGAGCCGGTGCGGATCACGGCGGGGACGCACCGCCTGGCGGCGGCGTTCGTGCCGCCGGGGTTCCAGGCGGTGTCGCAGGAGCTGGTGTCGCCGCTCAAGTACTCGCTGTTCAGCACCTCCAACGCCACGGCGTACGGCTTCCAGCAGCTGCCGCACCTGCGCGAGTTCACGGTGCGCGGGCCGCTGCGCGTGACGGGGGTGTCGGAGACGGCCACGCGCCGCCGGATCTTCCGCTGCCGCCCCGCCGACGCCACGGGGGAAAGCGTCGAGGCCCGCGCGTGCGCCCGGTCCATCGTCACGCGCCTCGGGACCGAAGCGTACCGGCGCTCGCTCACCCCCGGGGATGTGGACGGGCTCCTGTCGCTGTACGACCGGGGGCGCGCCGGCGGGGCGGGGTTCGAGGGGGGCGTGCGCGCCGCGCTGGAGGGGATCCTGGCCAGCCCCGACTTCGTCTTCCGCTTCGAGCGGGCGCCCGCCGACGCGCGCCCCGGCGCGGCGTACCGGCTGCGCGACGAGGAGCTGGCGGTGCGGCTGGCGTTCTTCCTGTGGGCCGCCCCCCCCGACGCGGCGCTGCGCGACGCGGCGGCGCGCGGGCGGCTGGCTTCCGCTGCGGGGCTTGAGCGCGAGGTGCGGCGGATGCTCGCCGACCCGCGGGCGTCGTCGCTGGCCACGCGCTTCGCCGCACAGTGGCTGCGCCTCCCCGACCTGGCGCAGATGCAGCCGGACATCCGCCAGTACACCGACTTTGACGAACAGCTGCGCGCGGCGATGCAGCGCGAGACCGAGCTGTTCTTCGACGACCTGGTGCGGCGCGACCGCAGCGCGCTGGACCTCTACCGCGCCGACTACACCTTCGTCAACGAGCAGCTGGCGCGGCACTACGGCATCCCCGGCGTGGCGGGCCCGCAGTTCCGCCAGGTGCGCTACCCCGACAGCACGCGCGGCGGGATCCTGGGGCACGCCAGCGTCCTCACCCTCACCTCGCATGCCATGCGCACCTCGGCGGTGGAGCGCGGCAAGTGGGTGATGGAGGTGCTGCTGCACTCGCCGCCGCCGCCCCCGCCGCCGGGGGTCCCCGACCTGGAGGCCACCCCCGGGGCGTCGGGGGGGCGGCTGCTCACCGTGCGCGAGCGGATGGCCGAGCACCGCAAGAACCCCACGTGCGCGTCGTGCCACCGGATGATCGACCCCATCGGGCTGGCGCTGGAGGGGTTCGACGTGACGGGGCGGGTGCGCGTGCGCGACAACGGGATGCCCATTGACGCGCGCACCGAGCTGTGGGACGGCACCCCCGCGGCCGGGCTCCCCGCGCTGCGCGACGCGCTGCTGCGCCGGCAGGAGGTGCTGCTGCGCACCTTCACGCAGAACCTCATGGCCTACGCGTTGGGGCGCCGCGTGGAGGCGCAGGACATGCCGGCAGTGCGCGCCATCGTGCGAGACGCCGGCGCGCAGCAGCACCGGATGTCGGCGTACATCCTGGGGGTGGTGCGCACCCCCGCCTTCCGCATGCAGCGGCCGCCCGAGGTGGCGGCCGCGCCGGTTCCCAACTCCGCCCTCCGCTGAGGCGCCCGTCATGCCGCTGATTCCCCGCTCGCCGCTGGACCGCCGCACCTTCCTGCAGGGGATGGGGGCGATGATCGCGCTCCCCCAGCTGGAGGCGATGCGCCCCGTGGGGCGCGCCGCCCGCGCGCTGGCCGCGGCCGGCGACCCCACTCGCGTGCTGTTCATGGAAATGGTCCACGGGGCGGCCGGGTGCAGCCCCTTCGGGCAGGCCGAGCACCTCTGGTCGCCGCGCGAGACGGGGTCGGCGTTCAACCTGGCCGGCACCTCGCTGTCGCCGCTGGAGCCGTGGCGGCACACGCTGTCCATCATCAGCAACACCGACGTGCGGATGGCCGAGGCGTACAAGCCCGAGGAGATCGGCGGGGACCACTTCCGGTCGAGCGCGGTGTTCCTGACGCAGGCGCACCCCACGCAGACCGAGGGGTCGGACGTGCACGCGGGGACCTCCATCGACCAGCTGTACGCGCGGCGCTTCGGGCAGGGGACGCCCATCCCGTCGATGCAGCTGTGCATCGAGCCGCTGGACCGCGCCGGCGGGTGCGCGTACGGCTACTCGTGCCTGTACACCGACTCCATCAGCTGGGCGTCCCCCACCGAGCCGCTGCCCATGGTGCGCGACCCGCGGGTGGCGTTCGAGCAGCTGTTCGGGGTGGGGAGCACGCCGGCCGAGCGCGCGGCGCGCACGCGCAGCACGGGGAGCGTGCTGGACTGGATCACCGGGCGCGTGGCGGAGCTGCGCCGCGAGCTGGGCGCCGCCGACCGGCAGCGGGTGGACCAGTACCTGCAGAATGTGCGCGAGATCGAACGGCGCATCCAGCAGGTGGAGGCGCGCAACCGCAGCGGCGAGGAGCGGGAGCTGGCGGGGGCCCCGGCCGGGGTCCCCGACTCCTTCGGCGACCACGTGCGGCTGATGTTCGACCTGCAGGTGCTGGCGCTGCAGGCCGACATGACGCGGGTGTTCTCCTTCAAGCTGGGGCGCGACGCCTCGTCGCGCACGTACCCGGAGAGCGGGGTGATGACCGGCTTCCACCCGGCGTCGCACCACGGCAACAACCCGCAGCGCGTGCGCGAGTTCGCCGAGATCAACAAGTACCACGTGGGGCTGCTGCCGTACCTGCTGGAGAAGCTCAACACCACCATGGACGGCGACACGCCGCTGCTGCAGAAGACGGCCATCGTGTACGGCTCGCCGATGGCCGACGGCAACACGCACAACCATCGCCGGTGCCCGCTGCTGGTGATGGGGGGCGCGAACGGCCGCCATGCCGGCAACCAGCACGTGAAGGCGCCCGACGGGACGCCCATGGCCAACGCCATGCTGACGCTGCTGCACCGGCTGGGGATGGACGACGTGGCGCAGTTCGGCGACAGCACGGGCACGCTGGCTTTCTGATGCCGGGGGAGACGACGATGCGGCCTGCACGCGGTCCGATGACGTGGTGGCGCCCCGCGCGGTGGGCGGGGGCGCTGGCGCTGGCGTGGGTGCCGGCGGTGTTGCCGCCCGTAGAGGCGCCTCCTCCCGCGGCGCCGGTGGCCGATGCCGCCATGCGCGGCGACCTGGCGGCGGTGCGCGCGCTGGTGCAGCAGGGGGAACGCGCCGACGCCGCGCAGGGGGACGGCATGACCGCGCTGCACTGGGCGGCGTTCCACGGCGACTCGGCGATGGCCGTCGTGCTGCTGCGCGCGAAGGCGTCGCTGGCGGCGGCCACGCGGGTGGGGGCGCACACGCCGCTGCACGTGGCCGCACGGCAGGGGCAGGCGTCGGTGGCGCGGGTGCTGCTGCGCGCCGGCGCCGACGTGGCGGGGCGCACCGCCGAGGGGGCCACGCCGTTGCACGTGGCGGCGCTGGCGGGGGACACCGGGGTGATTGGCGCGCTGCTGCGGCGGGGCGCCGCAGTGGACGCCACCGAACCGTGGCTGGAGCAGACGCCGCTGATGGTGGCGGCCGAGCGCGGGCGGGTGCTCGCGGTGCGCCAGCTGCTGGCGGCAGGGGCCAACCACCGGCTGGTGGGGCGCACCGTGGATCCCATGGCGCTGGCGGCGCAGGACCGGCAGGCGAAGATGCGACGCAACGCCGTGCTGGCGCAGCGGCGCGAGGCGCAGGGGAAGGGTGGCGACCCGGGGTGGCGCCCCGACCCGCGCAGCGTGCAGGTGGCGGTGCAGGCGGCGCGCGAGGTGGAACGGATGGGGACCGACTCGGCGGCGCTGGCCGCCGTGGTGGCGGCCAATGCAGCGGAGGAGGCGCGGCTGGCGGCGCAGGGCGGCCCGGGACTGGACGACGACTCCCCCGGGTACACCGAGCTGCTGGGGGTGCAGGGGGGGCTCACCGCACTGCACCTGGCGGTGCGCGAGGGGCAGCGGGAGGTGGTGGCGGCGCTGCTGGCCGCGGGCGCCGACGTGAACCAGCTGAGTGCGGGGGACCGCACGTCGCCGATGCTGATGGCGGCGATCAACGGGCAGTACGACCTGGTGCTGCAGCTGCTGGCGGCCGGGGGGAACCCCAACCTGGCCAGCGAGGCGGGGGCCACGCCGCTGTACGCGGTGCTCAACAAGGAGTGGGCGCCCACGTCGCGCACGCCGCAGCCCGCGTACCAGCTGCAGCAGCAGACCGACTACCTGGGGACGATGGCGGCGCTGCTCAAGGCGGGGGCCAACCCCAACGTCCGCCTGGTGCGGTCGCTGTGGTACACCACGTACAACCGCGACAACCTGCGGGTGGAGTTCGCGGGGGCCACGCCGTTTTTCCGGGCGGCGTACGCCACCGACGTGCCGGCCATGACGCTGCTGCTGGCGGCGGGGGCCGACCCCACCATTGGCACCATCCGCCCGGCGCCGCGCGCGCGCCGTCCCGGGGCGGCAGCGGCGGCGCCGACCGCCGATCCGTCAGGGCTGCCGCCGGTGCCCGAGGGGGGGCTGGGGGTGCTCCCCATCCATGCGGCCACGGGGGTGGGGTACGGGCAGGGGTTTGCCGCCAACGACCACCGGCATGTGCCCGACGGGTGGATGCCCGCCGTGCGGTACCTGGTGGAGGAGCTGCACGCCGACGTGAACGCGCGCGACTACAGCGGCTTCACGCCGCTGCACCACGCCGCCGCGCGCGGCGACAACGAGATGATCCGCTACCTCGTGGCGAAGGGTGCCGACGTGAAGGCGGTGGCGCGGAACGGGATGACCACGGTGGACATGGCCAACGGCCCGGTGCAGCGGATCTCGCCGTATCTGGACACGGTGGCGCTGCTGGAGTCGCTGGGGGCGAAGAACAACCACCGCTGCGTGGGGTGCTGAGGGGGGCGGTTCTCACGGTCACCTTGCCCCTGATGGGGAGGCGGTGGCAGTTTCCACCGCATGCAGCCGCCTACCGCCTTTGATTATCGCCGCCTGACTATCGCGGAGCGATTGCAGCTGGTTGAGGACATCTGGGACAGCATCGCAGAGGATGCCGATGCGGTGACGCTCCCTCTCACGGACGCTGAGCGCGCCGAGCTCGACCGTCGCCTTTCGGAGTTGGATGCCAACCCGTCGGGCGGGGTGTCCTGGGACACCGTGCGCGCCAGACTTGTTGACCGATTGACGCGGTGACGTTCCCGGAGGTCCAGCCGCTGGCCGAACAGGATCTCGCAGAGGCCGCGAGCTGGTATGAGGAACAGGCACCCGGGGTGGGCCTGGAGTTTCTTCGGGCGGTTGATGCGACGTTCGCCGCCATCGGTCGCGAACCGTCGATGTTTCCGCTGGTGTATCGCGACCTCCGGCGTGCCCTGTTGAGACGGTTCCCGTACAAGGTGTATTTCGTCGTCCGCGATGAACGGGTCACCGTGGTCGCCGTGGTACACGGTCGTCGCCATCCTCGCGTGTGGCGTTCACGGGCCTGATGCGGGAACGCGGGTCGGTGGGTGTCCTCCCGAGCCTGCTCTGGATCGACTGCACGGGCGCCCTTGTGGCCGGCGTCCTGGTATTGATATCGGTCCCGTTCCTGAGCGTGCCGTACGCGCTGCCGCGCCCGTTTCCAGTGGCCACCGGGGTGGCCAACCTCGCGAACGGCACGTTTTCCCATGCGCCGGCACGACGCGCAAGGCGCCCAGCGGCGCCGGTGCGCGATGCCGTGTACGCCGCCATTGCCCGCCGCCGGCTGACGCTGGTGGCGCCCCGGTGCCTGCTGCCGTCAGGCGAGGAGCGCGCGCGGCTTCTGGCGTGAGGGGTTACCCGCCAGAGCGTGCCTCGACCGGCACATTCTCGTCAATCTTGAACTGCAGGCGAGGCGCCGCCCCCATCGCTACGCCGCGTTGGTGGGTGCGGGCGGCAGGGTGACCACCCGTTCCGCAGCGAGGTCGGCGGCATACGCGAGGGCGGCTCCGATCGCGGTGGCCGAGAGGGCAGGATAGCTGCGCCGGATTTCCTCGGTGCCGAGCCCGGCGGCGAGATTCGCCAGCACGACGGCAACCGGTATGCGCGTCCCGCGCAGGCAGGCCTGACCGTGACACACGTGTGGATCGACCGTAATGTACTCGTGCCAGTTCATGAATGGCCTCTGTGGGCGACGCAACCTGAATATAGTCTCGGCCAGACGGGCCGCGATCATCCAATCCCCCGTGCGGACAGCGACGTTGCCGACCGCCCCAGCACATCGTCGGCAGCCCGCTCGCCCGATGCAATCGCACCCTCCATGAATGACCGCCACTGCGTGGCGGTCTCGGTGCCCGCGAAGTGCAGCGGTGGCCGCGCCGCGAAGAGATCGGGTGCCGCCAACCATCCCCCGATGCCTCGGCGGCTGGCGTAGCCGCCCACGCTCAGCGCATCAGCATTCCAGTCCACGGAGCATCCCGCCACGGGTATGGGGTGGCTCCGACCGAAGACGCGCCGGATCCACTGTCCGTCGTGGCCCACCCGGACCTCCTCGGTCGTCGCGCCGGACAGGCGCCGTGCGGCGCGGCCGGTGGTGAAGAGCACCAGCACGCCGGCACTCCCGTCGGGTGGGGAGCCGTCCACTACCGAATGAAACGGATGGGCGGGGCTGTCCACCGTGCCGGACAGCCCCGCCGCGCGCCACCATGGGCGCTCGTACACCAGCACGGTCTTGATGGCGGCCCCAGGGCGGATGCCGGCCAGCGCCGGTCGCCAGGACGCCGGCAGCAACGGCAGGACGCCGATGTCGCCGTACAGCTGCGGGGGCACGGCCACGATGACCCGACGCGCGCGCACGCTCCCGGCGGTGGACTCGATGGCGACACCGTCCGGCACGCGGGCCACGCGCGTGACGCGGGCATTCAGCACGAGCGCGTCGCCCACCTGACGCTGCAGGTACGCCGTCAGCCCCGCCGCGCCTCCGGGAAGGAATGCCTGCTCGGTCTCCCGCGTGGCGTCCACGCCACCGACCGATCGCAGCTGGTGAAGCAGTTCGTAGGCCGAGATCTCATCGAGCGGGACGCACAGCTCGTTGGCCGCCGGTGCGGCCAACGCGGCGAAGGTGTCCTTGCGAAGGGTGCGCGCGGAGACGTAGGCGTGCGCTGACTGGGTGTCGAGCGTGGCGCGGTCGGCCGGGGCCAGCCGGTCAATGTCCCAGTCGAGCCGGAACAGGGCCTGGGCGGCGTCGAGCAGGCGAAGCCAGCCGAGGGGGCTGGCGTCGCGGGCTTGGCGCACGACGGGGCCTCCCGCGGGCTCCACGCGGAGCGTCTCACCTGTCTTGAAGAGCGGGGCGAGCGGCAGCTGCGCCTCGGCGGCCAGGGCGATGAGACGCGCGTGGTCGCGACCCACGAACTGCGCGCCGCGATCCACCAGGTGCCCCGTCGTCAGGGCGGTTGAGTGGACGCGTCCGCCAACGCGTGCCCGGGCCTCCAGGAGGCGGACCGTGAGGCCGGCGGCCTGCAGGCGACGCGTGGCAGTCAGTCCGGCCAACCCCGCCCCGATCACGGCCACGTCCACACGGTCCACGCGTCCGGGGCGCTGCTGCGCCGGCGCGCGTCGCCCCTCGCCACGGACGAGGCCCGCGAGCGCGGTGAGCTGGAGGATCGCCTGGCGGCGGTCCATGGAGAGCCAGAGGGGGTCCATGGTGCGATCAGAGGAGGGGGGTCGTGGTGCGCGTGAGCGCCTCGAGGGCGTCGAGCACGCTGTCAACCTGCTGCGGCTCGACCGAGGGGAGGTCCGCCAGCTCGGCGAGCCAGAGCCCGTCGCTGGCCAGGAGCACCAGGCTTGCGTGCACGGGCGGGATGCCGTCGAGCGCCAGCTGGTCGCGGCACCACCGGTAGTGGTCTCGTAGGGCGTCGGCGCGTGCGGGTTCCTCGATCAAGGCGGCGAGCAAGCCGCGCTCCAGCGGCGCGCCGGCGGTTGAGGTGGCCACGCGCAGGATGGCGCGGGCGAAGCGTCCGATCGGATGGGGATCGCGCTCGCAGGCGGCCAGGACGGCGGACCGATGGTCGGCGACGAGCGCCGCCACCATGGCCTCGACCACGGCGCTTCGGGTGGGGAAGTGGTGCATGACGGCCCCCTTGGAGGCAGCCACGGCCGCCGCGATGGCGTCGAAGGTGACGGCGCGCAGGCCGTCCTTTGCGGCGAGGTCGATGGCGGCGCGGACCGCGCGGCGGGGAAGATCGGAGGGGGGGCGTCCCATGCACGGAATATAACAAACCAACCGGTTGGTTTTCAATGGCCCCCGTCTCGCGGTGCCACCAATCCGCCGAAACGCTCCCGGGGCTGCACCCCTCGGCGCCCTGGATCGCCGCGGGGCCGCCTTGCCACCCCCGCACCGGTACCGCAAACTGCACGCGCCGTGACCTCCCCCCCCGAACTCGTCCCCCTGCGCCAGGCCCGCAGCGCCATCGTGCTCGCGGGGCTGGGGTACTTCGTGGACATCTTCGACCTGCTGCTGTTTGCGGTGGTGCGGGTGGCCAGCGTGCGCGGGGTGGGGATTGCCGACGGTCCCGCGGCGCTGGAGGCGGGGGCGCTGCTGCAGAACACGCAGCTGGCGGGGATGATGCTGGGGGGCGTGCTCTGGGGGATGCTGGGGGACCGGCGCGGGCGCCGCTCGGTGCTGTACGGCTCCATCGCGCTCTACTCGCTGGCCACGCTGGCCAACGCTACCGCCACCTCGCTCCCGCAGTACGTGCTGTGGCGCTTCGTGGCGGGATTCGGGCTGGCGGGAGAGCTGGGAGCGGCGCTGACCCTGGTGGGAGAGCTGGTGGACCGGCACGCACGGGGGACGGCCACCACCATGGTGGCCACCATGGGAGTGCTGGGGGCGGTGGCGGCGGCCGTGGTGGGGGCGCTGGTGTCGTGGCGCACGGCCTACGCCATCGGGGGCACGCTGGGGCTGCTCCTCCTGCTGCTGCGCATCCGGGTGCGCGACAGCGCGATGTTCGCGCGCACGGCGACGGCGGTGGCGGGGCGGGGGAACCTGCTGCGGCTGTTCGCCACGCCGGCGCGCGCGTGGCGCTACCTGCGCGCCATCGCCATCGGGGTGCCCGTGTGGTTCTGCACCGGCGTGCTGGTGACCTTCGCCCCCGAGTTCGCGCGGGCGCTGGGGGTGCAGGGGGCGGTCACCGCCGGCACCGCGGTGCTGGCGTATTACGGCGCCACCACCTTGGGAGACCTCACCAGCGGGCTGCTGTCGCAGGCGCTGCACTCGCGGCGGCGGGCGGTGATGGCGTACCTGGCGCTCACCGCGCTGGGGGTGGCGGCGTACGCCGCCGGCGTGGCGCGGACCCCCACGGCGTTCTACGCGCTGTACGCGTGGCTGGGGTTTGCCACCGGTTACTGGGCGGTGATGGTGACCATGGCGGTGGAGCAGTTCGGCACCGACCTGCGCGCCACGGTGGGGACGAGCGTCCCCACCTTCGTGCGCGCCACCGCGGTGCCGATGACGCTGGCGTTCCTGGCGCTGCGCGACCGCATCGGGATGACGGGGGCGGCCGCCACGGTGGGGGGGACGGCGCTGCTGCTGGCGGCGCTGGCGGTGTGGCGGCAGTCGGAGACGTACGGCACCGACCTGGACTTCGTGGAGGGGTAGGGGGGAATCACCGGTCCGCCGTGGCCCACGCCTTCCGGAATCGCGACTCCACGTCAGCTGCCTCCGCCGCCTTCCCCAGCGCCCGCAGGGCGGCCGCCAACCCGCGGAGCGACCAGCCGTTCTCGGGGAACTTGGCCAGGTCTCCGCGGAACGCCCGCTCCGCGTCGCGCGCCCGGCCGGCGGCCAGCAGCACCGCCCCCAGCTCCTGGCGCGGGGGGACGGTCCACTCGGGCGGTTCGCCATAGGTGAGCGCGTCTTCCTGACGGACGGCCGCTTCCAGATGGGCGACGGCCGACGCCGGGTCTCCCGACGCCTGCGCCACGAAGCCCGCCAGCACCTCGGAGGCCACGCCAAGCACGGCGTCGGAACTGTTGTACTCCATGCGCTGGCCTGCCAGGGCACCGTCGGTGGCAAGCGCACGCAGCGCCGCCAGCTCGGTGGCGGCCGCCGCCACCTTCCCGGTGGCCGCGAGCGCCCGACCGCGGGCGTAGTGCCACATCCCCACCGCATGGCGCAGGGTGTCGGCGGGCTTGGGCTCCGCCAGCAGCTCGGCCCATGCCGCGAAGCGCACGCGCGCCTGCAGCCGCTTGGTGAGGTGGTGCTGCAGCAGGGTGTATCCGGGCGCGCCCAGCAGCTCGCGCGGGACGGCGGCCGCGTCGCGGTCGGCCGCGTCAAGCGTCTGCGCCTTCCGCCCCAGCATGCTGGCGGCGAAGGCCAGGAAGTCGTAGTTGTGCGGGTAGTAGGCCGCGAGGTAGAAGCCGGGGCCGGGGCGCTGGTCGCGAATCCACGTTTCGTCGGCGTGCGTGGCGTGCTCGTTGATGGCCACGGCGTCGGCGTAGCGCCCCACGCGGATGTAGATGTGGCTGGGCATGTGCACCAGGTGCCCCGCGCCGGGCATCAGCCCGGCCAGCCGCTCGGCCACCGCGATGGCCCGCTGGGGTTCCACCGCCTCCACGGCGTGGATGTAGAAGTGATGCGCCCCCGGATGGACGGCATCCGCGGCCATCACGCGTTCGAGCGTGGCGAGGATCCGCGGCGTGTCGGGGCGCGGCGTGCCGTCCGCGTTCCAGTAGTTCCACGGGCTCAAGTCCATCAGCGCCTCGGCGTGGAGCGTCGCGATCTCCAGGTCGTCGGGGAAGCGCGCGGCCACGGCGCCGATGGCGGCGGCCCAGGCGGAGTCCAGCGCGCTCCGGTCGGCGGGGGGCACCGCCGCGTAGCGCGCCGCCAGCGCGTCAATGAGGGCGCGCTCCCGGTCGCCAGCACCAGCGGCGCGCGCCTGCGCCTCGCGGATGGCCGCCCACGCGGCCGCGCCGGCGGCCGAATCCATGGCGGCGTTGATGTTGGGGCCGAGCGCGAGTGCCACCCCCCAGCGGCACATGGCACACGTGGGATCGCGTCGCCCCGCCTCCTCGAAGGCGCGGATCGCCTCCGCGTGGTTGAAGGCGTAGTAGAGCCGGAGCCCCTGGTTGAAGTAGCGCTGGACGAGGGAATCCGCGGTGCCGATGCGGTAATGATGGGTGCCGAGGTTGTCGTACAGGGGCACCGCCGGCGGGTCGGGGGCGGTGCGACAGGCGGCCGCGAGCAGCAGGGGGACCGTGCGAAACAGCCGCAACATGAAGGGCATCAGGGCGCGCCGGCTGAGCGCAAGCGCTCGCGGAACTCGCGCCCCCAGTTGTGGACCACCACGGCCTTGGACTCTCCGCCGGCTGGCCGCGCAATGAGGAACCGCG
>JAGWYS010000284.1 GCA_018969225.1 Gemmatimonadota bacterium | reverse complement strand
GTAGCCGGCGTCCAGCGCGTGGTCGGAGTGCCCGTGCGTGATGAGGATGTAGTCGGCGCGCGACACGTGCGCGTTGATGAGCGCCGTGTCGGGGGCGTAGACCGCCTGCGGATCGGGGCCCTCGGGGGCGGCGCCGGGCTTCCAGCGGGCGAACTGGGTGAGGAAGGGGTCCACCAGCACGACGGTCTTGCCGTCGGTGATCTCCCACCCGGCGTTGCCGAGGTAGGTGAGGCGCAGCTCGCCGGGCTTGAGGGGGGCCGCCGCCTTGGCGGGCGGCGTCCCCTGCGCCGTGACCTGGGCCACGGGCGCCGTGAACGCCGCCAGCATCGCCAGCGCGCCCGCAGCGCGCAGGAACCGGGGCATGCGCCTACTTCCCCAGCATCCGCATCACGTCATCCAGCGGATTGCCGTCGCCGTCCTGGTCCAGCATGCCCATGAGCATGCCGCCAAGCCCTGCGCCACCTGCTGCCGGGGCCGCCCCGCGTCCGCCCAGGAGCCCGCCCACCAGTCCGCCCAGTGCGCCCAGCGCCCCGCCCGCGGGTTGGGACGCGCCGCCGCCGGCCTGCTGGCGCATCATCATGCCGCCCACCGCCATGGCCAGCATGGGGAGCATTTTCTTGAGGAGCGCCGGGTCCACCCCGCTCTGCTGCGCGGCGCCCTGCGCCACGGCGCGGCTCACCTCCTTGGAGCCGAAGAGGGTGCCCAGCAGCGCGTTCCCCTGCGCCACGTCGGTGGGATGCTGCGACAGCACGTTGTCCAGCAGCCCCGAGCCGCCCAGCGAGCCGAGCAGCTCGGCCACCGCGTTGGCACCCCCCCCCGCCTGCGCCTGCTTGCGGAAGCCGCCCATGAGCGCCGGGAGGAGCGCGGCGGCACCGCTGGACACCTGCTGCTCATTGACGCCCAGCTCGCGGGCGATGGACTGCAGGCCGCCCGCCTGGGCGAGGAGGTCAGACACGTTCATGACGGGGCTCCGGCGTTGGAGGGGTTGGGATGCCGCCCCTAGAATGCAGCGCGCGCGACATGTCGGCGAGGGGCGTGCGGCGAGGGTGATCGAAGGACTGATGAGCTGGCATGCGCGCGACGCATGCGGCAAGGCGCTCGGCGTCCGCTGCGCGGCTGACGTTGCGGCGTCTCGCGGCGTGCGGAGATTGGGCCGGCGTGGTGCCGATAGCGGGGACGGCCATACCCCGCTTCCGGACCGCCGCCTGGTCGGCGGCGGTGTTACGCAGCGAAAACAGGGGGTCGAGGGCGTCGGCGCCGCTCCGTGGTCCAGGCTGTACCGAGGGACCCCCTCCCGCGGAGTCCCTGGTCCTCCTCTGATTACCGCCTCTTGAAGCGCATCCGCACGGGTCTGATCCGCCCCCCTACCGCTCGGGCGCTTGCAGCAAAACACCTTGGTCGCAGCAATAATCCCTCACCGCAGGGGGGCCGCCCCTGGGGACCCATCCCTCGGGCGGGATACGGCGAAGTCGTCCGGCAACGGCTCCAGCCAGCCCGATCTCTCCTCCTGCAACGGCCGCGGCCCACTCGGACGCTCCGTGCAGCCCGTGCAGCCCGTGCAGCCCGTGCAGCCCGTGCAGCCCGTGCAGCCCGTCCAGCCCGTGCAGCCCGTCCAGCTAGTCCAGCCCCCCCGGCCCCCCCAGCCCCCCCAGCACTTTCTCCGCCGCGCGCCGCACCGACTCCTGCGCGGCGGTCACCGCCGCCGCCAGCGGTGCCGGGTCCACCGTCAGCTCCGGCACCTTGGCCAGCGCCTCCACGTAGTAGTCGCGCCAGGTGGCCAGGATGGTGTGCTGCTCCGCCGCCGGAGCGCCGGCGGCGACCGCCGAGTCGGCCAGCGCGCGCTGGGTGGCCAGCTCGCGCACCGCCACCGCGGTGAGCTCGCTCAGCGCCGCGCGCGCCACCGCCGGGGTGCCGGCGGTGACCAGCAGCCCGGTGGCCAGCGCGCAGTTCCCCACGTTGGCCAGCGTGGCGGCGCTCACCATCTCCAGCCGGTCGCGGTCGGTGTGGTAGTGCTGGTCGGTGAAGTGCCACAGCAGCACCGCGGGGATGCGCGCCGTGAGGAACGGCGTGTGGTCGCTCCCCCCCTCGAAGGGGTTGGCCTTCACCACCCACCCCGTGGCGGCGGCGCGGTCCAGGCACCGCTGCCGCACGAAGTCGTTGTACCAGTGCGCGCGGATGTCCCCCACGGCGATGGGACGCCCGCCCCACTCGCTGTGGCGGTCCTCGCCGCGCACCCACACCGCCGACGGGTCGGGCATCTTCTCGATGAGGAACGTGCCGCCGGTCTGCTCGGTGTCCTCCCCCACCATGTCCAGCGACATCCCCCACCGGATGCCGCCGCGGCGGACGCTATCCTCCTTGATGAACCGGTCGGTGGAGCGGATCTCGTCGCCCCACAGGAAGGTGAGGGTGCGCGCGGGATTGGCCACGCCGCGGCGCACCAGCACGGCGGCGGTGCGCGCCATCTCGGCCAGCAGCCCCACGCCCGACGCGTTGTCGTTGGCCCCCGGCTCCTGCACATGCGCCGAATACACGAAGCGCTCACCCGGGCGCTGCGCGCCGCGGATCTCGGCCACCACCGTGCGCTCGGGGCGCACCTCGAACGCGGCGCGCACCACCACCCGCGCGCGCAGCGGGCCGGCACGGAGGGCGGCGCGCACGCTGTCGCGCGCGGCGGCGGAGAGGAACAGCGCGAAGCCGCGGTGCACGGTGTCGCGCGGGATGCTGCTGAACTGGATGGCGGTGGGGTTGCGGTCGGGACGGTTGTAGGCGGGGAGGCGCTGCACCGCCAGCACCCCCAGCGCGCCGCGCTGCGTCACGCGCGGGTAGGCGGTGCGCAGCGCGCCGTCCACCAGCGCGATGACCCCCGTCAGGTCGCGCCCGGCGAGGTCGGCGTCGGCGCCGGCACCCACGTCCACCACCGGGGCGCTGATCCCCTCGGCCGGGGTGGCCCAGGAGTTGATGGCCACCATGTTGCGGTTCGTGCGGAACTGCAGCAGCGGGGCGGCACGCCCCTCGAGCGTGAGCGACGCATCCTCCGGCGTCCACGCCGGCGCCGCCATGGGGCGCGACTCGACGCGGTAGGTGAGGCGGTCCCGTGCGGTGGCCCGCGCCTCGGGGACGTAGCCGGCGGCGGCCAGCAGCGCCGCCACGGTGTCGATGGACGCGTCGAAGCCGCGGTTGCCCGGCAGACGGAAGAACTGCTCCACGAAGGCCACCGTGCCGCGCGCCCGCGCACCCGACAGCTCGCGCGCCACGGGAGCGCTGACGGCAGCCATGGGGGGCGGGACCGTGCGCGGTTCCACCGTGCGCGCCGCCGCCGGCTGGCCGCGCGCCGCGGCGGGGGCGAACAGCGCCGCAACCACGGGCACCACGGCCGCCAGCGCGGCCGCCCCCGCCGCG
>JAGWYS010000283.1 GCA_018969225.1 Gemmatimonadota bacterium | reverse complement strand
CCCCGACGCCGCCGCCGAGGCGGCGGGGCTGGACCGCATCCTGCGCGACGGCAACGCGCGCAACGTGCGCTTCATCAACGACACGTACGCGGGTCCCGAGGGGTCCATCCCGCAGGTGACGCGGTGGGACGAGGGGACCACCATGTTCGACGCCGTGGAGCGCACCGCCGAGGTGCGCCGTCGCATGATGGCCGCGTTCGACGAACGCGCCATCCAGCCGGGGGAGCCGCTGGCGCTGCTGAACATGCGCTTCACGCACGTGTACCTGCACCACCGCTACTCGCTGGAGGCGGTGAGCAAGTACGTGGGCGGGATGGACTTCACCTTCGCCATGCGCGGCGACGGGCAGGTGCCCACGCGCGTGCTGCCGGCGGCCGACCAGCGGCGCGCCCTGGGGATGGCGCTGGACGCGCTGGCCCCCGCCGAGCTGACGGTTCCCGAGCGGGTGCAGCGGCTGATGGTGCCGCCGGCGCCCGGGTTCAACACCGACATGATGTGGATCGACGGCGGTGGCGGGACGATGTTCGACGCCGTCACGCTGGCGGGGGGGCTGGCCAACGAGGTGGTGGGGTACCTGCTGCACCGCGAGCGCGCGGCGCGGCTGGTGCTGCAGCAGGCGCGCGACGCCGGGCAGCTGTCGCTGGACGAGGTGCTGGGCACCATCGTGCGGCGCCTGTGGGCGGCGCCGGCTGCCACCCCGTCGGAGCGGGCCGTGCAGCGGGCGGCGCAGCGCGCGGCGCTGGACGTGATGCTGGACCTGGCCGGCGACCGGCAGGCGCTTCCCGACGTGCGCGCGCAGGTGCAGGCGCAGCTGCGCGCGCTGGACGCGCGGCTCGCGTCGCCGGCCGCCGGTGCCGCGGACGCGGCGGCGCGGGCGCACGGGGCGGCGATGCGCCGCGACATCGCCCGGTTCCTGGCCGGTGACGACGTGCCGGCGGAGCGTCCGCGCTACCCGGTGATCACGCTCCCCTGGCCCTGAGGGATGGGCTCGGGGGAGGCGCTCCCCCCGGGTGGTGCGGGGTGGCGCCGGGGGCTCGCGTGGGTGCGCGCCCGTGGCGCCACGCTGCTGTTCTGGGGCGTGCTGCTGTGGGCGGCGCCTCGCCTGCTGCCGCACGTGGGGGCGCTGCTGGGGGTGCGCACGCGTGACCCCGATGTCCCCGCCATGGCGGTGACGCTGCTGGACGGGCGGCCGCTGTCGCTGGCCGCCCTGCGCGGGCAAGTGGTGCTGGTGAACGTGTGGGCCACCTGGTGCGCCCCCTGCCGGGTGGAGATGCCGCTGCTGGAGCAGACGTGGCGGCGGCACCGCGCCGCCGGGTTCACGCTGCTGGGCGCCTCGGTGGATCGCGGCGATCCCGCCGCCGTCCGCGCCTTCCTCGCCCAGCGGGGGATCAGCTACCCGGTGGCGATCGTGGGGCCCGACGTGGTGCAGGCGCTCGGGGGGGTGGCGGGGTATCCCACGTCCATCCTGATCGGGCGCGACGGGCGGGTGCGGCACCGCGTGATGGGGCCCATCGGCCCCCTCACGCTGGAACCGGCGATCCGCCGGGCCCTGGCGGAGCCGCCGCCACGCGCCGGCGGGGCGGGCGCGCTCACGACGCCCGCGGCGCCCGCACCCGCAGCATCCCGTTCTCCAGTCGCGCCGTGACCTGCTCCACGTCGATGGGGGCCGCAAACGCGAAGCAGCGGTAGACGTCGTCGCTGCCGAACTCGCTCCACAGCACGCGGCTGTGCCCGTCCGCGCCCTCGTCCCCGCCGCGGGTGCGACGCTCCTCGCGCGCGGCGGTGGAGGCGTGCACCACCAGCTCCCGCGGGGTGGCCGCCACCTCCACCTCGCCGGCGGCGTAGCCGGGGAGCGTCACCGCCAGTTCGTAGCGCCCGTCCACTTCCTTCACCTCGGCCGCGGGCCACCCCAGCACCTCGTGCTCGGCCGCGGTCCAGTCGTCCAGCGCCGAGCCGGCGCGCCGCCCCCGCCCCTGGAAGCGGGCGAAGGCGCGGCGCTCCACCTCCTGCATCAGCCGCGACAGTTCGGAGAAGACGGGGAGGGCAGGGCGGGGCTCGTGGGTGCGAACGACCTGGACGCGGCTCATGGGCGGATCCTCGTGGAGGTGACGGCGCGCCCCCGTGCGGGGCGCCCCCTCCGCACAACGTGACCGCCTCCGGGGCTCCGGACCATGCGGGAGACGCCGGACGCGCGCCCCCGCCGAGTCCGCGCCTCACGCCTGTCGCGTGGCGCCTATCGCCCTCCCCGGGCGCGCCGCGCCAGCTCGGCTTCGGCGGCCATCGTGCCGAAGCCCGCCCACTGTCCGGACGCCACCATCCCGCGATAGATCGCCACCGCCTCGGCCTCGCGCCCGTTGACGCTCAGCCACGTGGCCACGCCGTACGCGGTGGAGGCGTCGCCGGAGGAGGCGATCCCGCTCCCCGCCTGCGGCGGCATGAGCGAGTCCACGGGGAGCGTGCCGTTGTACAGCAGCATCAGGCGGTGGTAGTTGTCGTTCTCGATGACCGCCATGTCGCGGCGCATCCCGGCCACCGCGCGCGCGGCCTCGGCGGTGCGGCCGAGCTTGCGGAGCGAGAGGTACAGCCAGTGGGTCATCGACACGCGGCGGTCGTCGTTGGTGGCCGCCTCCACCTCGCGGCGCGCCACCTCGGCGGCCTTGGCGTAGTCGCCGTTGAGGTAGTAGGCGAGCGCCAGGTGGTAGCCGATGTTGCTGTGGAGCGTGCCGATGGGGACGTTGCGCGCATTGGGCTGGCCGTCGGGCTCCACCTGGTCGGGCTTGCCCGCCACCAGCGCGGCGGCGCGCTCCAGGTCGCGGATGGCGGCGGGGTAGTCGCGCACCGTCAGGTAGCGGTGCCCGCGGTGGCGGTAGATCCACGGATTGTCGGGGGCCAGCGCCGCCCCGCGGGAGTACACCGCGATGGCCTCGCGCACCTCGCCCAGGTAGGCGAGGCGTCGGCCGTACCACACCAGCGCGTCGAGGTCCCCGGGGGCCGCCTGGTAGCGGCGCCACGCGCTGTCGCGCTGCGCCTCGTAGCGCGCGCGGGTGGCGGCGGAGAGCGGGAAGGTGCGCAGCGTGTCCCCCAGCAGCGAGATCGCCTGGAACGCCGGGGCGGCGGGGCGCTGCGCGCCGGCGCTTTGTGCGCCGGCGCCTTGCGCGCGCACGGGGGACGCCATTGGCGCGAGGGCGGCGAACGCCGCCGCCAGCAGGGCGCGGCGGGCGGAAAGCGGCTGGGGGTGCGTCATGGGGAGGCTCCGGCGAAAACGGGAGGGCGCGCCAGGGCGGGGCGCCCCGGGGGGATCGGCGCCCCTATTCTACGGCTCCGACCACCGGCGCGCGGCGCCGTCCCGCCGTCAGGGGGGCACCGTCACCTCGTTCCGCACGGCGCTCACCCCGGGGACCTTCCACGCGCCC
>JAGWYS010000282.1 GCA_018969225.1 Gemmatimonadota bacterium | reverse complement strand
CCCGGGGAAGATGAGGAACGCGTTGGAGTACTTGATGAACATCGTCTTCCGGACGAAGAAGTACCGGAAGTTCACCAGCGTGTCCACGTAGGGGTTGTTCCCCTGCTCGAAGGGGAGCTCGATGTTGCACCCCACCGAGTGGCCGCCGGCGTCGCGCGCGCCGCGGTTGGCCGCCTCCATGATCCCCGGCCCCGCGCCGGTGACGATGGAGAACCCCTGCAGCGCCAGCAGCCGCGCGGTCTCGCGCGCGGCCTGGTACATGGGGTCGTCGGGGCCGGTGCGTGCCGAGCCGAAGATGGCCACCCCCTTGGTGACCGCGGCCAGCGCGTCGAACCCCTCCACGAACTCCGAGGTGATGCGCATCACGCGCCACGGGTCGGAGCGGGTGAAGGCGCCCAGGTCGCGCACCGGCCCCTGCAGCAGCTTCTCGTCCTCCGTGAGCATGGGGCGCTCGCGGATGTCCTCGTCGATGAGCCGGGCGTGGCGACGCACCTTGCGCGGCCCGCTGGACACCAGCGGCTCGGCCGTGCCCGGTGTGCGTCCCGCCGCCCGATGCCCTTCTTCGGTGCGGGCCATGTATCCTTCGCGGGAGTCGTGCTCGGCCTGCCGCCGGGCGGACGGGGACCCTTTCTTGCCGGTGGCGGTGCGAGGGGTGGTGGAACGCGGCTTCGCCATGGGGACGAACGGTGGGAGACGACGACGGTGGACAGGATCCGACGGGCGCGGTGGTGACCGCGCTGTGCATGATAGCCAGCCGCGTGCCCCGGATACCATGACGACGCGCCAGCGCGCCGCGGGGCACGTCGCGGGAGGCCCCCCACCCCCGGCGGCAGAGGGGGGGCGCCACCTCCTGCTGGTGGTGGCCGACGGCATCCGCCCCGAGCTGCTGGCGGCGGAAATCGACGCCGAGCGCGTCCCCGCGCTGGCCGCCCTGCGCGCCCGCGGCGGGCTGTACCCGGTGTCCACCGTGTTCCCCTCGGTCACCGGTCCGGCCTACGTGCCGTTCCTCATGGGGCGGCACCCCGCGCCGGTGGGGCTCCCGGGGCTCCGCTGGTATGACCGCGCGCGCACGCTGCGCTGGTCGCCAGCGCAGGCGCGCAGCTACGCCGGCATCGACATCTGGCATGTGGACCGCGATGTGCACGCCGAGCCCCCCACGCTGCTGGAGCTGGCGCAGCCGTCGCTGGCGGGGATGAGCATGCTGGCGCGCGGGGCCACGCACGGGCGCGTGGGGCGCTCGCTGTACTGGATGCTGCGCGCCGCGCCGTCGCACTTTCGCGGCGACCTGGCCGGATGGCGTCGCGTGGAGCAGGCGGCCACGCGCGCCTTCTTCCGCCGGTTTGCGCGGGCCCGTCCGCGCAGCGCCGTGCTGGCGCTCACCATTGGCGACAAGCGGGCCCACGCCGAGGGGCCCTTTGGCGACGGGGTGCGCGAGGCGGTGGCCGACGTGGACGCGGCGGTGGCCACGGCGCGCGGCATCGCCGAGGCGGGCGGCTGGGGCGATCGGTTGCACGTGTGGGTGGTGGCCGACCACGGGCACGCCCCGGTGGCGCACCACGACGACCTGCACGGGTGGCTGGACGGCGCCGGGTGGCGCGTGCTGGCGCACCCGCAGCTGTCGGTGCGCAACCCCGACGTGGCGCTGATGGTGGGGGGGAACGCCATGGCGCAGCTGTACCTGCACCCGTCCATGCGGTCGCGCTCCTGGTGGCCGGCGCTGGGCGCGCGCGCCGGGCGGTTGCTGGACGGCGTGCTGCAGCGCCCCAGCGTGGAGCTGGCCATGGTGGCCCCCGACGCGCGCACGGTGCGCGTGACCCATGCGGGGCGGGGCACGGCGGAAGTGGTGCGCCACGGCGAGGGGCGCACGGCGCGGTGGGACTACCTGGTGCGCGACGGCGACCCGCTGGGGCTGGGGGGGACGCTGCGCGGGCTCACCCCCTGCACCGCCTGGGAGGCATGCGCCGCCACCGAATTCCCCGACGCCGTGGTGCAGCTGTCGCTGCTGGCCTCGGCCCCCCGCACCGGCGACGTGATCGTGTCGGCGCGCGAGGGATGGGACCTGCGCGCCCGCTTCGAGCCGGTGACGCACGTGTCCACGCACGGCGCCCTGCGGCGCGAGCAGATGCTGGTGCCGCTGCTGGTGGACGTGCCGGTGGCGCGGGCGCCGCAGCGCACCGCCGACGTGGCGGCCAGCGCCTGCGCGCTGCTGGGGGTGGGCGCGGGGGTGCCCTTCGACGGGCGCAGCTTCGTGGACGGGGGGGGCATGGCCCCCGCGTAGCGGGCGGGCGCTACTCCGTGCGGTTGCGGCTGCGCTCGGGGTCGAACCCCTCGGGGTAGCGGCGGCGCAGCTTGTCGATGTTGCGCTGCGCGATGTCGTCCAGCGACAGCCCCTGCACCGTGGCGAAGGCCGCGATGTACCAGAGGCAGTCCCCCAACTCCTTCACCAGCGCGTCAGCGTCCAGCGGCGTGGCATGGTACAGGTGCTTCTTGATGAGCTCCGCCACCTCCCCGGCCTCGCCGGTGAGCCCCAGCGCCGCGTTGGAGAGCTGCTGCTCGTGGGTGCGGTTCCCCCCCAGGGTGCGGGCGGCCAGCTGCTGGTACTCGGCGAAATCCATGGTCGGAGCGGGTGGGAGGAACAGGGCGCGGGACCGGGTGAAGTATATTTCACGCATGGCCTGGATACGCCTGCTGATCGCCCTGCATTGGCGCGTGCTGCGGTGGCCGCCGCTGGCGGTGGACCTGGTGCGCGTGGCGTGGCGCTTCCGCCACCGCCACTGGTACCGGCGCTTCCCCTTCCTGCCGCTGCCGGCGTTGGGGTACACGCGGTGGCGGCTGTACACGGCGTATGGCAGCGAAACCGCGGTGCCGCCGGCGGAGGACGTGGTGGCCTTTGCCCGGTGGGTGGGACGGCAACCCTGACCGTGCCCGACGCCCCGGACCCCGCCACGCTCACCGAGCGCCTCAAGGCGCAGGCGTACGGGGTGGGGTTTGACCTGGCGGGGGTGGCGGCGCTGGGGGTGCCCGACAGCGTGGCCCATTTTGACGCCTGGCTGGCCGCCGGCCACCACGGCCCCATGGCCTACCTGGACGGCGCGGGGGCCGAGCTGCGGCGCGACAGCCGTCGCCCGCACCCGGGGGCCACGCACGCGCTGGTGGTGGCCATGGACTACGGCGGCAAGGAGCCCGCCGGCCCGGTGGCGCGCTATGCGCGCGGCGACGACTACCACGAGGTGCTGCGCGAGAAGCTGCGCACGCTGCACGCGTGGTTCCAGGCGCAGGTGGGGCACCCGGTGGACGGGCGCCCCTACGTGGACAGCGGGCCGCTGCTGGAGCGCGACCTGGCGCGCCGCGCGGGGCTGGGGTGGTTTGGCAAGAACACCATGCTGATCAACCCGGCGCGCGGGAGCTTCTTCTT
>JAGWYS010000039.1 GCA_018969225.1 Gemmatimonadota bacterium | reverse complement strand
CGGGTGACGCTGGACGGCGTCGAGGCGCCGCGCCTGGCGGCGGCGCTGGGGGCGGTGCCGTCGGTGGGGTTCTCGCCGGCGGACGTGGCGCTGGTGGCCGGCGGTCCGGGGGAGCGGCGGCGCTACCTGGACGTGCTGCTGTCGCTGACCGTGCCGGGGTACCTGGCGGCGCTGCAGCGGTACCGGGGGGCGTTGGAGCGGCGCAACGCCGTGCTCCGCGCCGGGGTGCGCGCCGGGGCGCGCGGAAGCCGGGGGACGGTGGCGGCGGAGGCGGCGGTGTGGGAGCCGGTGCTAGTGGAGACGGGCGGCGTGCTGGCGGCGGCGCGCGGGGCGTTCGTGGCTCGCCATGCGGGGCGCCTGGCGGACACCTGCGCGGCCATCGGGGAGGACGCCCCGGTGACGATGGAATACGCCGGCGGCGACGCGGACTACGCGGCGGCGTTCGCGCAGCAGCGCGAGGCGGAGCTGCGGCGGGGGGTGACGCTGGTGGGGCCGCACCGGGACGACCTGGCGCTGCGGCTGGGGGGGCGCGAGCTGCGCGCCTTCGGGTCGAACGGGCAGCAGCGCAGCGCGGCCATCGCGCTGCGGTTGGTGGAGCTGGCGGCGATGACGGCGGCGCTGGGGGCGCCGCCGCTGCTGCTGCTGGACGACCCGTTCGCGGAGCTGGACACGGGGCGGGCGGCGCGGGTGCTGGTGCTGCTGGACGCGGCGCCGGCGGCGCAGCTGCTGGTGGTGGTGCCGCGGGGGGAGGAGGTGCCGACGGCGTGGACGCGGCTGGAGCGGCGGACGATGCGGGCGGGGGTGGTGTCGTGAGCGCGGGAGAGCGGCGGAAGCCGGCGTCGGTGGGGGAGGTGCTGGCGGCAGTGCTGGCGCGGGCGGGGCTGACCGAGCGGGTGGCGCAGGCCGGGGTGATCCCGGCGTGGCCGTCGCTGGTGGGGGCGCAGATTGCGGAGGTGACCGACCCGGTGCGGCTGCAGGGGGACGGGACGCTGGTGGTGCGGGTGCGGTCGCACGCCTGGATGCAGGAACTGTCGCTGATGGAGCGGGAGCTGCTGAAGGCGCTGAACGGGGATCCGGCGCGTCCGCCGGTGGCGCGGCTGCGGTGGGTGGCGTGGTAGGGCGGGGGGCGACCCGAGGGGGGCGCCCGATTGGAAGTCGTTGTGAGAGAATGCTTTAGCTGAATCCCCGACGGTTGATTCCCGGGATCGCACCCGTTACATTGGGGGATTGTGTTTCCGGGCCAGCGGGGCGTCCCGTCCGGGGCGGCGCCTGCGGCGGGACGCGTCCCAACACGCAGACCACGACATGGCACAGCGCAGCGCAGCGGAGAGCGGGGCGGGGGGGGAGTACGGCGCCCAGAACATCACCGTGCTCAAGGGGTTGGAGGCGGTGCGGATGCGCCCCGGGATGTACATCGGGTCGACGTCGGCGCGCGGGCTGCACCACCTGGTGTACGAGGTGGTGGACAACTCCATCGACGAGGCGCTGGCGGGGTATGCCAAGCGCGTGACGGTGACGATCCACCCGGACGACTCCATCTCGGTGGAGGACGACGGGCGCGGGATCCCCGTGGACGTGCACCCCACCGAGGGGCTCCCCGGGGTGGAGCTGGCCATGACGGTGCTGCACGCCGGCGGCAAGTTCGACAAGAACACGTACAAGGTGTCGGGCGGGCTGCACGGCGTGGGCGTGTCGGTGGTGAACGCGCTGTCGGACCGGCTGAAGGTGTGGATCAAGCGGGGCGGGAAGGAGCACTACATGGACTTCGCGCGCGGGATCACGCAGGCGAAGCTGGCGGTGCTGCGGGCGGTGCCGGCGCGGGAGACGGGGACGAAGGTGTGGTTCAAGCCCGACGCCACGATCTTCCAGGAGACGCAGCGCTACGACTGGACCACGCTGGCGAGCCGGCTGCGGGAGCTGGCGTTCCTGAACAAGGGGATCCAGATCACGCTGCGCGACGAGCGCCCGGACGAGGGGCGGGCGGAGGCGCGCGAGGAGGTGTTCCACGCGGAGGGGGGGCTGCGGGAGTTCGTGCAGCACCTCAACCGGTCGCGCAAGCCGCTGCACCCCGAGGTGGTGTCCATCGACACGACGCGCGACGACATCGGGATCGAGGTGGCGCTGCAGTACAACGACGGCTACGCGGACACCGTCTTCTCGTTCGTGAACAACATCAACACGCACGAGGGGGGGACGCACCTGACCGGGTTCAAGAGCGCCCTGACCTCGGTGATCAACAAGTACATCGAGAAGTCCTCCAGCCTGAACAAGAAGGACCGGGAGCTGCGGCTGTCGGGGGACGACGTGCGCGAGGGGCTGACGGCGGTGCTCTCGGTGAAGGTGCGCGAGCCGCAGTTCGAGGGGCAGACCAAGACGAAGCTGGGGAACTCGGAGGCCGAGGGGGCGGTGCGCAGCGTGGTGAACGAGCTGCTCACGCAGTACCTGGAGGAGCACCCGAAGACGGCCAACGCCATCATCGAGAAGGCCATCTCGGCGGCGCGGGCGCGCGAGGCGGCGCGCAAGGCGCGCGACCTCACGCGCAAGAAGAGCGCGCTGGACGTGGCGTTCCTGCCGGGGAAGCTGGCGGACTGCTCGCTGTCGGACCCGTCGCTGTGCGAGATCTACCTGGTGGAGGGGGACTCCGCCGGGGGCTCGGCCAAGCAGGGGCGCAAGCGCGACTTCCAGGCGATCCTGCCGCTGCGCGGGAAGATCATCAACGTCGAGAAGGCGCGCTTCGACAAGGTGCTCTCCAACGAGGAGATCCGGACGATCATCACGGCGCTGGGGACGGGGATCAAGGAGGAGTTCGACATCGCCAAGGCGCGCTACCACAAGGTCATCATCATGACCGACGCCGACGTGGACGGCGCGCACATCCGGACGCTGCTGCTGACTTTCTTCTTCCGGCAGATGCCGCAGCTGATCGAGGCGGGCTTCCTCTACATCGCCCAGCCGCCGCTGTACCGCGTGGCCAAGGGGAAGGAGGAGCACTGGGCGTACAGCGAGGGGGAGCGCGACGGGTACGCCGAGCGGCTGGGTGGCGGGGGCGAGGGGCGCGGCACGGTGATGATCCAGCGCTACAAGGGGCTGGGGGAGATGAACCCCGACCAGCTCTGGCGCACCACCATGGACCCCGAGACGCGCACGATGATGCGGGTGACCATGGAGGACGCGGTGCTGGTCGACGAGACCTTCCAGACGCTCATGGGGGACGACGTGGAGCCCCGCCGGCAGTTCATCGAGAGCAAGGCGCGCTTCGTCCGCAACCTGGACGTGTAGGACGGGGGCGCGCCCCGCGGTCCGCCGCCTCACCGCCCCGCGAAGGGGTCGGCGAGGCGCGGGTCGGCGAGGAACGTGTCGTCGGTGAGGGTGCGCAGGAACGCCACCAGCGCCGCGCGTTCCGCCGCCGACAGCCCCAGGCGAATCGGCGTCCCCCCCGGCCCCTGCAGCAGCCGCGGGTCGGTCCCGGCTCCCGCCTGCACCCCGCTGTCGTAGAAGGCCACCACCTCCTCGAGGGTGCGGAACCGGCCATCGTGCATGTACGGGGCGCGGATGGCCACGTTGCGCAGCGACGGCACCTTGAATCGCCCCTGCCCTGCCCCCGCGTCGGCGGGCGCCGCGTCCAGCCCGTTGTTGACGGCGGCGACGGCCACCTGCGTGGCCTGCCCGTGGCACCGGGCGCACCCCGCCCGTCCGCGGAACAGCTGCTCCCCCAGCTGCTCCTCGGGGGTGAACACGGCGGCGAAGTTGGGCGCCCCCCCACCGGCAAACGCCTGGTCAAACCGCGACGCGGTGGGCACCAGCGCCCGCACGAACTGCGCGAGCGCGCGGGACACCCGGTCGGCCGTGATCTCGTTGCTGCCAAATGCCGCGGCGAACAGCGGGGCGTAATAGGGGGTGAGGCGCAGCTTGGTGAGCAGCCCGTCCAGCGTCATCCCCATCTCCCCCGCGTCCTGGATGGGCAGGAGCACCTGCGCCTCCAGCGTGGGCGCCCGCTCGTCCCAGAAGAAGCGGCCGTTGGGGTAGATGCGGGCGTTGGCCAGCGCCATGCTGTGCCGCGCCGTGGGGGCCCCGGCAAAGCCGCGGCTGAGGCGGGCGGTGTCGCTGAAGCCGAAGCGCTGCTGGTGGCACGAGGCGCAGCTGACCCGGTCGTTGGCCGAGAGGCGACGGTCGTGGAAGAGGACCCGCCCCAACGTGGCGCCGGCGTCGGTGATGAGGTTCCCGGCCGGCGTGTTGTCGCCGGCCACCACCCCCGCCGGCACGCCGGGAGCCGCCCCCCGGATGTGCGCCGGCAGCGGCACGCGGGCGTCGCTGTAGGCGTAGGCGGCGGCGGGGAGCGAGGGCTCCGTGAGCCCGGCGTCGAACGCCACCACCGTGATGGTGTCCGCGGCCGTGCGCCCGGCGGCGTCACGGAGCTGCACCACCGCGCGCAGCTGCCCTGCGGCCAGCGGGGTGCCAACCAACCGGTTCCCCACCAGCGACAGCCCGTTGGCCCCGGGGAGAAAGGTGGCCCGGTAGGTCACCGGCTCCTGGCCGCCGCTAAAAGTGGCGCCTCCCTGCGTGATGTCATGCACGAACGGGAGGCCGACCGTCGCGCCGACGGGGGCGTTGCCGCGCACGCGCGTCGGGGTGGCGGGCGATGGCGAGGGGGCGGCGGCCATCGTTTCCTCCGCCATGGGAGCCGTGGCCTCTGCGGCGCCGCGGTCCTGGCAGGCGCCCAGCGAGAGGAGCGCACCGCCGGTCGTCAGGGCGGCGCGGAAGCGGACAGCGCGGAGGATGGCCATGGCTCGCTCGGGGATGAGGGTCCGCATGGAGGATGCGGTCGTTCACGAGGCTCATCCGGGGAACACGCCACGCGCCGGGTCCCCCACCTGCGCGGTGTCACCAAACGCAGCGGGCCCCGCCGAGAGGCGGGGCCCGAAGGATCACGCCGCGGCAAGGAGCCGCGCGCGGAGGCGCGTCACGGCGTGGTGAACTCGCCCTTGGCCTGCCGCCCCAACTGGCGCGAGAAGTTGAGCACCACGATGGTGAGCGCCGAGAAGATCACCGTGAAGGCGATGTAGCAGATGGTGGCCACGGTGGGCTCCATCCCGCCCTGCGGCGACGGCGTGGCCGCGCGCATGAGGATGACGTAGAGCGCGAGGAGCGGCACGGTGGCGGCCGCGAACACCAGGCTCAGCAGGCGGTTGGTCTGGGGGGTCATGGCAGGGCGCGCTGACGAGGACGGAGGGGCCGACGGATCGGCCGCAGACCACGGAAAGCTATACCGGCCCGGGGGGTGGTGGCAGGGGGCGGGGGGCGCCGTCGCCAAGCCCGGCGCGCGCCGGTGCCGCCGCCGGGCCGGTCAGTCGGGGTACCGGGTGACACCGGCGCTGGTGACCCGGTGCGAGATGAGGGGGAGCGGAGGATCGGCCTCGTCCCCCAGCACGATGGCCTGCCGCAGCGCCTCGGTCCCCATCCGGATCCCCTCGGCGTCGCGCGCGAAGACGGTGGCCAGCGGTTCCCCGCGACGCACCAGGTCCCCCGGGCGGGCGGTGACCACCACGCCTACCGACGGGTCCACGGCATCCTCCATGCGGGCGCGGCCGCCGCCCAGCGCCACCACGGCGCGACCGATGGCCCGGGGTTCCACCTGGGCCACCACGCCGTCTCGTGCGGCCGTCACGAGCTCGCAGGCGGCCGCCTGGGGCAGGCGCGCGGGGTCGTCCACCACGCGGGGATCGCCGCCCTGCGCCTCGATGATGGCCTGGAAGCGCGCCGCCGCCCGGCCACCCGAGAGCGACACATCCATGCGCCGCCGCGCCGCGTCGTGGTCGGCGGCGGCGCCCCCCAGCACCAGCATCTCCGCGCCCAGCGCGTAGGTCACCCGCATCAGGTCGGCGGGGCCCTCGCCGCGCAGCGCCATGATGGCCTCCTCGACTTCCAGCGCATTGCCACAGGCGCGCCCCAGCGGGCGGTCCATCGCCGTGAGCAGCGCCACCACCGGGCAGCCGTGGTCGGCGCCCAGCCCGATCATGATGCGCGCCAGCTCCAGCCCGCGGTCCAGCTCTGGGAGGAACCCCCCCGATCCCCGCTTGATGTCCAGCACCAGGCCGGTGAGCCCCTCGGCGAGCTTCTTGGACATGATGCTGGCGGCGATGAGCGGGATGCTCTCGACGGTCGCCGTGGCGTCGCGCAGCGCGTAGAGCTTGCGGTCCGCGGGGGCGATGGCCTCGGTCTGCCCGAAGAGCGCGCACCCCAGGCGCTCCAGCTGACGCACCACGTCGGGGAGGGGCAGCCGGGTGCGGAATCCCGGGATCGCCTCGAGCTTGTCGAGCGTGCCCCCCGTGTGCCCGAGGCCGCGCCCCGACATCATGGGCACCGCCACGCCGCACTCGGCCACCAGCGGCGCCAGCACGAGCGACACCTTGTCGCCCACCCCGCCGGTGGAGTGCTTGTCCACCCGCCCGACGGGGAGGTGGCGGAGGTCCAGCGCGGCGCCGCTGGCGAGCATCTCGGCGGTGAGGGCCCGCACCTCGTCCCGGTCGAGCCCCGCGAAGAACACCGCCATCGCGAGCGCGGCCATCTGGTAGTCGGGGACGGTACCGTCCACGTAGCCGGCCAGCAGCGCACGCCACTCGGCGGGGGCGATCCGGCCGCCGTCCCGCTTCCGCTCGATGAGGGTGCGCGCCAACATTTCAGGCATGATCCGTCGAACATACCGCTTCCGGACGGGTGCTGCTGTCGCGATCGCGGCGCTCGCCGCCGGGCTGGCCCTCGCGCCGGCGGAGGCCCGCGCGCAGGGGAGCGCCGAACTGATGGCGCAGGGGGACCGGGAGAGCGCGGCTCGGCGCCCGGCCGCGGCGCTGGCGCTGTACGAGCGGGCCATCGCCGCCGACACCGTGGCGTACGCCGCCCACTGGAAGGCGGCGCGCGAGGCGGTGGACCTGGGGGAGTTCGAGGAGGACGCGCCGCGGCGCACCGCGCTCTATGCGCGGGCCGAGGCGCTGGCGCGCCGGGCGGTGGCGCTGCGCGGTGGCGATGCGGAGGGGCATTTCCACCTGGCGCGCGCGCTGGGGCGCACGGCGATGGCCCTGGGGCCGCGCGACCGGGTGAAGTACTCCGCCGACGTGCGCACGCAGGCGCTCGCCGCGCTGGCGATCGCCCCGCGCCACCCGGGGGCCCTGCACGTGATGGGGGTGTGGCACGCGGAAGTGATGCGGCTGAACGGGCTCACGCGGGCCGTGGCCCGCGCGTTCCTGGGGGGCGCGGTGCTGGCCACGGCCAGCTGGGCGGAGGCCACGCGCCTCATGGAGGCGGCGGTGGCGGTCGAACCCGACCGGATCGTGCACCGGCTGGACCTGGCGCGGGTGTACCGGGACAGCGGGCGGCGGGAGGAGGCGAAGGCCGCCTACGGCGAGGCGCTGCGGCTGGGGCTGCACGACGCGAACGACGACCGCTACCGCCGGAGCGCCGAGGAGGAGCTCCGGCGGCTGCGGTAGGGCGTCAGTCGGCCGCCGCCTCTTGGAAGGCGGCCACCCGTTCGGCGGCGGCGCGGGCGGCGGCGTCGCGGCCGCGCCGCCAGGCGGTGCGCGCCACCCGGCGGGCGCGGTAGTCGGCCTCGTCCCACAGGTCCTCCAGCACCCGCGCCCCCTGGCGCTGCAGGCGGCGCGCCCCGCGCCGCAGGCGGGCCCGCGTCTCCTCGCCGCTGGCGGGTGCCATCAGCAGCGCCGCGCCGGCGCCGATGGCCGCCCCCACCAGCACCCCCACCCCGATCGCGACGCCATCGGGGGCGCCCCCGTCGTTGAATCGCCGGAGAAACCTCGTGGCCATGCTGTCCTCCCGTGCCGGGCACGGTGTATGGTGGATGGGTGGGCTCCTGCCGCCCCGGGGTGGTAGATTGCCGCCATGACCGCCCCCAGTGCCGCGACGCGCCGGGCTGCCGAGCTGCGCGAGACGCTCTCCCGCGCGCTGGTCGAGTACTACGTGCTCGACCGCCCGTCGCTCAGCGACCAGGACTACGACCGCCTCTTCCGTGAGCTGCAGCAGCTGGAGGAGGCCCACCCCGCGCTCCGCACGGCGGACTCGCCGACGCAGCGTGTGGGGGCGCCGGTGCAATCGGCGTTCCAGACCCACCGGCACCTGGTGCGGATGCTGTCGCTGGACAACGCGATGGACGACGCGGAGCTGGCCGGGTTCGAGGAGGCGATCGGGCGCGTGGTGGGGGACGACGTGCGCGCGCAGGGGTACACAGTCGAGCTCAAGATCGACGGCGCGGCGGTGGCGCTGACGTACCGCGACGGCGTGCTGGAGCGCGGGGCGACGCGCGGCGACGGCACCACCGGCGAGGACGTGACGGTGAACATCCGCACCGTGCAGGGGATCCCGCTGCGGCTGCAGGGGACGGGGCACCCGCCGCTGCTGGAGGTGCGCGGCGAGGTGTACCTGTCGTTCGCCGGGTTCGAGGCGATGAACGCCGCGCGGGTGGCGGCGGGGGAGCCGCCGTTCGTGAACCCGCGCAACGCGGCGGCCGGGAGCCTGCGGCAGTTGGACCCCGGGATCACGGCGTCGCGCCCGCTGCGCTTCTTCGGCTACGCGGCGGTGCTCCCCGACGGCGGCGCGCCGGCGCCCACGCAGTGGGCGCTGCTGGAGCGGCTGGCGGGGTGGGGCGTGCCGGTGGCGCCGCACCGCCGGCAGTGCCGCACCATGGCCGAGGTGACGGCGTGGGCGCACGAGGTGGAGCACACGGTGCGCGGCCAGCTGGGGTTCGCCATCGACGGCGGCGTGGTGAAGGTGAACGACATCGCGCTGCAGGAGGAGCTGGGGATCCGCAGCGACCGCACGCCGCGGTGGGCCATCGCGCGGAAGTTCGCCCCCGACCTGGCGGTGACGCGGCTGAAGGAGATTGCCGTGAGCGTGGGGCGCACCGGGGCGCTGACGCCGTACGCGGTGCTGGAGCCGGTGGAGGTGGGGGGCGCCACGGTGACGTACGCCACGCTGCACAACGCCGACCAGGTGGCGGCGAAGGACCTGCGCGAGGGGGACTGGGTGCAGGTGGTGCGGGCGGGGGACGTGATCCCCTACGTGGTGGGGCCGGTGCCGGAGCGGCGCACCGGGCACGAGCGGCGGTGGCACATGCCGGCGCACTGCCCGCGCTGCGGCGCCGAGGCGGTGCGCGACCGGGACGAAGCCGGGGAGAGCGTGGCGCTCTACTGCCCCAACGTGGCGTGTCCCGGGCGGCAGCTGGAAGGGTTGGTGCACTTCGCGAGCAAGGGGGCGCTGGACATCGACGGGCTTTCGTACGCGCGCATCCAGCAGCTGCTGGACGCCGGGCTGGTGCGCGACGCGGCCGACCTGTACGACCTGACGGCTTCGCAGCTGGTGCCGCTGGAGCGCTTCGCGGAGAAGAGCGCGGAGAACCTGGTGGCGGCGATCGCGGCGTCGAAGGCGCGGCCGCTGTCGCGGCTGCTGTTCGGGGTGGGGATCCGGCACGTGGGGGCGCAGGCGGCGCAGCTGCTGGCGCGGCACTTCGGCTCGCTGGCGGCGCTGATGGCGGCCGCGCCGGAGCAGCTGGGGGCGGTGCGCGGGATCGGGGCGATCATCGCCGAGTCGGTGGCGGCGTACTTCGCGGACCCCGGGGCGCGGGCGCTCCTGGCGCGGTTGGGCGAGCGGGGGCTCACGCTGGAGGAGCCGGACGCGGTGGAGGCGCACGGCGCGCTGAGTGGCCAGACGGTGGTGCTCACGGGGACGCTCCCGACGCTGTCGCGCGACGAGGCCACGGCGCTGGTGGAACAGGCCGGGGGGCGCGTCACCAGCAGCGTGTCACGCAAGACGTCGTTCGTGGTGGCCGGGGAGGAGGCGGGGAGCAAGCTGGAGAAGGCGCGCGCGCTGGGGATCGCGGTGGTGGACGAGGCGGGGCTGCGCGCCCGGGTGGCGGGGACCGCGCCATGAGCCTGCAGGCGAGCGCCTTCCTGGCGGGGGTGCGCGCCGCGGCGCACGCCGCAGGGCGGGCGCCCCTGTGGCCGCCGCTGCGCGACGCGGGGTACCGGGCCGGGGTGGCGTTGCTGCCGGCGTTTGGTGCGTGGCTGGCCGTGCGCGGGGAGCCGGCGCCCGACCGGTTGCCGGAGGAGCGGCTGGGCCCGTACCTGTCGGGGTACCTGGAGGAGCTGGGGTGGGGGCACCTGACGCTGGTGCCGGCCGGGCCTTCACTGCTCCAGGTGGATGTGTATGACTGGGCCGAGGCGCCGGGCGTCGAGGGGCGTCCGGTGACAACCGGGCTGCTGGCCGGCGTGCTGGGCGCGGTGGCGGACACGCCGCTGGGGGTGCTGGAGGTGCCGCCGCACCGCGACGGGGGGAGCGGTCGCGGCCGGTTCCTGGTGGGCGCGGGAGTCGTGCTGCAGGAGATCCACGCCGCGCTGGCGCGCGGACAGGGGATGGACGCCGTGCTGGCGTGGGCGGCGCGGTCGGGGTAGTGGTGCTGGCGTGGCCGCGCCGGCGCCGCCGTGCTGGCGGAAGGGTGTGGTGTGTTCCGGGAGCGTCGGCGCCGCGGGCCTCAGGCCACGACGTCCGGGAGGACGCCGACGTAGCGCGGGTTGGGGCGGAGCGTGTCCCCCACGAGGATCTCCCGATCCCACGGGAGCACGATGGGGCTCCGGGTGGCGAGCGCATGAAAGTCGGGGGCGTAGGCGCCGCGGCGGAAGCAGACGGCGGTGCGCACCTCCGCGGCCCCCGCGTTGGCGACGGCGCCCACGGCTAGCCGCATGGTGTCCCCCGAATCGCAGGTTTCGTCCACGATGAGGACACGCGCGCCGCGCGTCTCGGGGGGCGCCGCCCCGAACACGGCCGGGGTGGTGCGCCCGGGCACCGGGGCACCCGACCCACCCTGACGCCGGGTGACCAGGATGGAGTGGAAGGGGACGTCGAGGATGGCCGCGACCGCGGCGCCCGGCACCACACCCGCCGTGGCCACCCCCACCACCAGCTCGGGGCGGAAGGCGCGCGCCACCTTGAGGGCGAGGGCGCGGGAGAGCTCCCCGAAGAGTGGCCAGTCCACCAGCAGCACGCCGGCCGCAGGGTCGGGAGCGTAAGGAGCGCGATCGGACATGGAGACCTCGCGACAGGATGCGATGCACGGGGGGACCGCGGCTCTCCTAGCCTACCGTTTGCCCGCCTTGTAGGCAACGGAATGCGCCGATAGCTTGGGCGGATGACGATGTGGCGCCGACTCATGGACGGCCTGGGCGGTCGCCGGCGCAGGACCCCGGACTTCCTCGCCGAGGCCCTCGAGCTCGAGGCGAGCGGGGACTACCCCAACGCGCTCACCTCGTACCGGCTGGCGCTGCGCGAGCGCCCCGACGACCTGCGCGTGCTGCAGAACCTCGCGATTGCCTACTCGCGTGCGGGGCAGCCCGAAGAGGCCATCCGGGCCTACCGTCGCGCGCTGGCGCTGGACCACACCCTGGCCGGCGCGCACTATGGCCTGGCGTTCCTTCTCCTCAAGCGTGGCGAGGGGGGGGAGGCGGCCCAGCACCTGGAGGCGTTCCTGGAGCTGCCGGCCGGCGACGATGAGGGGAACGGTCGGTTCCGGACGCATGCGATGCGCACCCTGCATTCCCTGCGCCACCCGCCGCCGGACGATAATGGCGCGGACGTGGCGGCCGACGACAGCGGGGGCTGAGGTGGGGCGCGTCCTGTCCGTCATCAGCCAGAAGGGCGGGGTGGGGAAGACCACCACGGCGGTGAACCTGGCCGCCGCGTTCGCCAGGCGCGGCCTCAAGACGCTGCTGGTGGACACCGATCCGCTGGGGGCCGTGCGCTTCGGCGTGGGGCTCCGCCCGGGGCACCCCATGGTGGGGTTCGACGACTACCTGCGCGGCGAGCGCTCGCTGCGGGAGGTGATCCTTCCCACGGCGCTCCCATGGCTGCGGGTGATCCTCGCCGGGAGCGTGAGCGAGGCCACCGACCACCGGGGCTACCTGCGCCGCGTGGACGAGGGGCCGGTGCTGGACGACCTGCTGGCGCTGGCGCGCGCACGCTGCCACGTGGTGGTGGTGGACACGCCGCCGGGGCTGGGGGCGGTCACGCGGCGGGTGCTGCAGGAGAGCCAGCATGTGCTGGTGCCGCTGCAGTGCGAGCCGCTGGCGCTGCAGACCACGCCGCAGCTGCTGCGGGCGGTCCAGGCGGCGGCGGCGGAGCACGAGGCGCTGACGCTGGAGGGGGTGCTCCTCACCATGGTGGAGCCCGGCAACCCGGCGTCGGAGCGGGTGGTGCAGTACGTGCACGAGCACCTGCCGCGCCACCTGCTGCTGGACGTGACCATCCCGCGGTCGGCCGCCGCGGCCGAGG
Source organism: Gemmatimonadota bacterium (assembly GCA_018969225.1). GTDB lineage: Bacteria > Gemmatimonadota > Gemmatimonadetes > Gemmatimonadales > Gemmatimonadaceae > Gemmatimonas. Next base: position 8,336 of record JAGWYS010000039.1, on the reverse strand, counting down.
CGTTCGCCTCCGGCCAGCCGGTGGTGCTGCGCGCACCGGGCGACGAAGCCAGCCAGGCGTACATCAACCTGGCCACGCTGCTGGCGGAGCGCTTCCGGTGAGCGGGCGCCCGTTGTGGGTGACGAGCGCCGTGGGAGCGGCCCATGCCCGTCGCGCCGCGGCCCGACGGGCCGCGGCGCTCGGTGCCGTAGCGCTGGGCTCCGTGGTGGGTGGCGCCGGATGCGACGGCGTGACGCTGGCCCCCGACCTGCCCGCGTCGATCGAGTGGACCCCCTTCCCCGCCCCGGCCGTGGTGGTGGGTGACACCCTGCGCACCGAGGCGGGGGGGGTGGCGCGGGTGCGCGCCATCGTGCGGAACACGGCCGGCGACACGCTCACCGGCGCGGTAGCCACCTACCTGTACGCCGACTTCAACCGCGACTCGGCACTGCTGGTGGACAGCACCGGGCTTGTGCGGGCCGTGAAGAAGCCTCGGGGAGACGCGCGCCTCGCGGCGCGCGCAGGGGCCAGCCTCCAGGTGCTGCGCCCGCTGGTGGTGACGGGACGCCCCGACAGCGCCGCGGGCACCGGCCCGAGTGCGCTGCTGGTGCTCAACCCCGCCGACACCGGGCGCACCGCCGCCGGCGCCAACACCTCGGGGACGCTGTCTGTGACGGTGCGCACGCTGGCGTCCGCCACCAGCGTGGAGCCGGTGACCGGCTGGCTGGTGCGCTACGAGGTGCTGCGCCCCGCCAATCCCGCCAACGACACCACGCGGGGGGCGTGGCTGGTGGACGACAACGGCCGCCCCACCGCCGTGGACACCACGGACACGGGGGGCAACGCGTCGCGAAAGGTGCGCGTACGCCCATCGGTGTTCCCCGGGGCGGCCGGTACGGACACCGTCGTGGTGCAGGCGGTGGTGCGCTACCGCGGCGTGCCGGTGCGCGGGGCCCCGGTCCGGCTGGTCGTGCCCGTGCAGCGCCGCTAGCCCCGCGGCACCAGCCCCGCGCCGCCAGCCCCCTCCCCCCAATCGAGGACCGGGTCCATGAGCGCTGCCGTGCCTCCGTCCGCCCCTGCCGCCGCGCACTACGCCAGCGGCGGTCCCCGCGCCCCGCGCGGCACCCTCACGCAGCTGTTCTTCGAGGCGATCGAGCGGGCCGACGCCCCCGATGCCATCCAGGCCAAGGTGGATGGCGCGTGGACCCCCATGAGCCACCGCACCATCGCCGAGCGCGTGCGTCGCATTGCGCTGGGGCTGCGGTCGCTCGGGGTCGCGCCGCAGGATCGGGTGGCGCTGCTCGCGGAGAACCGCCCGGAGTGGCTCCTGGTGGACTACGCGTGCCTCTGCGCGTCGTTGGTGGACGTGCCCGTCTATCCCACGCTGCCGGCGGAGCAACTGCCGTACCTGCTGCAGGACTCCGGCGCGCGCGTGGTGGTGGCGTCCACCCCCGAGCAGGCGCGCAAGGTGGCCGCCATACGGGCGCAGGTGCCCGGGGTGATGGCGGTGGTGGGCATGGCCGCCTCGCGCGACGACGGCTGCGACCTCACGCTGGCGGAGCTGGAGGCCCGGGGGGCGGCGGCCGATTCGCCGACGGTGGCGGCGCGATTCCGCGCCGACGCGCTGGCGGTGTCCCCCGACCAGCTGGTCACCCTCATCTACACGTCGGGAACCACGGGGAACCCGAAGGGGGTGATGCTCACCCACGACAACCTCGTCTCCAACCTGGGCGCCGTGCGTGCGGTGCTGCCGGTGGGCCCCGACGACCTGTCGCTGAGCTTCCTGCCGCTGAGCCACGTCTTCGCGCGCGCCGGGGACTACTACGTGTTCGGCGCGGGGGCGCGGATCGCCTACGCCGAGTCGATCGATGCCGTGCCCGCCAACCTGGCGGAAGTGCGCCCGACGGTGATGATGTCGGTGCCGCGGCTGTACGAGAAGATCTACGCGCGCGTGGTGGAGCAGGCCCTGGCCGGGGGCGCCCTGAGGGCCCGGCTGTTCTTCTGGGCCAGGCGCGTGGGGGGGCGCTGGAGCGACCGGACGCTTGCCGGCGAGGCGCCCGGGGCGCTGCTGGGCGCGCAATACGCCGTGGCCAAGGCGCTGGTGTTCTCGCGGCTGCGCGAGCGCACGGGGGGGCGGCTGCGCTTCTTCGTGTCGGGCGGCGCGCCGCTGGCGCCCGAGATCGCGCGGTTCTTCCACGCCGCCGGGCTTCCCATCATGGAGGGGTACGGGCTCACCGAGACGTCGCCCGTCATCGCCTGCAACTCGTTCGACGCATGCCGCATTGGCACCGTGGGACGCCCGGTGGCGGGGGTGGAGGTGCGGATCGCGGAGGATGGGGAGATCCTCACGCGCGGCCCCCACGTGATGCGCGGGTACCACAACCGGCCGGAGGCCACCGCCGAGGCGATCACGCCGGACGGCTGGTTCCACACCGGCGACATCGGCGAGCTGGAGGACGGCTACCTCCGCATCACCGACCGCAAGAAGGACCTGATCGTGACGGCCGGGGGAAAGAACATCGCGCCGCAGCCCATCGAGAACCGCCTGAAGGAGAGTCCCTTCGTGTCCCAGGCGGTGATGGTGGGGGACCGGCGCAAGTACCCGGTCGTGCTGGTGGTCCCCGACTGGGAGCAGCTGGCGCGGTGGGCGGGGGCGCAGGGGATTCCGGGGGGCACCCGCGCCGCGCTGCTGGCCGAGCCGGCGATCCAGGCGAAGATGGAGCAGGAAGTCCGCGCGGCACTCACGGGCTTGGCCAGCTTCGAGACGCCCAAGAAAGTTGCGCTGCTTGAGCACGACTTCAGCATCGAGCGGGGGGAGCTGACGCCCACGCTCAAGGTGAAGCGGCGCGCGGTGGACGAGACGTACCGCGCGCTGATTGACCGCCTGTACACCGAGGGGGACTGAGGGCGCGGCCGGCGTCGCGTCCGGGCGCCGGGTCAGGGGTGGCGGCGCCTGAGCGCCACCAGCCCGCTGGCCGGGCCCGTCGCCTCGGCCACCCACTCCACGTCGTCACGCACCAGTTCCCGCACGCCCGCGGGAAGGGGCGCCGAGGCCGGTGCGACAAGCCGCCCTCCGGGGCGCAGCACGCGCGCGGCTTCCGCCAACGCCTCGGGGGTGGCATGGGCCTCATCCACCGCCACAGCGGCCACCACCCGGGGGGCCAGGGGCCAGCGGACGCCCACGTGCAGCACGGCGGCCAGCAGGGGCGGATCCGCTGGCGGCGCAGGCACCGGCGCCGGCGGATTGAGCCACCACTGCGGAGGCGTCACCCGCTCCGCGAGCGCGGCGCCCGCAACCGTGCGCGTACCGACCAGCAGGACCGGGTGCGGCCCGTCCGCGACCCCGAGGAGGGCGGCGAGGCGGTCGGCGTGGTGCCCATGGCCCGCGACGGGAGGTGGCGCGGGTTCGCGGGGGACCGGGGGCTCTTGAAACCGCGCCACGCCACCGCGCACGGCGAAGGCCGCGCCGCAGGCCGGGCACGCCAGCTCAGCCTCCAGCAGGCGGGGCCCGTCGGCCGCGTGGACCACGGCCACCAGCCACGCGTCCGCGTGGGGCGCGGGACACCGCAACGCGTCCAGCAGGGTGCGGTCCACGGGCCCGGCTAGCTGCGCGCGAGGCGCAGCTCTTCAATGGTGACGTGCGGGGGGCGGGTGACCGCCCAGAGGACGGCGTCGGCGACATCCTCCGGACGCAGCATGGTGGCGCGCGACGGGAGCCCCGGGGTGTGGTCGGGATCGTGGGGATCCCAGAGCGGCGTGTCGGTGGCGGCCGGAGCCACGAGAACGCAGCGGATGCCGCTCCCCACCGTTTCCTCGCGCACGGCGTGGTGCAGGGCGCGCGCGCCGAACTTGGAGGGCGCGTAGGCGGCGTTGCCGGGAAAGACGCGCCGGTCGGCCACGGAGCCGATGGTGACCACGTCGCCCCGCCCGCGGGCGCGCATGGACGGCAGGAGCGCGTGCAGCAGGCGGTACGGCGCGGCGAGGTTCACCGCGAGCGCCGCGGTGAACGTGTCGGGGGCCACCGCCTCGACGCCGCCCAGCGGGAAGATCCCCGCGTTGTTGACCAGCAGGTCCGGCGGACCGTCGGCGTCGCCCGCGAGGCGGGCCAGCACGGGGGCCAGCGAGGCGGCATCAGCGACGTCGCACGGCGCGGGGCGCGCCAGCGGCCCCAGCTCGGCGGCCAGGGCCTCCACCTCGGCGGCCCCGCGCGCCAGCAGCCACACCGCCGCCCCGTGTGCCGCGAGCGCCGTCGCCACCGCGCGCCCGATCCCGCGCGAGGCGCCGGTGACCACGGCCACGCGCCCGGCGAGCGCGGGGAGGGGCCCGGCGGTTGCCGCCAAGGTCAGTACGGCGCCACCGGGGCGTGCGCCAGGCGCAGGAACTCGCTGCGCGTCTTCGCATCGTCGCGGAAGAGCCCGCGCAGCGACGACGTGATGGTGCGCGAGCTCTGCTTCTCCACGCCGCGCATCATCATGCACAGGTGGACCGCCTCGATGACCACCCCGACGCCGCGCGGCCGCAGGACGTCGGTGAGGGCGTCGGCGATCTGCTCCCCCAGCCGCTCCTGCACCTGCAGGCGGCGGGCGAACACCTCGACCACCCGCGGCAGCTTGGAGAGCCCGACGATCTTCCCGTCGGGGATGTAGGCGATGTGGACCTTGCCGAAGAACGGGAGCATGTGGTGCTCGCACATCGAGTACATCTCGATGTCGCGCACCATGACCATGTTCTCATGGTCCTCCTCGAACAGCGCGTCGCCGATGACGGTGCGCGCGTCCAGCCGGTAGCCGTGGGTGAGCCAGGCCATCGCCTTGGCCACGCGGCTGGGGGTCTTGAGGAGCCCTTCGCGGGCGGGGTTCTCCCCCAGCAGCTCCAGCTGGCGTCCCACCATGGCCTCGTACTCGGCCAGGGGGCCGGTGATGGCCAGGTCGTCCGGGTCGACCAGGTCCACCTGGGCGGCAGCGAGTCGGTTAGTCACCATGATAGTCCGCGTAATTGTTCTCGGTCTCCCACAGGCGCAGCCGCACGAGCCGCGCCGGCGCCACCGCCGGGGCCAGCACGCCCCACATGGCCACCACGACATTCTCGGTGGTGGGGTTGATGCCGCGCGTGTAGGGGACGTCGATGTTGAAGTTGCGGTGGTCGGTCTGCTCGATGACCTCCCGCTCGACCAGGGCGCGGAGCGCACCCAGGTCCACCACATAGCCGGAGCGCGGGTCCACCGGCCCGCGCACCGACACCTCGAGCCGGTAGTTGTGCCCGTGCCAGTTGGGATGGTTGCACTTCCCGAACAGGGCGGCGTTCTCCTCGGCGGAGAGCGCCGGGTTGTGCACGCGATGCGCCGCGTTGAACCGCAGGACGCGGGTGACGGTGACCTCGGCCATGCAGGACGAACCCCGGCAGACGGGGCGAAGTTCCCCCGGCGGCGCCCGCCGGGCCCCCGTAAATGCCGAAGGCCCCGCCTGGTGGCGGGGCCTTCGGGACCTGCGCGGGACCGGGAAGGGAATCCTGAAGCCCAAGGAGAAGGATTGAGACTCTCACCGCGCTTCCGCCTTCCCCGCACTGGGGCCTGACGTTCACCTCGTTTGTCGAGTCCTTTCTATGGACTTATCGGCTCAAGAAGTACATTTCCCCGGCCCGCACTGCCAACGTACATCACGGGGTGCGCTCCCCGCAATCCGCCTTCGCCCCCCCGCCCCGCCGCCCATGTCCCCTGCCACCATCATCGGCCTGGTCCTGCTGCTGTTCTGGGGGGCGGTCACCCTGGGGACCGACGCCCCGGGGCTGGTGCACCTGCTCCTCACGGCGGGGGTGTACCTGGTGATCCACGGGCTGGTCACGCGCACCACGCCGCGCGGCCCCCGCTCGGAGCGGTGACGGCCGCCCCCGTACGGGGGCTCCCCTCACGGGGGCTCCCACGCGGGGCGGTCAGATCTCCCAGTTGGACAGCAGCAGCCCTGCCACCGGGGGGCGTTCGGGCGCGTCGGCCAGCGCCATGCGCAGGTCGCTCCAGCGCACCCGCCCCCCCAGCGCCACCATGGCCCTGAACGCCTCGGGAGCGTTCCCCTGCACGCGGACGGCCACGCGGCGCATCCCCGCCGCGCGCGCCTGACGGGTGAGCGCCCCCAGCAAGTCGGCAAAGGCCTCGCGCGCGCCGCACACCACCTTCAGCACGCGCAGCTCCTCCTGGAACCGCCCGTCCACGAGCGGCGCCGAGTGGCACAGCGCGAAGGCGTCGGGTGCCGACGGCGCACCCAGCATCACGGTGTCCCCCACGGCCAGCGCCCCCGTGAGCTCGATCTCGCGGGTGAAGTCGATGCCGGGGGCCACGCGGGCGGTGAGCGCCCGACAGGCGGCCACCGCCTCGGCGCGCCGCGCGGCCGACAGCGTGGACAGCAGCGTGACCGGCCCCGGGTCGCGCGCGGCCTCGAGCGTGACCGTGAGGGTGAGCCCGCCCGGGACGAACCCCAGCCGCGCGTAGAAGCCGATGTTGTCGGGGGTGCGCGGCATCGTCTCCAGCCCGATGACCGTGGCGCCCTGCGCCCGCAGCCAGTCGATCCCCGCCCGCACCACCTGCCGCCCCACGCCGGCGCCCTGCAGGTCGGGGCGGACGCACAGCGGCCCCATCCATCCCTCCGTCCCCGAGCGGTGGACCATGTTGAACGCCGCGAGCCGTCCCTGCGCATCGCTCCAGCAGAGGGCGCCCTCCCCCGCATCCTGAAGGGCGTAGCGCCACACCTCCACCCCCAGCGGGGGCACGCGCACCCCCGCCATCCCGTCGCGGCGGTAGCGGTCGGTGAAGGCGCCGCTGAACAGCTCGTTGAGGCGCGGGATGTCCGCCGCGGTGGCCATCCGCGGCGCCTCCAGCGCCGGCTGCGTCCAGGGGAAGGGGTTCACGCGGCCTCCGCGTCTGCGCGGTCCCGCGCGCCATCCGCCGCCCCCGGGCGCGCCACGTCGCGCACCACCGAACACCCCCGCGCCTCGTCGAGCCCCACCTGCAGCACCCGGTCGAGCCCGTCACGCACGCCGTCCACGTGGGTGATGACGATGACCTGCTCGAAGCGGTCGTGCAGGCGCCGCAGGAGCTCCACCACGTTGCCGCGGCGCACGTCGTCCAGCGACCCGAACACCTCGTCGAGGATGAGCAGCGAGAAGGCCTGGCCGGCGCGCTCGGCGATCATCTGCGAGATGGCGAGCCGGAGCACCAGGTTGCACAGGTCCTCCTCGCCCCCGGAGAGCACCGGCTTGGGGAGCCCGTCCTCCAGCACGACCACGCGGTACTCCTCGTCGAACTCCAACGCCGCGTAGCGACCGTCGGTGAGCGCCTCCAAGAAGCGGCTGGCCACCTCGGCCAGCTCGGGGCGCAGCTGGTGGTTGAGGTCGGCGCGCAGGTCCGCGAAGGCGCGGTCGAGCTCGTCATGCAGCTGCCGCTCGCGTTCGCGTCCGGCGAGCGCCTCCTGCAGCCGCGCCAGCTCCTGCGCGGCGCGCGCGGCCACCTCCCGGGCGGCGGCGGCCTCCCGCCGGGCCGCGGCCGCGCCGGCCTCGGCCTTCTCGGCCTCGCGCTGCGCCGCGTCGTGCCCCTCCACCTCCCGCCGCAGCGCCTCGTACGCCTCCAGGGGGAGCAGCGCCGCCGCCTCGGGGGGGGCCAGCGCCGCGCCGCGCGCCGCCACCTCCGCCAGCCCCGCCTCCGCCCGCGCGAGCGCCTCGCGCACCACCGGCTCCCGCTCCAGCTGCGTGGCCAGCCGCGCCGCGCGCGCCTCCACCGGCGTGAGCGCCTCCACCGCCTCGCGCGCGGCCGCGTGCGCCGACGCGTCGTACGCGGTTGCCAGCGCCGCCAGCTCCGCCTCGGCCTCGCGCTGGCGTGCCTCGCGCTCCGCCCGCTGGCGCAGCAGCTCCTGCCGCTCGTGCAGCGCCGACCGGATGCGCGCGAGGCGGCGCTCGGCGCCGAGGCGCTCCTGCTGCGCCGCCCGCAGCCGCTGCTCCGCCGCCGCCACGCTGTCGGGGGGCGCGGCGAGCTGTTCCACCCGCTGCCGGTAGAAGTGCCCGTCCACCGCCAGCGTCTCGCACTGCGCCTCGAGCCCGTCCAGCACCTCGCGCGCCGTCGCGCCCAGCGGCCGGCCGCAGGTGGGGCACAGCCCCTCCGCCCCCAGCGCCGCCAGCGTCTCGAGCTGCTGCCGCGCCTCCCGGTACTGGTCGCTGATGGCCTCGAGGCGCGTCTCCGCCTCCTGCCGGTCGCGCGCCCACGCCGTGCGCGCATCGGCGAGCACGCGCTCGGCGTCCCCCTCCGCCCCGCTGAGCCGCGCGAGCGCCGCCTCCGTCTCCTGCTCCAGCGCGGGCGCCGAGGCGAGCTGCGCCTC
>JAGWYS010000038.1 GCA_018969225.1 Gemmatimonadota bacterium | reverse complement strand
TGCTGGGGGTGCCGTCGGCGGAGGTGGAGCGGGCGCTGCGGCTGGGGGTGGCGGGGTTGGAGGCCGGGATGGTGCAGGCGGGCGACGGCGTGGAGCGCGCCCTGGTGGTGCGCACCGCGCACGTCGGGCGCCCCGGTCCCGACGCGCTGGCGCGGATCCACGTGCCCAGCGTGACCGGGGCCATGGTGCCGCTGCCGCAGCTGATGACCACGCGGCTGGTGGCCTCGGCGGCGGAGGTCACGCGCACCGACCGGCAGCGCTCGGTGACGGTCACCAGCGGCGTGGAGCCGGGCTACAACACCGACCGCGTGACGCGCGCCGTGCTGGCGGCGCTGGCGGCGGTGCCGCTGCCGCCCGGGTACGCGCTGGTGCCGGCGGGGGAGATCGAGAGCCGCCAGGAGAGCTTCGGCGGCGTGGGGGGCGCGGTGCTGGTGGCGGTGTTCGCGATCCTCATGATCCTGGTGCTGGAGTTCCGCGACTTCCGCACCACGCTGGTGGTGGCGTCGGTGATCCCGCTGGGGGTGGTGGGGGGCGTGCTGGCGCTGTGGGCGTCGGGGTATACGCTGTCGTTCACCGCGCTCATCGGCTTCGTGGCGCTGGTGGGGATCGAGATCAAGACCAGCATCCTGCTGGTGGACTTCACCGACCAGCTGCGGGCGGAGGGGGTGCCGCTGCGGGAGGCGGTGGAGCGGGCGGGGGCGGTGCGCTTCCTCCCCATCGTGCTCACCAGCTGCACGGCCATCGGCGGGCTGCTGCCGCTGGCGCTGCAGGGGTCGGGGCTGTACTCGCCGCTGGCGTGGGTGATCATCGGCGGGCTGGTGTCCAGCACGCTGATCGCGCGGCTGGTGACGCCGGTGCTGTACCTGAAGCTGGCGCCGGCGGTGGCGGGGGGGGCGGCGGAGGCCTGAGGGGGCTCAGGTGAAGGAATTCCGTCGGGCCGGTGGTTGTAGACATGCAACTTGCTGTGGTTCAAGTTGTAGTATGCCAACCATGTGCCAGCTCCTTTCCCTCAGGCCTCGAACGAACCATGCCGATCTCCGTTCCCCCATCACTGCGGCCATCCATCCCCAAGCCCCCGGAGGTGGTGGATCGCGATGCGGTGTGGGGGGCGCTCTCCGACATGTGGCACCGCCCTGAAGCGGCCCTGCTCATGGGGCTTGGGAGGCGTCGAGCGGGGAAGAGCTGGGTCCTCGCGCGCTTTGCTCGCGCGGTCCATGGGATCTATTATCAAGCCACCAAAAGAACAGAAACTGAGCAGCTTGCCGCTCTCAGCCAGTTGGTTGGCGAACGCTTCGGTGACGCGGCCCTCTCGCAGGGCGTCGCGTTTCCCCACTGGGACGCGTTGTTCGGGTACCTCACCCGCCAAGCGGCGGGAGGCCCCCTGCTTCTGGTCCTGGACGAGTTCCCCTACCTCGCCGAGGCCGCGCCCGCCCTCCCCTCGATCCTGCAGGCCGTGTGGGATCATCAGTGGAGCGGGGCGCAGGTCAAGGTGATCCTGAACGGCTCGCACATCTCGGCCATGCGCCGGCTGGAGGCATCCGACCAGCCGTTGTACGGCCGTCGCACGGGGCGCCTCCAGTTCCCCCCCTTCACCCTGGAGCATGTGCCCGCCTTCGTGCCGGGGTACGGCGCGCGCGATGTGCTCCGCACCTACGGCATTTTCGGCGGCCTGCCGGGGCATCTGGCGCTCCTGCGCCCGGACGAATCGCTGGCCGCCAATGTGGCGCGACTCATCCTCGACCCGGGAGGGCGGCTGGCCGACGACGCGGAACGGCTCCTGGACGGCTTCCTCGGAGAGGCCGACGTGCACTACTCGATCCTGCAGGCGATCGCCAACGGTCAGCATACGTGGAGTCGCATCACCAGCCGCGTGGGGAAGCCCGGGGGGTCCTTGTCGCGCCCCATGCGGTGGCTCGAGGAGATGCAGGTCGTGGCCCGCCACGTCCCCATCACCGACGATCCCCGCACGTCACGGCGCGCGTCCTACCGCCTGGCCGACCCCTACCTGGCCTTCTGGCATCGCTTCGTGGCGCCGCTGGTCGCGGCGGGGGAAACCAGCCTCACGTCCCCCGACGCGCTGTGGAGCGCACGGATCGCCCCCGCCCTGAACGACCACATGGGGCACGTCTTCGAGGAGCTGTGTCGCGGGTGGGCGGCACGCAGCACCCGCCTGCCCTTCCGTCCCGTTCGTGTGGGCGCGTGGTGGGACGGGACCTCCGAACACGAGATCGACGTGGTGGCGCTGGGTCCCGACCGCGAACTGCTGGTCGGGGAGTGCAAATGGGGCCCGGTGGATGATCACGACCTGGTGCGCCTGCGCGCTCGCGCGACTCGGTTGCACGCCGAGCTGCCGGCCAGCGCGCAGGGCGGTCCCCTCATCGTGGCGTGCTTCTCGGCGCGCGGCGAGTGGGGCCCCGGGGTGGCACGCGACATTGCCAGCGGGGCCGTGCAGGGGGTGCGTGGCGAGGAACTGCTGGCCGGGTGACGGCTGGCGCTCACGGCGCGCCGTCGCACAGCGCCTAGATGGCCTCCAGTTCGACCACGTGCTCCAGGTCCATGCGCCGTCGGCCGCGATGGACGGACCACCCGCGTCGGAACAGCCGGGGAGGTGCGCGGTGTTCATCGTGTTCACGCCCCGCCCACCCGCCATGTCCGCTGTCGCCCCCCGCCACGCCCTGCGCGGCGACCTCCGCACCGAGGACGCTGCCTCCCCCTTCGGCCCCCGCGACGCCTGTGGCGTGGGGTTCATCGCCCGCCAGGACGGGGCGCGCACGCACGAGGTGGTGACGCTGGCGCTGGAGGCCTCGGCGCGGCTGGCGCACCGGGGCGCCGCCTCCACCGACCTCTCGGCCGACGGCGCCGGCGTCCTCACCCAGATCCCGCGGCGCCTGTGCATCCTGGCGGCGTCGCGGCTGGGGATCCCGCTCCCCCCCGACGCGAGCATCGGCGTGGGGATGCTGTTCCTCCCGGCCGAGGCGCAGGCGCAGGCCCAGGCGGTGGCGCTGGTGACGGAGGTGCTGCTGGGGGACGGGATCCCGCTGCTGGGGTGGCGGGAGGTGCCGGTGCGCCCCGAAGTGCTGGGGGCGAGCGCGCGCGGCGCCCTGCCGGCGATCCGGCAGGTGCTGGTGGGGCGCCCGGCCGGGGCCGACGACGACGCCTGGGAGCGGCAGCTGTACCTGGCGCGGCGCGAGCTGGAGCACCGGGCGGCCGCGCGCGGGGTGGAGAGGCTGTACGTCTGCTCGCTCTCGTGCCGCACGGTGGTGTACAAGGGGCTGCTCACCGGCGGGCAGCTGGGGGACTTCTTCCCCGACCTGCGCGATCCCGCCTTCGAGAGCGCCATCGCGGTGTTCCACGAGCGCTACGCCACCAACACCCTCCCGCGCTGGGAGCTGGCCCAGCCCTTCCGGCTGCTGGCGCACAACGGCGAGATCAACACGCTGTGGGGGAACCGCAACGCGATGGCGATGCGCGACGGGCAGCTGGCGGCGCCGGTGTTCGGGGCGCACGCCGACCGCGTGCGCGACCCCGTCCGACCGCGCGGGAGCGACTCGGCCTCGCTGGACAACGCGCTGGAGCTGCTGGTGCGCGCGGGGCGCTCGCCGGTGCACGCCACGCTGATGCTGGTGCCGCAGGCGTGGGAGCGATACCCCGACGTGGACCCCGCCATCAAGGCGTTCTACGAGTACCACCAGTGCCTCATCGAGCCGTGGGACGGGCCGGCGGCGCTGGCGTACAGCGACGGGGTGCAGGTGGCGGTGTCGCTGGACCGCAACGGGCTGCGCCCGTGCCGCTACACCATCCGCGCCGACGGCATGGTGGTGGCCGGGTCGGAGGTGGGGATCGTGGACTTCGACCCGCGCGACGTGGTGGAGACGGGGAAGCTGGGCCCCGGCGGGGTGTTCCTGGTGGACACCGCGGGGCGGCGGATCGTGCGCAACCTGGCGGCCAAGCGCGAGGTGGCGGCGCGCCGCCCCTACGGCAAGTGGATTGCGCAGCAGATGGCCACGCTCCCCCCCAGCGACGGCACCGAGCCGCTGGTGCGTTCCAGCGACCAGCTGCGCCCGTCGCAGCTGGCGTTCGGGTACGGGCACGAGGAGCTGCGCCTGGTGCTGGAGCCGATGGCCACCAGCGGCGCCGAGGTGGTGCACAGCATGGGGGACGACGCGCCGCTGGCGGTGCTCTCCCCCACGGCGCCGCCGCTGTACGCGTACTTCCGGCAGCGGTTCGCGCAGGTGACCAACCCGCCCATGGACGCGCTGCGCGAATCGATGGTGATGTCGCTGCGCATGCACCTGGGGCGCCGGGGGTCGCCGCTGGCGGAGAAGCCCGACGCGGCGCGCATGCTGCGCATCGAGCACCCGGTGCTGCTCCCCGACGAGATGGCGGCGTTGCGTGCCTTCCCGGGGTTCCCGGCGGCCACGCTCGACGTCACCTACGGCGTGGAGTCGCGCCCCGAGGCGCTGGACGCGGCGCTGGACGCGCTGTGCCGGAAGGCGGAGGCGGCGGCGCGGAAGGGGGCGCGGCTGCTCATCCTGAGCGACCGGAAGGTGGGGGCGGCGCGCGTCCCCATCCCGTCGCTGCTGGCGGTGGGGACGGTGCGGCAGCACCTGGTGCGCGCGGGGCTGCGCGCGCGGGTGGGGCTGGTGGTGGAGACGGGGGACGCGGTGGAGCAGCACCACGCGGCGGCGCTGTTCGGCTACGGCGCCGAGGCGGTGCATCCGTGGCTGGCGATGGAGACGGTGGCGACGCTCTTTGCCGAGGCGCATGGGCGCGCCGACGCCGACGCGGAACGCCCCACGCCGTCGGTGGCGCAGTCGCGCTACCGCGCGGCCATGGAGAAGGGGCTGCTCAAGGTGCTGGCCAAGATGGGGATCAGCACGCTGGCGTCGTACTGCGGCGCGCAGACGTTCGACGCGCTGGGGCTGGGCGCCGACATCATCGACCGCGCCTTCGCCGGCACCGCGTCGCCGCTGGGGGGGATCTCGCTGCGCGAGCTGGCCGAGGACATCCTGCACCGCCACCGGCGGGGGTACGGCGCGGAGGCGGCGGGCGCGCTCCCCGACGTGGGGCGCGTGCGCTTCCGCAAGGACGGCGAACCGCACGCGTGGGCCCCCACCACGGTGCTGGCGCTCCAGCAGGCCACGGGCAGCGCGCGTGTGGCGCGCGCGGGCGCCGGGGGCGACGAGGCGTGGCGCACCTTCCTGGCGCGCGCCGACGGGGGCGCGCCCGCCACGGTGCGCGACCTCCTGACGGTGCGCCCCGCCACCCCCATCCCGCTGGAGGCGGTCGAGCCGGTGGAGGCCATCACCGCGCGCTTCATCTCGTCGGCCATGTCGCTGGGGTCGCTTTCTCCGGAGGCGCACGAGACCATCGCCATCGCGATGAACCGGATGCGCGCGCGCTCCAACAGCGGCGAGGGGGGGGAGGACCCGGCGCTGTACGACCGGCCGGGGGACGACCGCGGCGACAGCCGCATCAAGCAGGTGGCGTCGGCGCGCTTCGGCGTCACCACGCCGTACCTCGCGCGTGCCGAGGAGATCGAGATCAAGATCGTGCAGGGGGCCAAGCCGGGCGAGGGGGGGCAGCTGCCGGGGCACAAGGTCACGGCGCTCATCGCGCGGCTGCGCCACTCGACGCCGGGGGTGCCGCTCATCTCGCCGCCGCCGCACCACGACATCTACTCCATCGAGGACCTGGCGCAGCTGGTGCACGACCTCAAGGCGGTGAACCCGCGCGCGAAGGTCGGGGTGAAGCTGGTGGCGGCGGCGGGGGTGGGGACGGTGGCGGCGGGCGTGGCCAAGGCGTTCGCCGACTACGTGCTCATTGCCGGGCACAGCGGCGGCACCGGCGCGTCGCCGCTCTCCAGCATCAAGCACGCGGGGTCGCCGTGGGAGCTGGGGGTGGCCGAGGCGCAGCAGGTGCTGGTGGCCAACGGGCTGCGGCACCGGGTAGAGCTGCGGGTGGACGGCGGCGTGCGCACGCCGCGCGACGTGGTCATCGCGGCGCTGCTGGGGGCGGAGGCGTACGGCTTCGGCACCGCGCCGCTGGTGGCCATCGGCTGCGACATGGCGCGGCAGTGCCACCTGAACAGCTGCCCGGCGGGGATTGCCACGCAGCGGGAGGAGCTGCGGGCGAAGTTCCGGGGTACGCCCGAGCAGGTGGTGGCGTACTTCACGCGGCTGGCCGAGGGGGTGCGCGCGGAGCTGGCGCAGCAGGGGGTGCCGTCGCTGCAGGCGCTGGTGGGGCAGGTGGAGCGGCTGCAGCGCGCCGAGCGCCCCGAGGTGCCGCGGGCGGCGATGCTGGACCTGTCGCTGCTGCTGGCGTCGCCGGCGCGCGCCCACGAGCCGCGAGTGCGGACGGTGGCGGCCAACGCGCGCCCGGCGGGGCCGTCGCTGGACGAGGCCATCCTGGCGGACGCGGCGGAGGCGCTGCGCGACGGGACCCCCTTCGCGGGGCACTATGCCATCCGCAACCACCACCTCACCGTGGGGGCGCGCGTGGCCGGGGTGCTGGCGTCCGCGGCGCCCGGGGCACCCACGCCGTCGCTGGCGCTGTCGTTCACCGGGAGCGCGGGGCAGAGCTTCGGCGCGTTCGCGGTGCGCGGCATGTCGCTGGCGCTGGAGGGGGAGGCCAACGACTACGTGGGGAAGGGGCTCAACGGGGGCACGCTGGTGGTGAAGCCCTTCCGCAACGCGCGCTACCGGGGGGCGAGCCACCTGAACATGATCCTGGGGAACACGGTGCTGTACGGCGCCACCGACGGGCTGCTGTTTGCCGCCGGGCAGGCGGGGGACCGCTTTGCCGTGCGCAACTCGGGGGCGTGCGCGGTGGTGGAGGGGGTGGGGAACCACGGCTGCGAGTACATGACCGGCGGGGTGGTGGCGGTGCTGGGGCGCGCGGGGCGGAACTTCGGCGCCGGGATGTCCAACGGGGTGGCGTACGTGTTTGACGAGGCCGGGACCTTTGCCAGCCGGCTCAACCACGAGCTGGTGGTGCTGGCGGAGCTGGACGCGGATGACGCGTCGCTGCTGGGGGTGTTGCTGGAGGCGCACGTGGCGCACACCGGGAGTGCGCGGGGGCGCTGGCTGCTGGGGCAGGGGAGCGCCGGCCACGGCGCGTGGCGGAAGGTGAAGCCGCGGGGGCGCGTGGCCGAGGTGGCGGAGATCCGCGACCGGTGGATGGCGCGGCTGGCGGGGGACCTGGCGCCCCGCCCCGCCGTGCTCGCCTAGCGCATCGGCGGGACCGGCAGGCGACGGAGGTCGTCGAGGTCCTTCTGACGCCCCGTGGCGCGTTTGTTGGCGCGCAGGGCGTCCAGCCCGATGACACGGAGCGGCAGCTCCGCCAACTCCACCGTGATGGCGTGCGCTGCCGCTTCGTCGTAGGTGACTCCGGTAATGCCGGCCAGCAGGTCGATCCGGTGGGGCGGTTGTCCGAAGGCCGTCACGCTGTCGGGGTTGGCCAGGTGGTCGGGATCGATGACCACCGGCGGCGCCCCGAAGGCCTCGAGCGCCTGGGCGTCACGACGCGAGGCGGTCCGCCGGGGCTGCGGGGGCCGGTGGGTCTTCCTGGGTGGCCAACGTGCCCTGCCATCCCGTCCAATGCCGACGCCGATGCTCCGCCCGGGCGCGCCGAGCGACCACCTCGTCGTCGTCCCCGGCTTCCGGGTGCAACGTGACCGCCACGCCAACCAGGGCCAACAGGCGCAGCACGGTGGCCAGCGACACATGGGGGCGCCCGTTTCGCTCGACCTCACTGACCAGGCGCGGGCTGACCTCCGCCATGGCGGCGAGCTCCACCAGAGAAAGACCACGGGCAACCCGGGCGCTGCGCAACGTGCTGCCGAACGCCTCAAGACTGGACATAAAAGGAAAATACTGTCCGATTCATTGCAGTTCAATCCCTTTATGTATGGACGGCGCTGCCGCCTGAGGAGCAACGGACGGCGCGCTCGGCGGTGTCCACCTCGCCCCCCGCAGGCCGCTCCCTTGGCAAGGCTCGGTTCCGGGGCGAGAGTATCGCCACCACGATCGTCTGCGGGCGCTCCCGCCCGCACCTCGGACCCCAGCCTCACGTCCGCATGCCACTCGTTCGCTTCGTCGCGGCCCCGGTTGTTGCCGCGCTGCTGGCCCTCCCGCTAGACGCTCAGCCGCCGTCCGTCCAGCCGCCAGCCGCGCAGCCGCCAGTCCAGCCCCAGGCCCAGCCCCCCGCTGCCCCCGCCCCCGAAGACGCGATGATTGCCGCGCTCCGGTGGCGCAACGTCGGCCCCGCCAACATGATGGGGCGCATCGTTGACGTGGCGGGGATCCCCTCGCCGTCGAAGACGCTGTACATGTCCACCGCCGCCGGCGGCGTGTGGAAGTCGCTCAACAACGGCCTCACCTGGCGCGCGGTGCTGGACACCGCCCGCGTGGCCTCGGGCGGCATGCTGGCCATCGCCCCCTCCGACACCAACGTCGTGTACTGGGGCACCGGCGAGCCCAACTCGCGCAACTCCATCTCCCCCGGCGGCGGCGTCTACAAGACCACCGACGGCGGACGCAGCTGGACGTTCCTGGGGCTGGCCGAGACGCGGCACATCGGGCGCATCGTGGTGCACCCCACCGACCCCAACACCGTGTGGGTGGCGGCGCTGGGGCACGCGTGGGGCCCCAACCCCGAGCGCGGGCTGTACAAGACCACCGACGGCGGCAAGACGTGGCGCCTGGTGAAGTTCATCAATGCCCAGACCGGCTTCGTGGACGTGGCCATCCACCCCGCGAACCCCTCCGTGCTGTTCGCGGCCAGCTACCAGCGCGTGCGCGGCCCGTACTTCCTCAACTCCGGCGGCCCCGGCTCGGCGCTGTGGAAGAGCACCGACGGCGGCGAGACGTGGAGCGAGGTGGCCGGGGGGGGCTTCCCCGCCACCCCCAAGGGGCGCATCGAGATCGCCATCGCCCGCTCCAACCCGCAGGTGCTGTACACCATGGTGGAGGCGGACACCGCCCCCAACCCGGTGAAGGACCCCGCGAAGCCCCCCGCGCGGCGCCCCAGCGGGCTCTACCGGTCGGCGGACGGCGGCGCCACGTGGACGTACATGAACCCCGAGAACACGCGCCCGTTCTACTACTCGCAGGTGCGGGTGGACCCGACGGACGAGAACCGCGTGTACTGGTCGTCCACGCCGGTGAAGTTCTCCAGCGACGGCGGGAAGACCGCCGGCAACACCACGCAGGGGATCCACGTGGACCACCACGCCATGTGGATCGACCCGAAGGACGGGCAGCGGATCGTGGTGGGGAACGACGGCGGCATCGGCGTGTCGATGGACCGCGGCGGCAACTGGTTCTTCCCCAGCAGCGTGGCGCTGGGGCAGTTCTACAACATCTCGGCGGACAACGCGATCCCGTACCGCGTGTGCGGCGGACTGCAGGACAACGGCTCGTGGTGCGGCCCCAGCCGCCGCAAGAGCGGCCCGGTGACCAACGCCATGTGGCACACCGTGGGCGGCGGCGACGGCTTCGTGACGCAGCAGGACCCCTCCGACCCCGACCTGCTGTACTCCACGTCGCAGGGGGGGAACATGGGCCGGCTCCGCTTCTCCACCGGCGAGCGCACCGGGCTGCGGAAGCCCACGTGGCGCGACGGGGGCTACCAGGCGTGGAACGACTCGATCTACGCCGCGTGGCCCGACACCACGAAGCCGATGACCAAGGCGCAGAAGAAGGCGGTGGCGGGGTTCCGCGCCCGCCAGCGCGCCGACTCCGTGGCGTGGGCGCTGCGCTGGAACTGGAACACGCCCTACATCATCAGCAAGCACAACCCGGCCACGCTGTACTTCGGCGCCAACCGGGTGCTCAAGAGCGTGAAGCACGGGGACGAGATGTTCCCCATCTCCCCCGAGCTGTCGTACGCGGACTCGGCCAAGCTGGACGTGGCGCTGCGCACCACGGGGGGGATCACCCCCGACGTGACGGGGGCGGAGACCTTCGGCACGGTGGTGTCGCTGAACGAGTCGCCGGTGCGCCCGGGGCTGCTGTACGCCGGCACGGACGATGGCCGCGTGTGGGTCACCCGCAATGACGGCGCGACGTGGGAGGAGCTCACCAGCCGCTTCCCCGGCGTCCCCGCGGGGAGCTACGTGTCGCGCATCGAGCCGTCGCACTTCGACACCGCCGCGTTCTACGTGACGTTCGACAACCACCGGCGCGACGACTACACGCCGTACGTGTACGGCACGCGCGACGGCGGGCGCACCTTCGCCTCGCTGGCGGCCACCCTGCCGCGCGGGCACGCGGACTTCGTGCACGTGATCCGCGAGGATGTGAAGAACCGCGACCTGCTGTTCCTGGGGACCGACGTGGGGGCGTACGTGTCGGTGGACCGCGGCGCCACGTGGAAGCGGTTCATGACCGGGCTCCCCACCACGCCGGTGCACGACCTGCTCGTCCACGAGCGCGACGGCGAGCTCATCGCCGGCACGCACGGGCGGAGCATCTGGATCACGGACATCACGCCGCTGCAGCAGCTCACGCCGGCGGTGCGCGCGGCCAAGGCGGCGCTGTTCGCGCCGCGCACGGCGCATCAGTGGGGGGAGTCGCCGGTGAACGGCGGCAATCCCGGGCAGGGGGTGTTCGCGGCGCCCAGCCCGACGTACGGGGCCACGCTCTGGTATCGCGTGGCCGAAGGGGGGAACGGCCAGGCGCGCCTGGTGATCCAGGACGCCACCGGTGACACGCTCCGCACGCTCACCGGCCCCGGGCAGGCGGGGGTGCACAGCGTGGTGTGGGACATGCGCGCGCAGCGCCCCGCCCCGCCGCGCGCGGCGCTGTCGCCGGCGCAGCAGCGGGACAGCGCGGTGACCGCGCGCCGCATCGCCGGGAAGCTGGACTCGCTGGAGCAGGCGGGGGCGGTGCCCGCGCCAATGCTGGCGATGATCCGTACCAGCATGCAGACGGGGCAGCCGCCTGCCGCCATGCAGGCGATGCTGGGCGGCGGCGGCGGGTTCGGCGGGGGTGGCGGCCGCTTGGGCCCGGGGGGCGCGGCGTTCCAGGAGCGTCCGGGTGAAACCCGCCCGCTCCCCAGCTTCCCCCCCGAGGGGGTGGGCGCCGCTGCTGCGGGTGGCCCCGGCGGGCGCGGTGGCCGCGGTGGTGCCGGTGGTGCCGGTGGGGCCGGTGGGGGCGGCCGCGGTGGTGCTGGTGCCGCTGCCGCCGCTGGCGCGCCCGACCTGATGGCGGGGGGGATGGGCGGGCTGCAGGCTGCCTTCGGGCCGCTGCGCGACGCGCTGGGGGATGACTTCGGCGCGCTGGGGCTCTTCCCCGGGATGGGGGGCGGCGGTCGCGGTGGTCGCGGCGGGCAGCAGAACGTCCTGATGGGCACCGGCGATTACAAGGTCACGCTGGTGGTGGGCGGACAGTCGTACACCACCACGCTGCGCATCGAGCGCGTCAGCGGCGGTGAAGGCGGGGGCGGCTTCTTCGGCGCCGACGACGAGGAGGGGCGCGAGCCGGGCCGATAGGCGCGGGGCACCGCCACGGCGCCGCGTCCTCGCGGTGCGGCGGCCACCATGGGGGGCGTTCCGGGACACCGGGACGCCCCCCGTGTGCTGTCGGGGAGGGCCGGACCACGGCTGGCCCCGATCCCGCGCACCCCCCGTGGGCGCCCGGCAGGCCGCGAGGGCGGTCCCGGCGCGCCACACCGGAGGGGAGATGACGCAAGGAACAGCGAGGGGAGGGCGCCCGTGGGGCGCCGTCCGGTTGGCCGCCACGCTGGCCGCGCTGGCGGCAAGCGCGACGGCATGGGGGTGCGGCGGGTACGTGCGGGTGACCACGCAGGTGGCGCCGGGGGCCAGCTTCATCGAGTTCCGCACCTTCCGGATCCTCACGCCGCCGCCGCGGCGTGACGGCCGCCGCGCGCCGCCGGACGACCTCATGGTGATCAACTCCATGACCAACCAGGCGCTGCGCACCCACATCGCCGACGCCTTCCTCGCGCGGGGGTACGCGCTGGACGACGCAACGCCCACGTTCACCGTGGCGTATTATGCCAGCAGCCGCGAGAAGCTGGACATCGAGCTGTGGGACTACGGCTACCGGGGGCGGTGGTGGGGCCCCTGGCGCACCCCGGGCCCCACCCAGGCCACCACGTACTACACCGAGGGCACCGTGGTCATCGACGTGATTGATGCGCGCACGAATGACTTGGTGTGGCGGGGGCGCGGCGTGGCGCGCACCACCGACGACCCGGCGGAGTTCCAGCGCAACCTCCGCGACGCGGTGCAGGCGGTGGTGAAGCGCTTCCCCGGCCGATGAGGCCGGGACCGGAGGGCCCATTCCCGCCTGGCGCCTGACGCCCCGCATCTTCCGGCGCGCGCCGCTGGCGGGCCATCCGGCGCACGGCGACATCCGGGTGGACCCGCTGGTGGCCGAGGCGGCCGCGCTGCCGGCGGAGGCGCTGCTGGCGCGGCTGGGCGCCTCAGCGGGGGGGCTCACCTCGGCGGAGGCCACGCGCCGCCGCGCCGAGCACGGCCCCAACGAGATGCCGGCGGCGCGGCGCGACGGGGCGGGCGCGCGGCTGTGGCGGGCGGTGCGCAACCCGCTCGTGCTGTTGCTGCTGGCGCTGGCCTCGGTGTCGCTGGCCACCGGCGACCGGCGCGCCGCCGCGGTGATCGGGGTGATGGTGGCCCTGGGCGTGGCGCTGCGGTTCGTGCAGGAAACGCGCGCCGACACGGCCGCGGCCGCCCTCAAGGCGCTGGTGCGCGTGACCACCTGCGTCACCCGAGACGGCACGCCGTGCGAGCTGCCGGTGCGCGAGGTGGTCCCCGGCGACGTGATCACCCTCAAGGCCGGCGACATGATCCCCGCCGACCTGCGCCTGCTGGAGGCGCGCGGGCTGCACGTGGGGGAGGCCAGCCTCACCGGCGAGTCGCTGCCGGTGGAGAAGACGTCCGACACCCCGGCAGAGGCGGGCGACTCGCCGCTGCACAGCCCGGTGCTGCTCTTTCGCGGCACCAGCGTGCAGAGCGGCAGCGCCACCGCGGTGGCGGTGGCCACCGGCCCCGCCACCTATCTCGGCCAGATGATCGGGAGCCTGGAGGCCCCCGAGCCCCCCAACGAGTTCCAGCGCGGGATCGACCGCTTCACCTGGCTGATGATCCGCCTGGTACTGGTGATGGCGCCACTGGTGTTCCTGCTCAACGGCGCCCTCAAGCATGACTGGGGGGGCGCCTTCTTCTTCGCCCTGGCGGTGGCGGTGGGGCTCACCCCCGAGATGCTCCCCATGGTGTTCTCGGTGTGCCTGTCGCAGGGGGCGGTGGCCATGGCGCGGCGCCGCGTGATCGTGAAGCACCTGGACGCCATCCAGGGGGTGGGGGCCATCGACGTCCTGTGCACCGACAAGACCGGCACCCTCACGCGCGATGCCATCATCCTGGAGCGCCACTGCGACGTGCAGGGGACCGAGCGCGCCCCGGTGGTGGCGCTGGCGGGGCTGGTGAGCCGCTTCCAGACGGGGCTGGCCAGCGCGCTGGACGCGGCGATCCTGGCGCATGGCGACGACCCCGGTCCCCCCGCTCCCGCGTGGCGCAAGGTGGACGAGATCCCCTTCGACTTCACGCGCCGCCTGATGTCGGTGGTGGTGGAGGCGCCGGGGGCGGGGCGGTGGCTGGTGGCCAAGGGGGCGGTGGAGGAGCTGCTGGCGCGGTGCGCCACCGTGCTGGTGGACGGGGCGCCGGTGCCGCTGGACGACGCGTGGCGCGCCGCCGCGCACGCCCGCTACGCCGCCATGAGCACCGACGGCTTCCGCGTGCTGGCGGTGGCGCGCCGCCCGGTGCCGGCGCAGGCGCGCTACGCGCCGGCCGACGAGGCGGGGCTGGAGCTGGCCGGGTTCCTCGGGTTCCTCGATCCCCCCAAGGAGTCGGCGGCGCCGGCGCTGCAGGCGCTGCGCGACGCCGGGGTGCGCCCGGTGATCCTCACCGGCGACAACGAGCTGGTCACCGCGCGCGTGTGCGCGCAGGTGGGCGTCCCCACCGACGGGCTGCTCACCGGCGCGCAGGTGGAGGCGCAGGACGACACGGCGCTGGCGGCCTCGGCGGAGCGCACGGCGGTGTTCGCGCGCCTCACCCCGGGGCACAAGGAGCGGATCATCCGCGCCCTGCAGGCCCGCGGCCATGTGGTGGGGTTCCTGGGGGACGGGATCAACGACGCCCCCGCCCTCCACACCGCCGACGTGGGGATCTCGGTGGACTCGGCGGTGGACATCGCCAAGGACGCCGCCGACGTGATCCTCCTGGACAAGGACCTGCGCGTGCTGGAGGCGGGCGTGCGGCAGGGGCGCACCACCTTCGCCAACATCCTCAAGTACGTGCGCATGGGCGCCAGCTCGAACTTCGGGAACATGTTCAGCGTGGTGGGGGCGAGCGCCTGGCTCCCCTTCCTGCCCATGGCGCCCATCCAGGTGCTCACCAACAACCTGCTGTACGACCTGTCGCAGCTCCCCATCCCCGGGGACCGCGTGGACCCCGACCAGCTGGCCAAGCCGCGCCCCTGGTCGCTGCCCGCGCTGCGCCGGTACATCCTGGTGTTCGGGCCGCTCAGCTCGCTGTTCGACTACGCCACCTTCGCGGCGCTGTGGTTCCTGTTCGGCTTCGACACGCCGGCGCGCCGTGCGGGGTTCCAGACCGGGTGGTTCGTGGAGTCGCTGTGCACGCAGGCGCTGGTGATCCATGTGATCCGCACCGAGCGGATCCCCTTCCTGCACAGCCGCCCGAGCGCGGGGGTGCTGGCGGCCAGCGTGGCGGTGGTGGGGACCGGGGTGTGGCTGCCGGGGTCGCCGCTGGCGGCGTCGCTGGGGTTCGTGCCGCTGCCCACGGCGTACTGGCCCGTGCTGGCGGCGATCGTGCTGGGGTACCTGACGCTCACGCAGCTGGCCAAGGGGTGGCTGCGCCGCCGCGCCCTGCTGTGACCGCCGGGGGGTGCCTCAGCGGTGCAGGGCGGCGAGGCGTTCGCCGAGCGCGCCAAAGCCGCGGGCGGCGGCCATCTGCGGCGGGGTGGTGCCGTCGTCCATGGGAGCCTGCGGATCGGCGCCGCGCAGCAGCAGCAGGTCGCACAGGGCGCCGTCGCCGCGCGAGGCCGCCAGGTGCAGCGGCGTCACGCCATGCGCGGCGCGCGCCGTGACGTCGGCCCCGGCGAACACCAGGCGCCGCACCACCGCCGGGGCGAGGGCGCCGGCCAGCGCCGCGTGCAGGGGGGTGTTGCGGGTGGCGTTGGTGGAGTGCGCGTTGAGCGGGGCGCCATGGTCGATGAGCAGGGTGACCGCCGGCTCCCGCCCGAAGAAGGCGGCGAGGTGCAGGGGCGTCCACCCGTCGCTGCTGCGGCGCACGCGGGCGTCGTCGTCCTCCTCCAGCGCGCGGCGCAGCGCGTCCACCTCGCCCAGCGCGGCGGCCTCGCAGGCGTCGAGCGGCCGTCCGGCCAGCAGCACCGGCACCAGCTCCGTCGCCCCCAGGTAGCAGGCGTGCAGCACCAGCGACTCCCCGCCCGTGGCGCGGGCGCGCGCCAGCGCCGGCGATTCCGCCAGCAGCTCGGCGATGCGCGGCGCGTCGCGGCCGCGGATGGCGGCCAGGAGGGCGGCGGGCGCGTGGTCCATGCCGAATACTACGGGCAGCGGGTCCCCGCTGGCGAGGGTACACTTGGGGCATGCCGCCTCTCCCTCGATTGGTCCGGCGCCTGGCGCCAGTCGCGCGCCTGCCCCGGGGTGTGGCCACGCTCCAGGCCGCCACGCTCCTGGTGGCCGCCTGCGCCGCCGGCCCCGCCCGCCCCCCCTCGCCATCGCCCGCCGTGTTCCCCACGCCCCTCGTGATTGCCCACCGCGGCGCCAGCGGCCACCGCCCGGAGCACACGCTGGAAGCCTATGCGCTGGCCGTGGCCATGGGCGCCGACTTCATCGAGCCCGACCTGGTCATCACCAGGGACGGCGTGCTGGTGGCGCGGCACGAAAACGAGATTGGCGGCACCACCGACGTGGCCGACCGGTTTCCGGCGCGCCGGCGCACGGCGCTCATCGACGGGACGCCCGTCACCGGGTGGTTCACCGAGGACTTCACGCTGGCCGAGCTGCGCACGCTGCGGGCGCGCGAGCGGCTGGCGTTCCGGTCGCACGCGCACGACGGGCTGTACGCCATCCCCACCTTCGACGAGGTGCTGGCGCTGGCCGACTCGCTGGGGCGGCGGCGCGGGCGGCCAGTGGGGGTGTACCCGGAGACCAAGCACCCCACGTACTTCCGGGGGATCGGGTTGCCGCTGGAGCCGCCGTTGCTGGCGGCGCTGCGGGCGCGGGGGCTGGACCGCGCCGACGCGCCGGTGTTCATCCAGAGCTTCGAGGTGGGGAACCTGCAGGCGCTGCGGCGCGAGACGCGGGTGCCGCTGGTGCTGCTGCTGGCGGGCGGGGAGGTGCCCTTTGACCGGCGGCTGGTGGGCGACCTCCGCACCGGCGCCGACTGGGTGACGCCGGCGGCGCTGCGGGAGGTGGCCGGGTTTGCCGACGCGGTGGGGGTGAACACCCGGATGCTGGTGGGGGCGGCCCCGGAGGCGGCCCCCACCACGCTGGTGCGCGACGCGCACGCGGCGGGGCTCAAGGTGCACGCGTGGACGCTGCGCCCCGAGGGGGTGTTCCTGCCGCCACGCTACCGGGGGGACCCGCTGGCCGAGGTGCGCGAGCTGGCGGCGCTGGGGGTGGACGGGCTGTTCGGCGACTACCCCGACCAGCTGGTGCGGGGGCTGGGGCGGGAGTAGCGCCCCGCCCCGTCAGTCCATGGCGAACTCGCGGGCGAAGGCGACCTGGAAGGAGAACGTCTTGGCGCGCGTGCGCGACTCCATGGCGTCGGCCACGCGCTCGAGCCGGGCCGTGACGGCGAGGATCTTCTCCTGCGCCTTGCGCCCCGCCTCGTTCAGCCCCTCGAGCTTGTCGATGGCCCAGAACTTCACCAGGTCCTCGACGATGCGGATGTAGTCGCGGGGGCCGTAGATGCCGGCGCGGCGGATGACGTCGGCCATGTCGCGGAAGTGCGGCATGTTCACGCCGGGCATGTCGATGCTGGGCATGATCTGCGCGGCCGACTCGAGGGCGCGGTTGGGGTCGCGCTGCAGCACCCGCGCGAACACCTCGCGATAGAACACGTAGTGCCGCGCCTCCTCCTTGGCCACGTTCTGCAGGACGGTGCCGATGAGCGGCTCGTACTCGCCCGCCAGCTTGCCGGTGTTGGCGTGGCTCACCTGGGTGGCGCGCTCCTGCAGCGAGGTGTAGACGAACACCCGGTAGGGGTCGGCGTCCCACACGGGCTCGTAGCCGGCGCGCAGGTACTCGAACTGCATCCGCTCCAGCTCGGGGATGTCCAGCAGGCGGGAGTCGCGCATGTAGTCGTGCAGCACCGCGCCGTGCCGGTCCTCCTCGGCGGTCCACAGGTTGTTCCACTTCGCCCAGAAGGTGTCGCCCCCCAGGTAGGTGGCGATGAGCCGGTGGAAGTGCGGGAGCCCCTCCTCGGTGAGCGTGTTGAGGGCCAGCGCCACCCGCGCCGGGAGCGACACGCCGCGGGCGCGCTCGCGCAGCTGCCTCACGAAGCCGTCGGGGTCGGTGTCGGGCTCCGGGGCCAGCAGCTCGGAGGGGAACCAGAGGATGCGCTTGGCCTCGTGGGCGGCCATGAGCTGCTCCACGTCGCGCTCGAGGTCGGCGAGGACCTCGACCTTGGCGGGGGTGTCGGCGTCGGCGGGCGTTGGGGACATGGCCGGGAGGGAGGGCGGGGAGGCTGCGGGGGACCAGCGTGCGCGAATATACCGCCGCCGGGCGCCGCCGGCACGCCGACGCCGTAGATTTCCCGCATGACCCCTCCCGCGCCCCCCAAGAAGCCGAAGTACGACACCAAGCGCGCCTGGGCCGAGGCCCGCGCGCTCATCTGGGAGCACCGCCGCTCGGTGTCCATCGGGCTGGTGCTGATGCTGGTGAGCCGTGCCGCCGGCCTCGTGCTTCCCTACGCCCCCAAGTACGTCATCGACGAGGTGCTCCCCAGCCGCGACCTGGCGCTGCTCACGAAGATCGCGCTGGTCGGCGGCGCGGCCACCCTCGTGAACGCCGTCACCAGCTTCGCGCTGTCGCAGGTGGTGAGCGTGGCGGCGCAGCAGGCCATCGCCCGGCTGCGCGAGGAGGTGCAGGCGCACCTCATCCGCCTGCCGGTGCGCTACTTCGACAGCACCAAGAGCGGCGTGCTGGTGTCGCGCGTGATGAACGACCCCGAGGGGATCCGCAACCTCATCGGCACCGGGCTCATCCAGCTCACCGGCGGGCTGCTGACCGCCGCGGTCGCCATGGGGGTGCTCTTCTCCCTCAACTGGCGGCTCACCCTGGGGACCCTCGTGTTCCTGGCGGCGTTCGCCGGGGGGATGTCGGTGGCGTTCCGGCGGCTGCGCCCGGTGTTCCGCGAGCGCGGGCAGATCACCGCCGAGGTGACGGGGCGCCTCACCGAGACGCTGGGGGGGATCCGGCTGATCAAGGTGTACACCGCGGAGACGCGCGAGACCGCGGTGTTCCGCGAGGGGGTGCAGAAGCTGTTCGCCAACATCGCCAGGACCATCACCGGCACCTCGGCCACCGGCACGCTGGGGACCGCGGTGGTGGGGGTGATCGGGGTGCTCATCATGCTGGTGGGGGGGCGCGACGTGGTGGCCGGCCGGATGACCACCGGCGAGCTGTTCACCTTCGTGCTGTTCATCGGGATGGTGGCGGCGCCGCTGGTGCAGATCGCCAACATCGGCACGCAGCTCACCGAGGCGTTCGCGGGGCTGGACCGCATCCGCGAGCTGCGCGACATGGCCACCGAGGACCAGGAGGACGCGCGCAAGCGCGCCGTCCCCGCGATGGACGGGCGTGTGGAGTTCGACCACGTCTCGTTCGAGTACGAGGCGGGGGTGCCCGTGCTGCGCGACGTGACCTTCACCGCCCCCGCCGGCACCACCACCGCCCTGGTGGGGAGCAGCGGCAGCGGGAAGAGCACGCTCATCTCGCTCATCATGGCCTTCGCGCAGCCGCAGGGCGGGCGCGTGCTGGTGGACGGCGCCCCGGTGTCCGACCTCAAGCTGCGCGACTACCGCCGCCACCTGGGCGTGGTCATGCAGGACAACTTCCTCTTCGACGGCACGGTGAAGGAGAACATCGCCTTCACCAAGCCCGGCGCGAGCGACGCGGAGGTGGAGGCGGTGGCGCGCGTGGCCAACGCGCACGACTTCATCTCGGCGTTCCCGCAGGGGTACGACACCATCGTGGGGGAGCGCGGCGTGAAGCTCTCCGGCGGGCAGCGGCAGCGCGTGGCCATCGCGCGCGCCATCCTGGCCGACCCGCGCGTGCTCATCCTGGACGAGGCCACCTCGTCGCTGGACTCCGAGAGCGAGCACCTCATCCAGGAGGGGCTGCGCCGCCTGCGCGAGGGGCGCACCACCTTCGTGATCGCGCACCGGCTGTCCACCATCACCAGCGCCGACCAGATCCTGGTGCTGGAGCGCGGCGCCATCCTGGAGCGCGGCACGCACGCCGAGCTGCTGGCGCTGGGCGGGCGCTACCGCGAGCTGTACGACCGGCAGTACCGGCTGGAGAGCGACCGCTTCGTGAATCCCGGCGAGGAGCTGGCCGCGACGGGGTGAGCGCCGGCTGCCGCGCGTCGGCGCAGGGGCCGGGCAAATTGCGGGGCGGGGGGTCAAGCGGACCCCCCGCCCCGCTAGTATTCGGGATGTCCGACACGACGACTCCTGACACGACCTTTGCGCAGCTGGCGCTGCACCCCGCGCTGCTGCAGGGGCTGGACGCCCTGGGCTTCCAGAAGCCCACCCCCATCCAGCGCGACGCCATCCCCCCCGCCATGGCGGGACGCGACCTGCTCGCCTGCGCCATGACGGGGAGCGGCAAGACCTACGGCTTCCTCCTCCCCATCCTGCACCGGCTCCTCACCACGCCGGGGAAGGGGACGCGCGCGCTGGTGCTGTCGCCCACGCGCGAGCTGGCGGCGCAGATCCACGAGAGCCTGGAGGACGTGGCGGGGAAGACCACGCGCCTCACCGGCGCCGCCGTGTTCGGCGGCGTGGGGATGGGGCCGCAGGAGGCGGCGTTCCGCCGCGGCGTGGACGTGATGGTGGCCACCCCCGGGCGCCTGCTGGACCACTTCGGGCAGCCGTACGGGAAGCTGGACCAGCTGGAGGTGCTCGTGTTCGACGAGGCCGACCGCATGCTGGACATGGGGTTCCTCCCGGACATCAAGCGCGTGCTGCGCCACCTGCCGCAGCGCCCGCGCCAGACGCTCTTCTTCAGCGCCACCATGCCCCCGGCCATCGGGCAGCTGGCGCGCGAGCTGCTGAAGGACCCGGTGCAGATCAACGTGCAGCGGCAGGCGGCGCCGGCCACGGGGATCACGCAGGCGGTGTACCCGGTGGCGCAGGAGCTCAAGAGCCAGCTGCTGGTGGCGCTGCTCAAGCGCGGCGACATGCCGCGCGCGCTGGTGTTCACGCGCACCAAGCACCGCGCCAACCGCCTGGCCTCGCAGCTGGTCACGGCCGGGATCAAGGCGGAGCGCATCCACGGCAACCGCTCGCAGGCGCAGCGGACGCTGGCGCTGGCGGGGTTCAAGGCGGGGCAGTACCAGGTGCTGGTGGCCACCGACATCGCCGCGCGCGG
>JAGWYS010000281.1 GCA_018969225.1 Gemmatimonadota bacterium | reverse complement strand
CGTTGCAGGCGGTCCACGGTGCCGAGGCCGTGGTGGCGCGCGACCGGCTGGACGCCGTCGTGGCCGACGGCGTGGAGCGGCTTCGCGTGACGGTCGAGGCACAGGTGCGGGCGCTCGGGGCGGCCGTCATGGACGCGGGGGGGCCCGTTCCCCCGTCTGTCGTGGAGCGCCTTGGCGACGAGCTCGCGCAACGCATCCGGCGCCATGAGCGGCGCCTGCTCGCCGCGGTCAAGCGCCGCGAAGCGGAGGCGATGCGGCAAGTGGCCATGATCCGGGGGGCGCTGCGCCCGCTGGGCAAGCCGCCGGAGCGTACGCTTTCGCTGCTCCCGCTGCTGGTCCGGTTTGGCCCCGAGGTGCTGGAGCGCATGCGGGAATTGGCGCGCGAGCATGCCCGAGCGCTGGTGCGGGGCGCTGCCGGCGCGGGGTGAGGAGACCTCGGTGACCGCGGGGGGCCGCGAGGCCGCGCCACCCAGGAAGGTGGGGGGCGAGCGAGGGGCGGCAGTGATCGCCGCCGGGATCTTCCTGAGCCGCGTGCTGGGGTTGCTGCGCAATACGGCGTTCGCGTACTTCTTTGGCCAGGGGCCCGCGGCGGACGCCTTCAACGCCGCCTTCAAGATCCCCAACGCGCTCCGGAACCTCTTGGGTGAGGGCACCCTGTCGGCGTCGTTCGTGCCCGTGCA
Organism: Gemmatimonadota bacterium; assembly: GCA_018969225.1. Classification (GTDB taxonomy): domain Bacteria; phylum Gemmatimonadota; class Gemmatimonadetes; order Gemmatimonadales; family Gemmatimonadaceae; genus Gemmatimonas. Next base: position 2,824 of record JAGWYS010000281.1, on the reverse strand, counting down.
TTCGCGCCTGCTCGCCCGCGGTGACGAGCGGGCCGCGCAAACGCTGGCGCGCGCCGTGCTGGGGGTGCTGCTGGCCGGGACCAGCGCCCTCACCTTGGCGGGCATCCTGTCGGCCCCATGGCTCACGGCCGCGCTGGCCCCGGGGTTCCGGGGGGAGACCGCGGCGCTTGCCACCCGCCTCATCCGCATCCTGTTCCCGATGGCGGCCCTGATGGTCGTCAGCGGGTGGTGCCTGGGGGTGCAGAATTCGCACCGCCGGTTCTTCTGGAGTTACGCGAGTGCGGCACTCTGGTCGCTGGCCCAGATCGCGTTGCTGGTCGCCTGGGGGCCGCGTGCGGGGAGCCTGGAGCGGCTGGCCGTCGCGCTCGCGTGGGCCACTTTGGCGGGCTCGCTCCTGCAGGTGGCGGCGCAACTCCCGGAGGTGGCCCGGCTGGTCCGCCCACTGCGGCCGACGCTTGCCACTGACGCGGAGGGGGTGCGCACCGTGCTGGGCAATGTCGGACCGGTGCTGCTGGCCCTCGGGGTGGTGCAACTCTCCTCGTTCATCGATCTCCAGATCGCATCGTTCCTCCCGGCCGGCGCCACCAGCGTGCTGGCCTACGCCAACACGCTGGCCATCCTGCCCGTGTCGCTGTTCGGGGTGTCCATCGCGTCGGCGGCGCTCCCCGACCTGTCGCGCGACTCGGGGACCGGGGCCGAGGCGCTCTTGCTCGAACGGCTCCGCGCCGGATGGCAGCGCCTGCTGTTCTACGTGGTCCCCAGCGCGGTCGCCTTTCTCGGGTTCGGGGATTACTGCGTCGGCATCCTCTATCGCGCCGGCGCGTTTGATGCCGACGCGCAGCGTCGCGTGCAGGTGGTGCTCGCGTGTTCGGCCCTCGGCCTCGTCAGCTTCGCGTCGGTCAAGCTGGTGGCCTCGGCGCACTATGCGCTGCAGGACTACCGCACCCCGTTGCGTGCCTCCATGGCGTCGCTGGCGGTGTCTGCGGTGGCCGCCGCCACGCTCAGTTGGGTGCTGCGGGGCACGCCGCACGCGGCGGCCGGCATCGCGCTGGGCTCGGCCCTCGGGTCCTACGTCAACCTGGGGTGGCAGCTGCGCGGCTTGCGCCAGCGACTGGGGACGTTGTACACGCCCGCCATGTGGGTGGGTACCCGGCGCATCGGGATGGCCGCCGCCGCGGCGGCGGTGGCGGGCGGCGGTGCTCGTCTGCTGCAGGGGCTGGTGGCCCCGGGACTGCATCCTCGCCTTGCGGGGGGGCCCGTGCTGGCCGTGGTGGCGGGGAGCTATCTGCTGGCGGCATGGTGGATGGGCTCCGCGGAGGCAGCACGCTGGCTCCGGCGCCCGGTGCGGCTTGGCGCAGGGGGGCGGCCGTGACGGACGGCGCGCCGCCATCCGAGGCGCTGGGGGCTGGCGCCGGTGGCCCCATCCCTGACGACGCATGGTTGCAGGCCGCCTTGGCGCGCGGCCTCCCGTGGGCCGTGGCGCAGAAGCTGCCGCACCTTCCCGAATCGCCCGGCGTGTACCTGTGGAAGGACGCCGAAGGACGGACCCTGTACGTGGGGAAGGCCAAGCGGCTGCGGTCCCGGGTGCGCTCGTACTGGAGCCAGGACCATGCGGCCAGCCCCCGGACGCGCGGATTGCTCCGCAAGGTGGCCGAACTGGAGACCATCGTGGTCCCCAGCGAAGCGCATGCGCTGGTCTTGGAAGCGACGCTCATCAAGGAGTACCGGCCGCGCTTCAACGTGGCGCTTCGGGACGACAAGTCGTACCCGTGCATCAAGGTCACCGTGCAGGAACCGTTCCCCCGGGTGGTGGTGACGCGGCGCCTGCAGGACGACGGGGCGCGGTACTTCGGCCCGTACACCGACGTGGGGGCGATGCGTCGCGCGCTCAACGTGGTCAAGCGGCTGTTCACGGTGCGCTCCTGCCACTACGACCTGCCGCGGGAGGCCCCTGAGCGTCCGTGCCTGGACTACCACATCCAGCGGTGCAAGGCGCCCTGCGTGGGGCTGCAGGGGGCGGCCGAGTATCGCGAGATGATCGACGAGGTGGTGTGGTTCCTCGAGGGACGAGCTGCCGAGGTGGTGCGCCGGGTGCGGGCGCGGATGGAGGAGGCCGCCGAGCGGCTGGACTTCGAGCGGGCCGCCGAGCTGCGCGATGTGCTGCGCCACCTGGAGCGGATGGAGGAGCCGACGGTGGTGATGGAGGTGGAGGGGGGCGACCGGGACGTGGTGGGGTACGCGCGCGACGGCGACGAAACCTGCGTGGTGCTGCTGCGCGTGCGGGGGGGGAAGTTGCTGGCGCGGGAGCACCGGCTGCTGGAGCATGCCGACGAGGACGAGGACGGCGCCGTGCTGGGGGCGTGCCTGGCCCAGTGGTATCGCGTGGCGGAGGCGCGGGCCGCCCAGCTGCTGGTGCCCTTCGACTTCGCCGACCGGGAGCTGCTGGCGGATGCCCTCCCCGGCACGCAAGTGCGCGTGCCGCAGCGCGGCCCGAAGCGCGCGCTGGTGGACCTGGCGGACCAGAACGCGCGCCACCTCCTGGAGGAGTTCAAGCTGGCAGCGCTGGAAGCGGACGAGCGGGCCGTGGACCCGGTGTACGAGCTGCAGCGCGAACTGGGGCTCGCCCGCGTGCCGCGCGCGATCGTATGCCTCGACATCTCCCATGCGCAGGGCACCGACGTCGTGGCCAGCGCCGTCTGGTTCGAGAACGGCCGGGCCCGACGCTCGGAGTACCGGAAGTTCAAGGTGGCCGCCGCCGACGCCAACGACGACTTCAAGGCGATGGCGACGGTGGTCACCCGCTTCGTGTCTCGCCGGGTGTCCG
>JAGWYS010000280.1 GCA_018969225.1 Gemmatimonadota bacterium | reverse complement strand
GCATCCGGCGCTCCGGCGCCGCCTGCGGGAGCCCGGGCCGTGGGTGGCCTCGGCCTTGGCCTTGGCCCTCTTTGCGCCGGTGGTGTGGTGGAACGCGCGGCACGCCTGGGTGTCGTTCCGCTTTCAGCTGGGGCACGGATTCCGAGGCGTGCTGCGCGGCACGCCGCTGGGGCGCGAACTGGAGCTGCTGGGCGGGCAGGTGGGGTTGGCCTCGCCCATCCTGTTCGCGCTGCTGGCCGCTGCCGTGGCGGTGGCGCTTCGCGAGGGGTGGCGCACCCGCCACCGGGAAGCGCCCACCGCGCCCGCCGTGCGACGCTTCGCGCTGGCCATGATGACCGTGGTGCCCTTGCTGGTCTTTGGCGTCAGCGCGTGGCAACGCGCCCCCGAACCCAACTGGCCTGCCATGGCCTATCCGGGCGCGGTGGTGCTGCTCGCCGTGTCCCCCGCCCCGTGGGCCACGGGTCCCTGGTGGCGGCGTGGGGTGGTGCTGGCGCTGGGGTTCGTGGCGCTGCTCTTGGCGCAGGCGTGGCGCCCGCTGCTGCCGCTCACCCCGCGCCGGGACCCGGTGGCGCGTGCGCACGGGTGGGAGGCGCTGGCCCGCGCGGTTCAGCGGGCGCGGCAGGATCCGTTTCTGGGGGGTGGGGTCCCGCCCGTGGTCGCGGCCAACCGGTATCAGGAAGCCGCCCAGCTGGCCTTTCACCTCCCCGGGCACCCCTCCGTGGTCTCCCTCAACCTGCGCAGTCGTCGCAACCAGTACGACCTGTGGCCTTCCGCCACCGAGCAGCTGCCCCTCGGCGGCTCGCTGGTGGCCGTGCTGGACGCCACGGCGGCTGGCGACCGGATGGCGGCCGAAATCGGCGCAGCCTTTGCCGAGGTGCGCCCGGGCCCGTCCGTGCCGCTGGCGCGCGGGGCTGGGGTGGTGACCACGCGACGGCTGTGGCTGTTCCGCGGGCGACGCGCCCCGGTCCCCGCCCCGGCGCCGTTGCTGCCGGGGGAGGCGCCGTGAACGGCCCCGGCAGTGCGGTGGCCCCCGCCATGCTGGTGGCGGTCGCGGCTGGCGGGGCGGCCGGGTCGGTGCTGCGCTACCTCATCGGCGTGTGGGCGCCCCGGCCGCACCCCGGCGCCTTCCCGTTGGCCACGTTGGCCATCAATGTGATCGGATCGCTCGCGCTGGGGTGGCTGCTGCGGCGCCTGGAGCCGGGTGTGGTGGCCTCGGCCACCACCGTGGCGCCGGCCCTCCGCGCCGCCCTCACCGTCGGGGTGTGCGGAGGGTTCACCACCTTCTCCACCTTCAGCGTGGAGGTGGTCTCCCTGCTGCAGGCGGGGCGTCCGATGCGCGCCCTGCTGTACGCGCTGGTCAGCGTCGTCGCCGGGGTGGCGGCGGCCTGGGGCGCGCTCCGGTGAGCGCGCCCCCCCATGTCCCGTTCCCCATCGCCTCGCCATGACACCCCCCGTGATCCCCGCCGACCTCGCCGCCTGGCTCGACGCGCACGACGCCGAGGCCATGGCGGAGCTGCACGCCTTCCTGCGCATCCCTTCGGTGTCGGCGCGACGCGAGCACGCCGCCAACTGTGCCGCCGCGGCGCAGTTCGTGGCCGACGCCCTGGCACGGCTGGGGTTCGCCGTGGCGGTGGAGCCCACGCCGGGACACCCCATCGTGGTGGGGGAATGGCGCCACGCCGCCCCCGGCGCGCCCACGGTGCTCATCTACGGGCACTACGACGTGCAGCCCCCCGAGCCGCTCGCCCTGTGGACGTCGCCCCCCTTCGAGCCGGCGGAGCGGGACGGTCGGCTGTACGCGCGCGGCAGCGTGGACGACAAGGGACAGCTGCACCTGCACCTGCGCGCGCTGGCGGCGCACCTGGCGGTGCGCGGCACCCTCCCCGTGAACGTGATCGTGGTGGCCGAGGGGGAGGAGGAGGTGGGGAGCGAACACCTCGCGCCGTTCATCGAGCGCGAGCGGGCGCGCCTCGCGTGCGACGCGGTGGTCATCTCCGACTCCACCATGTTCGCGCCGGGGATCCCCAGCCTCCTGTCGTCGCTGCGCGGGATGGCGTACGTGCAGCTGGACGCGCGCGGCCCCGCCGGCGACCTCCACTCGGGGATGTACGGCGGCGCGGTGGTGAACCCGGCGATGGCGCTGGCGCGGCTGCTCGCCACCTTCCACGACGCCGACGGGCGCGTGGCGGTGGACGGGTTCTACGACGCGGTGCGGCCGTTTCCCGAGGCGGTGCGGGCGCAGATGCGCGCGCTCCCCTTTGACGACGCGCACTTCATGGCCGAGACCGGGGTGGACGCGCTGGGGGGGGAGCCGGGGTACACCACGCTGGAACGGCTGTGGACGCGCCCCACCTGCGAGGTGAACGGGCTGCTGGCCGGCTACACCGGCGAGGGGGCGAAGACGGTGCTCCCCGCCGCGGCGATGGCCAAGGTGAGCTGCCGGCTGGTGCCGGACCAGGATCCCGACGCCATCGTCGCGCTGCTGCGCGCGCACGTGGCGCGGCACGTGCCGCCGGGGGTGACGGTGGAGGTGACGGCGCTTCACGGCGGGCGGCCGTGGCGCGCCGAGCTGCGGGGGCCGATCGTTGACGCGGGGCGGCGCGCGCTGCACGCCGCGTTCGGGCGCGAGCCGGTGATCACCGGCGAGGGGGGGAGCATCCCCGTGGTGGGGGACTTCGAGCGCCTGCTGGGGGCGCCCGTCCTGTTGATGGGCTTCGGGCTGCCGGGGGAGAACGCGCACGCCCCCGACGAGTGGATCAGCGTGGACAACTACCGGCGCGGGACGCGCGCCGCCGCCGCGCTGCTGGACGAGTACGCCCGGGCCCACGCGGGCGCCGGGTGAGGGGCGCAACGCGACGCGGGGGGCCGGTGTCCCGGCCCCCCGCGCGCGCCACCGGGGATGCCCCCGTCAGAGCCCGTCCAGCAGCGAGTCGTTGTTGCCGGTCCCCGCGATGCGCTTGAGGAGCCACTCCATGCCGGCCTGCGGCGGCAGCTGGTGCAGGCCGCGCCGCAGCAGGTGCACCTTCTCCAGCTGGTCGGGGCGGTAGAGCTTCTCCTCGCGCCGCGTGCCGCTGGCGGCGATGTCGAAGGCGGGGAAGATGCGGCGGTCGGCGAGGCTGCGATCCAGCTTGATCTCGCAGTTGCCGGTGCCCTTGAATTCCTCGAAGATGATGTCGTCCATCCGCGAGCCGGTCTCCACCAGCGCGGTGGCGATGATGGTGAGCGACCCGCCGCCATGCTGCGGCGCGATCATGCGCGCCGAGCCGAAGAACGCCTTGGGCTTCTGCATGGCGGTGGCGTCGAGCCCCCCCGACATGGTGCGCCCGGTGCCGCGGTCCACCGTGTTGTGCGCCCGCGCCAGGCGGGTGATGGAGTCCAGCACGATCACCACGTCGCGGCCGTTCTCCACCAGCCGGCGCGCCCGCTCCAGCGTCATCTCCGCCACTTCGACGTGGCGCTTGGGGGGCATGTCGAACGACGAGGCCACCACCTCGCCGTACCCCCAGGTCACCA
>JAGWYS010000279.1 GCA_018969225.1 Gemmatimonadota bacterium | reverse complement strand
GAGCAGCTGCGGGTCATCCACCGCGAGCTGGGCACCGACGAGGAGGACGAACCCGCCGAGCTGCTGCGGCAGGTGGCCGAGCGGGGGCTCCCCGAGCCGGTGGCGGCGCGCGCGCGGCGCGAGATCCGCAAGCTCCGGCGCGCGCCGGCGCTCTCCCCCGAAGGCGCGGTGGCGCGCGGGTGGCTGGAGTGGGTGCTGGCGCTGCCGTGGACCCGGCGCGCGGAGGAACAGGGCGCGGTGGACGGGGCGCGCGCCGTCCTGGACGCCGACCACTTCGGGCTGGAGGAGGTCAAGGAGCGCCTGCTCGACCATGTGGCGGTGCTCGCCCGCGCCGGACGCGCCGGCGGCGCCATCCTCTGCCTCGTGGGGCCTCCGGGGGTGGGGAAGACCTCGCTGGGACGCTCCATCGCGCGCGCCCTGGGGCGCCCCTTCGTGCGGGTCGCCCTGGGCGGAGTGCACGACGAGGGGGAGATCCGCGGGCACCGCCGCACGTACGTGGGCGCCATGCCCGGCCGCATCCTGCAGGGGATGCGGCGCGCCGGCGTGGTCAACCCGGTCTTCCTCCTGGATGAGGTGGACAAGCTCGGGCGCGACTGGCGCGGCGACCCGGCGGCCGCCCTCCTCGAAGTGCTGGACCCCGAGCAGCACCACGCCTTTGCCGACCATTACCTCGACCTGGAGTACGACCTGTCGCAGGTGCTCTTCCTGACCACCGCCAACAGCCTGGCGGGGATTCCTGACGCGCTCCGGGATCGGCTCGAGGTGGTGCGCATCCCGGGCTATCTGGAGCCGGAGAAGGTGGGGATTGCCGAGGGCTTCCTGGTGCCGCGCCAGCTGGCGGCGCATGGCGTCGCCCCCGAGACGGTGACGCTCGCCCCCGAGGTGCTCCCCGCGATCATCCGCGGCTGGACCCGCGAGGCCGGCGTGCGGGAGCTGGACCGCCGCCTGGCGCGCGTGGCCCGCAAGCTGGTGCGGCGGCTGGGACGCGACGCCGCCGCGGCGACGGCCACCACCCGGGTCACGGGGGACGACCTCCCCGCGCTGCTGGGCCCGCCCCGGTACGTCGAGGAACCCGCGGATGGGGTGGGGGCGGTGGGGGTGGCCACCGGGCTCGCGTACACGGCCGTGGGGGGCGAACGGCTGGAGATCGAGGTGACCGTGGTGCCCGGGCGCGGGCGGTTGCAGCTCACGGGGACGCTGGGCGACGTGCTCAAGGAGTCGGCGGCGGCGGCGCTGGGGTGGGTGCGCGCCCAGGCCGCCACCCTGGGGCTCCCCGAGGACGCGACGCGCACGCGCGACCTGCACATCCACCTCCCGTCCGGCGGGACCCCCAAGGACGGGCCGTCGGCGGGGATCGCGCTGGCCGTGGCGCTGGTGAGCGCCCTCACGGGCCGACCGGTGCGAGGAGACGTGGCGCTGACCGGGGAGGTGACGCTGCGTGGACGGGTCCTCCCGGTGGGAGGGATCCGCGAGAAGGCGATGGCGGCGCTGCGTCACGGCATGCGCGCCGTGGTGCTCCCGCACGGGAACGCGCGCGAGCTGGCCGAGCTCCCGGCGGCGCTGCGCGACGCGGTGACCTGGCACCCCGTGCGCACCATGGAGGAGGTGCTGGCGCTGGCGCTGGCGGGCGGCGCCGAGGAACCCCCGCAGAGGGAGGGGCGGTCCCCATGATCATCCGGTCGCTGGAATACCTCGGGCCCATGGCCACCCGCGGAGGGTGGCGCCCGCCGGCGGAGCTCCCCGAGGTGGCCTTTGCCGGCCGCTCCAACGTGGGGAAGTCGTCGCTGCTCAACCGCCTGGTGCGCCGCAAGGGGTTTGCCCGGGTCAGCACCACCCCGGGGCGCACGCGAGAGATCCACTTCTTCAAGGTCAACGACACCTTCGTCCTGGCCGACCTGCCGGGGTACGGGTACGCCCGCATCTCGAAGGCGCGCCGCGCCGAATGGCGCCCGCTCATCGAGGGGTACCTGTCGGGGTCGCCGCAGCTGCGCGGGGTGGTGCAGCTGCTGGACGTGCGCCATGATCCCACGGGGGACGACCTCGTGATGCTGGACTTCCTGTCGGACGTGGGGGTGCCCGTGATCGTGGTGGTGACCAAGGTGGACAAGCTGTCGGCCGCGCAGGCGGCGGCGCGGGTGACGGCGCTCACGACGCAGCTGGGGCTGGACCCCGAACAGGTCATCGCCTTCAGCGCCCGCACCGGGGAGGGGCGCGACGAGCTGGCCGCGGCGGTGGAGGCGCTGGTGCGCGGGGCGGACGCCCCGCCGACGCCATGACGGTCGGGCGGGGATGGCTGGCCGCCGGGCTGGTGGCCGCGCTGGGCGCCGGGGGGTGGCCAACCGCGACGGCGACGGCGCAGGGGGGCGTGTCGCCTGGAGGGCAGCAGGGGGTGGCGGGCGACACGCTCGACCCCAACTGGGTGCCGGCCGGCTTCGGCACGCTGCGGCAGGATGACATCGCCCTCAAGGTGTCCCCCGCCAACGGCCTGCAGGTGCGCGCCATCCCGCTGGACGAGCGCTTCATCCGGCTGCTCTCCCCGGACTCCTATCGGGCGCTGCGCGACCTCCTGGCGCGCAACCAGGGCGCGCTGCAGCAGGTGAAGGACCGCAACCGCCTGCCGGCGTACGCCGTGTGGTACGTGAGCTTCTTCGCGCTGGAGCAGGGGGAGACCCGCTTCTCGCCGCAGGAGTTCATCCTCTCCAACAGCGGCCGCGACTTCCGTCCGCTGGACGTGCTGCCGCTCACGCCGGGGTTTGGCGAGTACCGGCTGCGCCAGCGCGAGGTGCAGTCGGGGCTGCTGGTGTTTGACGGGCAGCTGGACCTCAACCAGCCCATCACCGGGATCATGGAGAGCGCCGCGTCGGTGACCGACTGGGGCGCCGTGCTGCAGCGGGTGGAGCGGGAGCGCACGCTGGTGCGCTCGCGGGCGGCGTCGGCAGCGCGGCGACCGCCCGGACCGGTCTAGGCGCCGCGGGCGGCACCCGCGCCGCGGGTGGCGTCGGCGCCCGCTGTCACCTCGGCGGGGAGGGGACGCGCAGCACGTCCTCCACCGGACCGGCGTCACCGGTGCGCAGCAGGTGCAGCGCGTGACGCGCCGCCTCGTGCTCGCGCGGCCACGCCAGGGTGCGCAGCGCCGCCACCGGGGTGCGCCAACGCGCGGCGTCGTGTTCCGGTCCCAGCTGCGGCGCCAGCGGCGCCTCCACCACGGCCGCGAAGACGACGGCCAGCTGCAGGGTGTCGGGGCGCGGGAGGTAGAAGGGGCTCACCCCCACGCTGTACAGCCGCGCCACCTCCAGCCCCGTCTCTTCGCGCACCTCGCGGCGCGCCGCCTCGGCCGGGGTCTCTCCCGCCTCCAGCCGCCCGTGCACCAGCTCCCACGCGCCGGGGCAGCGCACGCCGGGGGCGCGGCGCAGCGTGAGCAGCTGCCACCGCGACGCCCGGGCGCCGGCGGGGGTGGACGCCGTGGGTGCGAGGACCACCACGTCCACCACGCCGACGTCGAGCCGGGTGGTGCGT
>JAGWYS010000278.1 GCA_018969225.1 Gemmatimonadota bacterium | reverse complement strand
GCGGATTCGTCGCCCCGGGCGCTGGTGCTGGATGTGGTCAGCACGCCGCCGGCCGTCGTCGCCCGCGGGGTGGCCGAGGGCGCCCGGAGCCGGTGGGATGCGTACGGGGAGCGCCGGCTCACGCCGCTGCTGGGGTGGGCGCTGGTGCAGACGCAGGTGCGCACCGACTCGCGCTGGGCGTGGCTGGTGCATGGCGCCTGGCTGGCGCTGCTGGCGCTCCCCGTGGGGTGGTGGGGGGCGCAGGGGGTGACGGGGTGGCGACAGGGCGCGGCGCTGGCCGCCGTGCTGGGGGTGGCGGTGGCCGGGGGGCTGTGCCTCCCCGCCGCGTTCCTGGGGACGGCCCTCCCCCCCGCGGCCGACCTGGGGTGGATGGCCGCCTGGGGAGCCGCGGGGATGCTGGCCGCGCGGCGGAAATAATCGCGCCCCGCCGGGGTATACTACGCCATGCTTGACACCGTCATCTCCGCCGCCGACCTGGTGCTCGCGCTGCTGCGCCCCCTGGTCTTTGCCGCCGGGGCGGCCACCGCGGTGGTGGCCCTGGTCTCGTGGAGTGCCCGCACGCGGCGCATCTCCCCGTTTTCCTGGGGGGCCCAGCTGCTGCGGCGGCGCGTGGACCCGTGGCTGATCGCCCCGATGGAGCGGCGGCTGGTGCGGGCCGGAGGAACCCCCGCGTCGGCGCCCTGGTGGGTGCTGGCCGTGGTGGTGGTGGGGGGGCTGCTCCTCCTCTCGCTGGTGGAGCTGGTGCGCGACGAGCTGGTGCGGCTGGCCATGGCGGCCGGCTCCGGCGCCACGCTGCTGGCGGTGCTGGTGCGGTGGACCTTCACCGTGCTGCGGGTGGCGCTGGTGGCGCGGGTGGTGGCCAGCTGGGTGGGGGGATCGCCGTACCAGCGGGGGTGGCGCTGGGCATTCCAGTGCACGGAATGGCTGCTGGCGCCCCTCCGACAGCTCATGCCCCCGCTCGGTCCCTTCGACCTGTCGGTCCTCGTGGCCTACTTCGCCTTGGGGCTGGTGGAGGGGCTGCTCATCCGGGTGCTCCTCTGACCGGCAAACGCCGGGAACTTCAGTCGGGCTTCTGGGGTTCAAGGTTCAGGCGGTAGGACCGAATGGTCCTACCGGCCTTTTTCCCCGACTTTCGGAGCAGATTCTGATGCGCAAGCTGTCCACGCTGGTGGCTGCCGCCGCCCTCATGGCCGTCGCCGCCCCGGCGCAGGCCCAGGACAAGGACATCGTCGAGACCGCGGTCGCCGCGGGCTCGTTCAAGACGCTCGCCAAGCTCCTCGGCGACGCCGGGCTGGTGGAGACGCTCAAGGGCCCCGGGCCGTTCACCGTGTTCGCCCCCACCGACGAGGCGTTCGCCAAGGTCCCCGCCGCCACCCTCGAAGCGCTGGGCAAGGACAAGGCCGCCCTCCGCAACGTGCTGCTGTACCATGTCGTGGCCGGCAAGGTGATGGCGGCCGACGTCGTCAAGCTCGACGGCAAGGGCGCCAAGACCGTGCAGGGCGCCGAGGCCAAGGTGATGCTCATGGGCGGCACCGTGATGCTCAACAACGCCCACGTGGTGAAGACGGACATCGCCACGAAGAACGGCGTGATCCACGTCATCGACGCCGTCATCCTGCCGCCGGCCAAGTAACGGCCCTCGTCAGGGCGCGTTACACTAGAAGGGAGCGGCGGGCCACCACGGCCCGCCGCTCCCTTCGCCTTTGCCCCCCTGACGCCGTGCGCCCTCCCCCGCTCCGCCCCCCCCTGGGGCTGCTCGCCGCTGCCGCGCTGGTCGTCGCGGCGCGCCCCGCCTCGGCGCAGCCATCGTCGGCGAAGCCGGCGCCCGCACCGCCCCCCGCCGACCTCATCGTCACCAACGCCCGGGTCTACACCGCCGACGACGCGCGCCCGCGCGTGGAGGCGTTCGCGGTGCGCGACGGGCGCTTTGTCTTCGCGGGGTCGGCGCTGGAGGCCGCGGCGCTGCGCGGCCCCGCCACCCGGGTGGTGGATGCGGGCGGCGAGACGGTCATCCCCGGCATGACGGACGCCCATGCGCACCTCGCCGGGCTGGCCGAGACGCTGCGCAGCGTGGACCTGGTGGGGACCCGCTCGCTGGAGGAGGTCATCGCCCGCGTGGCGGCGCGCGCGAAGGCGCTCCCGGCGGGCACATGGATCACCGGGCGCGGGTGGGACCAGAACGCCTGGGGGGACACGCGCTTTCCCGCGCACGAGGCGCTCTCCGCGGCGGTCCCCGACCACCCGGTGTTCCTCGGCCGGGTGGACGGGCACGCCGCCTTCGTGAACGCCGCCGCGATGCGGCGGGCGGGGCTCACCCGCGCCACCCGCGACCCCGAGGGGGGGCGCCTGCTGCGCGACGCGGCGGGCGCGCCCACCGGCGTGCTCATCGACCGCGCGCAGGAGATGGTGGAGCGCGCCATCCCCGCCCCCACCGCCGCCGAGACGCGCCAGGGGGTGACCGACGCCATCGCGGTGATGCACCGCTGGGGGCTCACGGGGATGCACGACGCGGGCGCCTCGCGCGCGCTCATCGACCTCTATGACGACATGGCGCGCGGGGGGCAGCTGCCGCTGCGGTTGTACGTGATGATCGGCGACGACTCCGCGGCGCTGGCGCACTTCTTCGCGAAGGGCCCGGTGGCGGGGGCGCACGACGGGCGCCTGTGGGTGCGGGCGGTCAAGCTGTACGCCGACGGCGCCATGGGGTCGCGCGGCGCTGCGCTGCTGGAGCCCTACAGCGACGACCCCAACAACACGGGGCTGCTCCTCAGCGCCCCCGCGCACATCCGCGACGTGGCGGCGCGCGCGCTGGCCGCGGGTTTCCAGGTGAACACGCACGCCATCGGCGACCGCGGCAACCGCGTGGTGCTGGACGCCTACGCGGCGGCGCTCGCGGCGCGCCCCGTCGCCGACCACCGGTTCCGCGTGGAGCACGCGCAGATCCTGCACAGCGACGACATCCCGCGCTTCGCGCAGCTGGGGGTCATCCCCAGCATGCAGGCCAGCCACCAGAGCAGCGACATGTACTGGGTGGGGAAGCGCCTGGGCCCCACGCGGCTCCTGGGGGCGTACGCCTGGCGGTCGCTGCTGGAGAGCGGGGTGGTCATCCCCAACGGCAGCGACTTCCCGGTGGAGGCGGTCAACCCGCTCATCTCCTTCCACGCGGCCATCGCGCGGCAGGATGCCCGCGACTGGCCCGCGGGGGGGTGGTTTGCCGAGCAGAAGATGACGCGCGACGAGGCGCTCAAGGGGATGACGCTGTGGCCCGCGTACGCGGCGTTCCAGGAGGGCGAACTGGGGAGCATCACCCCGGGGAAGCGCGCCGACTTCGTGGTGCTGGACCAGGACATCATGCGGGTGCCGGCGGAGCTGGTGCTGCGCACGCGGGTGCGGAGCACCTGGCTGGGGGGACGCGACGTGTACCGGCAGGGGGCGCCCTGACCGGCGCGGCCGGGGGGCCGACCGCGGCGGGGACGATCGTGTCGCTGCTCCCCGCCGCAACCGAAATCGTGGCGGCGCTGGGAGCCTCCGCGCGGCTGGT
>JAGWYS010000277.1 GCA_018969225.1 Gemmatimonadota bacterium | reverse complement strand
CGAGCACCTGGCGCACGAGGTCGCGGTGGCGCCCGGCACGCGCCTCCGGGCGCTGGTGGGGGTGGACCGGCTGCCGGTGAACAGCATGCATCACCAGGGGGTGCACCGGCTGGGGGCCGGGCTGGTGGCGTCGGCCACCGCCGACGACGGCCTGGTGGAGGCGCTGGAAGGGCAGGGGGCGCCCTTCCTCGTGGGGGTGCAGTGGCACCCGGAGGTGTTCGAGATGACCGATCCGCGCACGCGCCACCTCTTCGGCGACTTCATCGCCGCGGCGCGCGGCTGGGCGGCGGCACGGGCGCCGGGCGGCGCGGCGGAGGCGGCATGACGGCGGTGCAGAAGGGGCCGTCCCTCACGGTGGGAATCGAGGAAGAGTACCAGATCATCGACCCGGTCACGCGCGACCTCACGCCGGGGTTCGACGCGCTGGTGCAGAGCGCGGCCGCGGCGGCGGCCGACGTGAAGGCGGAGCTGCACCGCTGCCAGGTGGAGATCGGCACCCGCCCGTGCGGCTCCATCGCGGAGCTGCGCCAGGAGCTGGTCACGCTGCGCGGGCTGGTGATCAACGCGGCGCGCGAGCACGGGCTCACCATCGCCGCGGCCGGCACGCACCCCTTCTCCAACTGGATGCAGCAGGAGATGACCCCCAAGGAGCGCTACCTGGGGGTGCGGGCGGAGCTGCAGGACCTGGCGCACCGGCTGCTGATCTTCGGCACGCACGTGCACGTGGCGGTGGAGGACCCCGAGTTCCGCATCGACTGCCTCAACGCGGCGCGCTACATCCTGCCGCACCTGCTGTGCCTCTCCACCAGCTCGCCCTTCTGGTTCGGGCGCAACACGGGGCTCCTCTCCTATCGCAGCATCGTCTTCAAGAACTTCCCGCGCACCGGCGTGCCGCGCGTGCTGAACGGGCACGCCGACTACGCCGACCTGGTGGACACGCTCGTGCGCACGCACAGCATCCCGGACGCGTCCAAGATCTGGTGGGACGTGCGCCCGCACCACGCGTACCCCACGCTGGAGTTCCGGGTGTGCGACGTGAACACCCGCGTGGACGAGGCGGTGTGCATCGCGGCCATCCTCCAGGCGGTGGTGGCCAAGATGTGGAAGCTGCGCCGCGACAACATGACCTTCCGCGTGTACGCCTCGGACCTCATCGAGGAGAACAAGTGGCGCGCGGTGCGGTGGGGGCTGGGGGGCAAGCTGATCGACTTCGGGAAGAAGACCGAGCTGCCGGCCTCCGAGCTGATCCGCGAGCTCATCGAGTGGTTCCTCGACGACGTCCTCGACGAGCTGGGGACGCGACCGTACGTGGAGCAGGCGTACCGGATCATGGCGGAAGGCTCCAGCGCGCAGCGGCAGCTGGCGACCTTTGCGCGCACCGGCGACCTGCGGGCGGTGGTGGACCAGCTGATTCGCGAGACGGCCGAGGGGGTGTGCGAGCCCCTGCTGGGCCCGCCGCTGACGGGGACCGCCATCGGCTGAACCGCGTGACGGGCGGGGGGAACGGGGGGCGCGCCTCCGCACAATTCCCCCCCGCCTCCTTGGGTCTTGTACGGATGTGGCCGCCGGCGTAGCGGTCCTATGCTGCAGGCGTTCCAGGGGGCGCACATCGGCGCCTGCCCGGCCCGCTCCCGCGCCAGAGTCGGCATGCTCCGTCCCATCCGCCGTGCCATTCGCCAGCCGCTCGCCCTGCTGGCCACGCTTCCCGTCCTCCTGGCCTGCGAGGCGGAGTCCTCCGCGCTGGCGCCGGAGGCACCGCAGGGGGTCACGGCACTCAACCAGGTGGTCACGCTGGGCCCCCTCAACGCCAGCAGCCAGGATTCGCTGGTGTACCTGAACCTGGCAACGGGACGGCTGGTGCCGGTGACCGGCAGTTGGGACGTGGCGCTGCGCCGTTATGAGTTGTACCTCCGCTCCCCGGCGCTGGGCGGGGCGGGGGACGCCGTGCTGGGCTACGCGCTGGGGAACGCGGTGGGCGCCACCGACGCGGAGATCCTCGCCGCCACCCCCGCCAGCACGCTGGCGGCCTTCCAGGCCGTGACGGAGGCGCAGGTGCCGGCGCTGTCGGCATTCCGGGCGAGCCGCCTGCTGGAGAACCAGCAGGGATACCTGAACCTGGGGGGCATCCCCACGGCCAACGCCGGCGCATACTGGAAGCTCAAGCTGGCCACCGGCGGCTTCGCGCTGCTGCGCGCCACTCGCATCACGTTCACCCGCACCTTTGCCGTGGATACGGTGGTGCTGGAGTCGCGCCTGCAGGTGGGGAGCACCCTTGGGGCGCCGCGCACGCTGGCCATCGCCCCGGCGGGGCAAGCGGTGGCCATTGATGTGGCGGGGAACCGCGTGGTGACCCAGGCCGGATGCACTTGGGACCTGGCCTTCGACCCCAATCCGTCGCGGCTGGCCCTCTCGGTGAATGCCGCCTGCGGGGCCGGGAGCTACCCTGGCGCCAGCGCCCCGGCCTTTGCCGATGCCACGGCGGCCGGTGATGCCCCGCAGTACGTCCCCTTTCTGGCGCAGTTGGAGGGGCCCATCCCCACATCGGTGATGGACAAGGGCGGCCCCTTCCGGTACAACCTGGCCGGGACGCAGCGCCTGCACCCCACGTACAACATCTACCTGGTGGCCAGCGGCGCTGCCGTCTACAAGCTGCAGGTGATCGACTACTACAGCGCCACCGGGGCCCCGGGATTCCCCACGCTGCGCGCCGCGCGGCTGCGCTGAGCATGCCCTCGGCGGCGGGGCGGTGGCGCGCCCTTGGCGCGCTCCTGCTGGGCGGCGGGGCGGTGTCGGGGGGGGGAACGCCGCGCGTGCTGCTGGCGGCCCAACCGGCCCTGGGGGCGCGCCGGGAAGCGGCGGTGGTGGTGGTGACGGTGCGCCACGCCGTGGATTCGGGGGTGGTCGCCGCCGCCGAGGTGCGAACCGGCGGCGTTCGCGGGGGGCGCACCGACGGGCGCGGGGTCGCGCGTGTGCGCGCGCAGCCGGGGGACACGGTGGTGGTGACGGCCGTGGGATATCGCCCCCGGCGGCAGGTGGTTGACGGCGCCGAGCTGACCGCCTGGATGGAACCGCTGCCCGCCGTCCTCCCCGCCGTCATCACGACCGCCGGCCAGCGGGAGCTCCGCGGCGGCGAGTCCACGCGCTCCACCCTCGTGCTCGATCGCGAGGCCATGGACGCGGCGGCGGCCATCGCGGCCAACCAGCTGCTGCGCCAGCAGCCGGGGATCCAGGAGCTGCCGGCGGTCCCGGCCCGCTCCACGCTCTCCATCCGCGGCATGGACGACGCCCGCGTGCTGGTGCTGGTGGACGGCGAACCGATGGCCGGGGCGCTGGTCGAGGCCCGGGACATCGGGCGCCTGAGCACGCTGGCCGCCGGCCGGGTCGAGGTCACCAAGGGGCCGTCGGGGGTGGAGTTCGGCAGCGATGCGATCGGTGGCGTCGTGAACCTGGTGCCGACCCCGCCATCGGCCACACCGGAGCTCACGTGGCTGGCGCGCCACGGGGGGCTGGGACGACGTGAATCGACGCTGATGGGATCCGGCACCCGGGGGCGGGTGGG
>JAGWYS010000276.1 GCA_018969225.1 Gemmatimonadota bacterium | reverse complement strand
GTGGCCACGGGGGGGAGTGCCAGGAGGGCCGCGGCCAAGAGCGCGGCGACGGGGGTGGGGCGGCGGGGCATGTGGGCGCGGGCAGGAGGGCACGGGGGAACCCGGGGGTGCCCGAGTATACCGCGCGGTGAGCGGCTGTGCCCGCAGCGGTCCCGCATCTACCGTCGCATGCGGTCCACAAACGCCCGCGGTGAGATCACCGGGATGGAGAGCGCTCCGTCACGAGGGATGAAGTCGCGCACATTGCCGGTCACGATGACGTCTGCGCGTCCCGCCAGCGCCACTTCCACGAACATCCGGTCCTCAAGATCCGGCAGGGTCAGCTGCAGCGGCGCAGCCACCACCGGTTCCGCCAACCGCTGCAGGAGCTCCAGCAACAGCCTGCGCTCGGACGAGTAGAGGGCGAAGCGCGGACGCGCCGAGACCACGTCGTATTCGGCCAGGATGCGCGAATCGACCAGGAGCGTGGCGGCTCCCTGTACGACCAGCTGCACCGCCATGTCAGCGGTGCCGCCACCGGTCAGGAGTGCCGACACCACCACGTTCGTGTCCAGGACGATGCGCATGCGTATCCCCGGGATCAGCGCGTGAAGCGGTCAGTCCGCAGATTCCCGACGCCGGCGCTCCCGCCGGGCCGCCTTGATCTCCTCGTTGATCTCGGCCATCCCAAGGTCGGCGGTACCAGCGCGGCGCGCCTCCTCCTGCAGCCGAGCCAACGCCAGCAGCGCCCGGCCGCGCTGCCAGGCATCCAGCGCGGTTTCGGCGTCTCCCCCTTCGAGGGGGATGAGCACGGCCTTGTCCTCCCCTTCCGCCGCCAAGGTGAGCGCCTCTCCGGTGGCCAACCGCTCAAAGACCCGACCGGGCGTGTTGCGGAGGTCGCGATAGGTGATGGTGCGCTTGGCCATGTGTCCCCCGGGGGTCCAGTAGTGTTGTTCGCTACGTATTAGCTACAATAATTCTACCTTTACTCTACATACTCGTAGCGGGTGGCGCCAGTGGTGGGTCGAGCGGCTCAGCACCACCGCCCCGGGCTACTATTTCCCCCATGCCCTCCGGCGTCCCCCTTCCGGTTCTCCCGGCCGACCCCCGCGACAGCGACGCGGCGGCGGGGTTTGCCATTGGTCCCGACTTTGTGCCGTTTGCGCAGCGGAACGACGTGTTCCGCCGCTCCTGGTGGGACCCCGCGGTGCGGAGCCCCAAGACGGAGCGGTTCTACCAGAGCCATGGCGACCTGGGGGCCGGGGTGCGGGGGGCCGACGGCTTCACGCAGCGCGACTATGCGCTGCGCAACGCGGCGTGGCATGTGAGCGACCAGTTCACCGAGGCGCGGCGCGACGACGACCGGCGCGAGGGGTTCACCGACCCGTACACGCAGCTGCGTCCGCCGGCGGCGGTGCGGGTGCCCTTTGACTCTCCCGAGGCGGCGGCGCGCGAGGTGAAGCGGGTGGCGCGCGCCTTTGGTGCGGGCGACGTGGGGGTCACCGCGCGCGACGAGCGCTTCATGTACACCGCGAAGTGCAGCGACCTGACCGGCACCGAGCGCCCGGTGGACATTGACCCGGCGCTGCGGCACGTGATCGTGATTGTGATGCCCATGGACCGCGGGCTGCTGGCCACGGTGCCGTCGGCGCTGTCGGGGGCGGCCACGGGGCTCGGGTATTCGCACGACGCCATGACGCTGCTGTCGGTGGCGCAGTACCTCCGCAACCTGGGGTATCAGGCGGTGCCCAGCGCCAACGACTCGGCGCTGGCGATCCCGCTGGCCATCAAGGCCGGGCTGGGGGAGTACGGACGGCTGGGGCTGCTCATCAACCCGCACTACGGGCCGCGGCTGCGGCTGGGGAAGATCTTCACCGACCTGCCGCTGGCGCACGACGCGCCGCGGGGGTTCGGGGTGCGGGCGTTTTGTAATGAATGCCGCGCCTGCGCCGACGGCTGTCCCGTGAAGGCCATCCCCCAGGGGGCGCCGGGGGACCCGCCGCCGGGGCCGTCTTACATAAAGGGAATACGCAAGTGGACCGTGGACGCCGAGAAGTGCTTCGGCTACTGGGCCAACCAGGGGACCGACTGCGCCATCTGCATCCGGGTGTGTCCGTACAACCGGGACTATACCCGGCGGGGGGCGCGGTGGTGGCGGTGGCTGGCGGGGACCCGGTGGCGGCGGGTGGCGCTGTGGGTGCACCGGTGGAGCGGCGGCGGGCGCCGGGTGGCGCCGGCGGTGTGGTGGGGGCGGGGGTAAGGGGGCGGATGGGCACGCGTTGGGCGGGATGCCCTTGCGTTCATCGACAGCGGACCCAATACTCCATGACAAGGATTGGGAATTTCCCGGTCGACATTAGGGTTCTGGGTCTCCCGGGGCCCTTTTGTTTTTCGGTCAGTGGCGGTGGTCAGGGAAATACCTTCACCGCTCCCAGCTTTGGGCGAATGATGTCGTAGGCCCGGTTGTGCTGATTTGGCCGCAGGGTTGCCAGCGCGATTGGCCTGGCCGTGAGATCTGCCAGCTGAAGGCCGGCAGCGTTGGTAGCCTTGCTCATGAAGACCGGTTGAAAATCGAACCGGGTGAAGTCCATGCGGCGGTAGCCCCATTGACCATCGTTCCCGGCGATTCGGCGAAACTCGAGCTCCAGCTCCGGATCTTCCTTGTTCTTGCCGCGGCTCTCAAAGACCACATGCACGGTCTTTCCTTCCTGCCCTTCTCGGGCAAGCATGTCGTGCAACCGTTCCATGCAAAACAACAAGGCGATTTCGTATGGGTTGCGCGGTTCCGTGTACCTCTGGCGCAACGCTTCCTTGTCGATGACCGAGGCGAAGATGGTCATCGGAGCATCCTGCATGAGCTGGTTCAGCCCATCGTAGAATCGCCGTCGCACAGCGGGGTCAGTCATCAGGAAGGCGAACGGACCCTTGCTCTTGCGGATTTCATGCTCGTGGAGGACCACTGCATCGTGCCCCCAGATGCTGAACTTGAACTCCTGGATGGCGGGGGTGACATGGCGAGCATAGGCGTCCTTGCGCATGACGCAGAAGGCCAGTGCGAACACTGGGTAATCCTTGTCGATTGAGACTAGGCCATGATCGCCGCTTTCGTCCACGAAGACGATGTAGTCCGAAAACTCAGTCATGCTGACAAAGACGTGTGCCTGCTTCCTCTCACGGAACCGTGATTGACGGACGCTCCATCCTTTCCTGCTCTGTATTCCCGCCGTCCAATCGCCCCACCCCTTACGGCACAATCCGCGGCGGCGCCGCCGGCGGCCGGTCCTTCACCAGGTACGGGACCCCCTGCGTCATCCACGCCGGCGCCGGCGTGCCGCGCAGGAAGTGGTCGAAGTACTCGAAGTAGCGCCCCGTGAGGTCGCGCCGGTTGGCCAGCCCGCGCAGCCCGTGTCCCTCGCCGGGGTAGGCCAGCATCACCGCCTCCTTTCCGTTGAAGCGGAGCGCGTTGTAGAAGTTCATCCCCTCGGTGAAGGAGACCGTGGGGTCGGCGGTGCCGTGCATGATGAGGAACGGCGCCTTGGCCTGGTGCGCAAACGGCAGCGCGCTTTCGTTGCGGAACAGCTCGGGGTTCTCC
>JAGWYS010000037.1 GCA_018969225.1 Gemmatimonadota bacterium | reverse complement strand
GCAGGGTGGTGCTGTCCTTCAGCAGCCGCGCGGCCGTGACGGCCCACGCCCGCGCCTGGAACTCCGGGGCGGCCGCAAGACGGCGCACGGCGGCCGCCGCCTCTGGCGTCCCCAGCCGTGCCAGCGCCGCGGTGGCGTGTGCGCGGTGCTGCCAGGTGGCGCCAGTGGCCGCCTGCGTGACCAGCGAGGCTGCAGGGCACCGCTGCTCCCCAAGAAGGTCGATGGCCAGCAGCGCCACATGCGCACTGGTGTCGGCCACATGCGCCTCGGCGCGCGCGCAGGTGCCCGCCACGCGCAGCGCCTGCCACCGCACCATGGGGGCCGCGTCGTCCACCCACCGGCGTCCCAGCGCCACGGCCACCCGGCGCACGTCGGGATCGGCATCGCGCAGCGCGGCCTCCACCGTGGCGGAATCGCGGTCGCCGGCGGCAGTGAGTGCGAGCAGCGCCAGCAGGCGGTCGGTGCGCGGCGTGCGCTCTGCCGCCGCCACCTCGCGCAACAGCTGGACCGTGGCGACGGCGGGGCGCGCGGCGCGGGCGGTGCGTCGCAGGTACGCCTCCACCCCGCGCAGCGCCCCG
The DNA here is from genome assembly GCA_018969225.1 of Gemmatimonadota bacterium. GTDB lineage: Bacteria > Gemmatimonadota > Gemmatimonadetes > Gemmatimonadales > Gemmatimonadaceae > Gemmatimonas. Next base: position 21,028 of record JAGWYS010000037.1, on the reverse strand, counting down.
GTGCGCGCGTCCCCCGCCTCGGCCAGCGCCGCCGCCAGCTGCCGCTCAGTGGCGCTGTCGGCCGGTGCGCGGCGCCCCCAGCTTTCATACAGAGCGCCGCGCACCGCGGGGTGGGCCTCGTCGCGCAGCAGCGCGCGCCAGTCGGTGCCGCGCCAGCCGACGGTCCCGCCGCTTTGGGCCAGCGCCCAGGCGGCGGTGGCGCGCACCTGCGGGTCGGGAAGCGTCAGGAACGGGCGCAGCGCGTCCACCAGCCCCGGCTGTTCCAGCCGTCCCAGCGCCCGGGCCGCCAGCCGCTGCAGGGCGGGGTCGCCGCTTTCGCGCGCCGCGCGGAACAGCGCGGTGTCGGGGCGTCGCGCGTGCTCGGCCTCCAGCAACGCGTGGCGGGAGGGCGGGGGGGCGGACGCCGCGCCGGGCGCCGTTGCGGGGGGCGTGGCCAGCAGGGCCAGCGGGGCCACGGCAAGGGAGAGGACGGGAAGGCGCATGGGAGGGGCGGCCGGGTTCAACGGGGCAGGGACTCTGCGGGTATGATACAGGGAATGCCGCAGGGGCGAGCCCGTTCGTGGACCGCCCCGTGACCACCACGTGGAGTCCTGATGCCGCGCGTCCTCCGTTCCATCCCCGCGCCCGCCCTGGCGTGGGTCGTCCTCTGCGCCGGCGCCCTCGGCGCGCAGCCCGCCCCCGTCAACCGGTATGGCAACCCGCCCTCGGTGAAGCCCGCGCCCACCACGGGGGCCATCGACGTGCGCGACCTGCGCATCCGGCTGTACCAGTTTGCCGACGATTCCATGCAGGGGCGTCAGGTGGGGCGCGTGGGGAACCGGAAGGGGACCGACTACATCGCCGCCGAGGTGAAGCGCCTGGGGCTGCTCCCGGGCGGGCCCAACGGCTCGTACTTCCAGGTGCTCCCGTACCACCTGCGCCGCTTCACCGAGCACTCGCGGGTGGCGGTGAACGGCAACCCGCTGGCGTGGAATGTGGACGTGGTGGCGGTGCCGGGGTTGCGGGCGCCGCGCCCCATCCTGAACGCCGAGGTGGTGTACGGCGGCGTGCAGGGGGACACCAGCACGCAGATCTCGGCGGCGGAGGCGGCGGGGAAGGTGGTGGTCCTGCTTCCCCCGCCCGGGGGCGCGCGGGCGTCACAGGGGCCCGGCTTCCAGGTGCGCCCCGGCGCCCAGCGGGCGCGGTCGCGCTTTGACGACGCGGTGGCGGTGGCCACCGTGGACCTGGACGCGCTCACCCCGGCGCAGCGGGTGGCCATCAACGAGCCTGCGGTGGCCACGCAGATCGCCGCGCCGCGGATGGCGCCGGCCGCGGCGGGTGGCGCGGGGGCGGTGGACTCGCTGCCGTTGCTCAAGGACCAGCTGGCCCAGCTGCAGCCGCAGGCGGCGCTGCGGCTCACCCGCGCGGGAGCGGCCGCCCTCTTCGGGCGCGCGTCGCTGGACGGGATCGCGGCGGGGACGAAGGGCGGCCGCCTGAACGCCGCGCTGGAGTTCGTGGAGCTCCCCACCGACTACGCGCGCAACGTGGTGGCCATCATCCCCGGGAGCGACCCGGTGCTGAAGCACCAGTACGTGGCCATTGGCGCGCACAACGACCATGTGGGGTTCACCACGCCGGTGGACAAGGACTCCGTCAAGGCGTTCAACGACATCCGCAACCGGATGCTGCTGGCCAACAACATGGAGCCGCTGGGGCCCGCGCAGCTGGCGACCGTCAAGGTCAACATGGATTCCATCCGCCGCGTCCACCCGAAGGCGCGCCTCGACTCCGTCAACAACGGGGCCGACGACGACGGCTCGGGGTCGATGGGGGTGCTGGAGATCGCCGAGGCGATCATGGCGATGCCGGTGAAGCCCAAGCGCTCCACGCTGTTCGTGTGGCACACCGGCGAGGAGGGGGGGCTGGTGGGGTCGGCGTACTACGTGCGCCACCCCACGGTGCCCATCGACTCCATCGTGGCGCAGCTGAACATCGACATGATCGGCCGCGGGCGCGCCGAGGACCTGCCGGGCGGGGGCGACGACTACGTGGCGGTGGTGGGGTCCTTCTTCGACTCGAAGGACCTGGGGGAGACGGTGCAGCGCGTGAACACGGGGCAGCGGCGGCCGCTGGCGCTGGACTACAAGATCGACGAGCCGATCGCGTGGGCCGGCTACAACAACATCTACGGCCGCAGCGACCACTACAATTACGCGCTGCAGGGGATCCCCATCGCGTTCTTCTTCACGGGGCTGCACGGCGACTACCACCAGCGGTCGGACGAGCCGGAGTTCATCGACTACCCGCACTACGCGCGGATCACCAGCTACATCAAGGAGCTGGCCGTGGAGGTGGGGAACGGCCCGCGCCCGCGGCTCAACGGAACGCGCCCGGCGAAGCCCAAGGCGATCGTGCCGTGACGGCGCGCGACCGGCGCACGGCATGACCGCGTCACCGCCGCCTCCCGCGACCCCGGGGGCGCAGGCCCCCGCGTCCCCTGGGGACCGCCGGCGGCTGGAGCAGCTGCGCGACGCCCTGCTGCACGTGCACCGGGCGCTGCTGCACGCCGAGCGGGGGCGCTACGAGCAGGCCCATGGCGAGATCCCGGGGAACACCGCGTTCCTCCAGCTGGCCATTCACCATGAGTGGTTCGCCTGGCTCCAGCCGGTGACGGCCACGGTGGTGCGCATCGATGAGCGCACGATGTCGCGCCGCGCGCCGCTGCAGGCCGGGGAGGTGCCCGGGCTGGTGGCGGAGGCGACGGCGCTGTTGCGCCCCGATCCGCAGGGGACCGCGTACCAGCAGCGGTTCCACGCCTTGCTGCACGCGGATCCCGCCGCGGCGGCCGTGGTGCGCGCGGTGGTGGCCGCCCTGTTGTCCGGTCCCGGAGCGCCCGGATGACCGCCGGCGCCGTTGCCCCGGGCGCCGGCGTGCCGCTGTGGGAGGACGGAGCGTGGAGTCGCCTGCCGGCGCTCGAGGGCCCCGCCGAGGCGGACAGCTGCGTGGTGGGGTTGGGGGGCACCGGACTCACGCTGGTGCACGCGCTGCTGGCGCGCGGCGAATCGGTGGTGGGCCTCGACGCCGCCGACGTGGGGGCGGGGGCGGCCGGGCGCAACGGCGGCTTCCTGCTGGCCGGGGCGTACGACTTCCATCACGACGCTGTCACCCGATACGGGCGCGACCACGCGCGGATGTTGTACGAGGCCACCCTGGAGGAGCTGCCGCTGCTGGCGGCCGCCGCCCCCGGCACGGTGCGTTTCACGGGATCCCGGCGCGTGGCTGCCGACGACCGGGAAGTGATCGACTGCGAGGCGCAGTGGCGCGCCATGCAGCGGGACGGCCTCCCCGTGGAGTGGGACGACGGTCCGCACGGCCCCGGGCTGTTCTTCCCGCGGGACGGGGCGTTCAATCCGCTGGCGCGCTGCCGGATCCTGGCTCGCAGCGCTCTGGCGGGGGGCGCCCGGCTGTACGCCCGCACCCCGGCCGTTGAGGTCGGTGCCCGGCATGTCCGGACGCTCGACGGGACGCTCCGGTGCCGCCGGGTGTTCGTGGCGGTGGACGGCGGGTTGGAGCAGCTGTTCCCGGAGCTGGTGGGCCGGGTGCGCACGGCGCGCCTGCAGATGCTGGCCACCGCGCCGGCCCCAGAGGTGCACATCCCCACCCCGATGTACTACCGCGATGGGTTCGAGTACTGGCAGCAGCTCCCCACGGGGGAGGTGGCGCTGGGCGGATTTCGCGACCGCGGCGGGGAGGGGGAGTGGGGGGTGGACCCCACGCCGACACCGGCCATCCAGGGGATGCTGGAGGCGCTGCTGCGCGACCGGCTGGGGGTGCGCGCGCCCGTGACGCACCGGTGGGGTGCGCTGGCCTCGTTCACCCCCACGGGGCTGCCGCTGGTGACCCGCGTGCGGGATGGCGTGTGGGTGCTGGGCGGATATTGCGGCACCGGGAACGTGATCGGGGCGCTGTGCGCGAAGGCCGTGGTCGCGGCGGCGCTGGACCGCCGCTGGACGGCCCTGCGTCGGGTGCTTGGGGAGGCGTGGCGGCCGTCCGCCACCTAGATTGCCGCCGTTGCGCCCCCGACCTGCCGGGGACGTCATTCCCACCCGCCGCTGCCCACTGGGCCTTCCCGCCTCGTCCCGTGCCGTTGGCGCCGTTGCCTCCTCCTGATCCGCCGTCGCCGTCTCCCGCCTCCGCCGCCCCGCTGCGGCTGCGCGCGGCGCGGGCGGACGACGTGCCCGTCATCCGCGCGCTCATCGAGGGGTTGGCGGAGTACGAGCGGCTGCGGCACGAGTGCGTGGCCACCGACGAGAAGCTGGCGTCCACGCTGTTCGGGGCGCAGCCGGCGGCCGAGGTGGTGCTGGCGGAGTGGGAGGGGACGCCGGTGGGGTTCGCGCTGTTCTTCCGCAACTACTCCACCTTCCTTGCCGCGCCCGGCACGTATCTGGAGGACCTGTTCGTGCTGCCGGCCTATCGCGGCCGCGGGATCGGGCGTGCATTGCTGGGGCACCTGGCCGCGCTCACGGTGGCCCGCGGGGGGCAGCGGCTGGAGTGGTCGGTGCTGGACTGGAACGAGGACGCCATCCGCTTCTATCGCGCGCAGGGCGCCCGTCCCCAGGATCAATGGACCGTGCACCGGGTCACGGGCCAATCACTGCTGGACCTCGCACAGGGAGCCGAGACCGCATGAGCCACGCCGACGCACCATCCCCCCTGCCGCTCTCCCGCCGCACCCTCCTGCAGGCGCTGGCCGCCGGCGTGGCGGGCAGCGCCCTGCTCCCGCGGCTGGCGGCCGCCGACGCGGCGCCGCGGGCGCGGCTGGACCGGCTGGGGCTGCAGCTGTACACCGTCCGGGCGGCGCTCGCCAAGGACCTGGAGGGGACCATCGCCGCCGTGGCCGCGGCGGGGATCACCGAGCTGGAGTTCGCCGGCTACTACAACAAGGACGCCGCCTGGTGGCGGGCGCTGATGGCGAGGCACGGGCTCACGGCGCCCGCCACGCATGAGGCGCTTCCGGTGACTGACGAGGGCTGGGGTGCCATCGTCGACCGCGCCAACGCCATGGGGCACGCCATGGTCATCGTCCCCTACGTCGGGAACGAGTATCGCGGCAGCCGTGCCGCCTGGCAGCGGCTGGCCGCGCGCCTGAACACGGGGGCGCAGCGCGCCAAGGCCGCCGGGCTCCGCTTCGGGTACCACAACCACGATTTCGAGTTCGCCCCGGTGGACGGCACCACCGGTTTCGAGATCCTCACCACCGAGACCGACCCGAAGCTCGTGGCGCTGGAGCTCGACCTGTACTGGGCGGTGAAGGCCGGGCAGGACCCGCTGGCAATCTTCGCCCGGTGGCCCGGGCGCGTCCACTGCTGCCACGTGAAGGACGCCGGCCCCGCCCCGGCGCGCGAGATGCGCGACGTGGGGGCCGGCACGATCGACTTCCGCACCATCCTGGCGCGCGGGCGCGCTGCGGGGCTGCAGCACTGGTTCATCGAGCATGACAACCCCGCCGACCCGATTGCCTCCGTGCGCGCCAGCGCGGCGTACCTGAAGGCCCTGTGACCGGCCGCGTCCCTCCCACCCTCGTCCGCACCACCGCATGACCGTCCAGCCCCGTCGTCCCGTGTACGATGTCTGCGTCGTCGGCTCCGGCGCCGGCGGCGCCATGGCCGCCTACGAGCTCACCCGCCAGGGGGCCCGCGTGGTGGTCCTCGAGGCCGGCCCCTGGTGGGACAACAGCAAGGACTCGGCGATGCTCAAGATGCCCTGGGACACCCCGCTGCGCGGCGGGAGCACCCCGGAGCGCCCCTTCGGCGAGCACGACGCCTGCCTGGGCGGCTGGGACATCCCGGGCGAGCCGTACACCGTGGCGCAGGGGTCGCAGTTCCGCTGGTGGCGCGGGCGCATGCTGGGCGGGCGCACCAACCACTGGGGGCGCATCTCCCTCCGCTTCGGGCCGCGCGACTTCAAGTCCCGGTCGCATGACGGGCTCGGGGACGACTGGCCCATCGGGTACGACGACCTCAAGCCGTACTACGACCGCGTGGACCGCCTCATCGGCATCTTCGGCAGCCGGGAGGGGCTGGAGAACCACCCCGACGGCGAGTTCCTGCCCCCGCCGGCCCCGCGCTGCTACGAACGGCTCGTGATGCAGGCCGCGAAAAAGCACAACGTCACCTGCATCCCCGCGCGCCTCTCCATCATCACCAAGCCGCTGGGGAACCGCGCCCCCTGCCACTACTGCGGGCAGTGCAACCGCGGCTGCATGACCAACTCCAACTTCTCGGCGCCCAACGTGCTGTTGTTCCCGGCCATGAAGACCGGGCGGCTCACGATCGTGTCCAACGCCATGGCGCGCGAGGTCACGGTCAATGCGCAGGGGCTCGCCACCGGCGTCAGCTATATCGACAAGACGACCGGGCGCGACGAGCACGTGCAGGCCCGCGTGGTCGTGCTGGCCGCCTCCAGCTGCGAGTCCAGCCGCATCCTGCTGAACTCGAAGTCGTCGCGCTTCCCGCAGGGGGTGGCGAACAGCAGCGGCATCGTGGGGAAGTACCTCACCGACACCACCGGCACCGACGTCACCGGCTACATCCCCGCCATGGAGCGCACCCCCGCGCACAACTGCGACGGCGTGGGGGGCGGGCACGTGTACATGCCCTGGTGGCTGGACAACGCCAAGCTGGACTTCCCGCGCGGTTACCACATCGAGATCTGGGGCGGGCGCACCATGCCCAGCTACGGGATGCTGGGGGGGATCCACCGCTACCCCGACGGCGGCGGCTATGGCGCGTCGCTCAAGGAGAGCTTCCGCAGGTACTGGGGCACCACCATCGGCTTCTCCGGCCGCGGCGAGATGATCCCCAACGAGAAGACGTTCTGCGAGCTGGACCCCGAGAGGAAGGACCAGTTCGGGATCCCCGTGCTCCGCTTCCACTTCCAGTGGACGGACCACGAGTACAACCAGGTGAAGCACATGCAGGAGACCTTCCGCACGCTCATCGCCGAGATGGGGGGGACGGTGTTCTCCCCCATGCCCACGAAGGCGCAGGGGTACGGCATCAGCACCGGGGGGCAGATCATCCACGAGCTGGGGACGGTGCGGATGGGGGACAACGCCGCCACGTCGGCGCTCAACGCGCAGTGCCAGGCGTGGGACTGCCGGAACGTGTTCGTCACCGACGGCGGGCCGTTCGTGTCGCAGTGCGACAAGAACCCCACCTGGACCATCCTCGCGCTGTCCATGCGGGCGGCCGAGTACATCACCGCGCAGCGCAAGGCGGGGGCCCTCTGATGGAACGGCGCGACCTGATGAAGGTGCTGGCCACGCTGCCGATGGGGGCGTTCGCCCTGTCGCACGCGGAGGCGGCCACGGTGGCCGAGCATGTGCGCAAGCTGGCGGAGGCGGAGCAGGGACAGCCCCGGGCCCCCTTCAAGCCGAAGTTCTTCCAGCCGCTGGAGTGGCGCACGGTGCGGGTGCTGGCGGACATCGTGATCCCGCGCGACGCGCGCTCGGGGAGCGCCACCGACGCCGGCGTCCCCGAGTTCATCGACTTCGCCGCCACCTTCTACCCCGGGCACCAGCCCCGGCTGCGCGAGGGGCTGGGGTGGATCAACGCGGAGGCGCGCGCCCGCTTCGGCGTCGCCTTCCCCGACGCCACCCCGGCGCAGCGCATCGCCATCGTGGAGGACATCGCGTGGCCCGCGAAGGCCAAGCCGCAGCACCGCTCCGGGGTCCAGTTCTTCAACGCCTTCCGCGACCTCTGCGCCAGCGGCTTCTACACCACGCGCATGGGCGCGAAGGACCTCGGGTATGCGGGGAATGTCCCGCAGGCCCAGTGGACCGGCTGCCCCGCCGACGCCAACCGCCACCTCGGCACCTGACCGCCGCCCCCGGAGACCCGCCATGAGCGCCCCAGTCCTGTTGCGCAGCCCCTACCCGGACGTGGAGATCCCCGACACGCCGCTGGTGCCCTTCGTGCTGCAGCGGGCGGCGGTGCACCCCGACAAGCCCGCCCTCGTGTGCGGCGCCACGGGCCGGCAGCTCACCTATGGCGGGCTGGCGCGCGCCATCCGGCAGGCGGCCGCCGGGCTGCACGCGCGCGGCATTCGCAAGGGCGACGTGGTGGGGTTGGTGAGCCCCAACCTCCCCGACTTCGCCGTGGTCTTCTACGCGTGCGCCACCCTGGGCGCGGTGTGCTCCACCGTGAACCCCGTCGCCACCGCCGAGGAGATCGGCGCGCAGTTCGCCGACAGCGAGGCGGTGCTCATCGTCACCATCCCCGACCTGCTGGCGAAGTGCCAGGGGGCGGCGCGCCTGGCGTCCACGGTGCGCGAGATCGTGGTGTTCGGCGAGGCCGAGGGGGCGGTGCCGTACGCGGCGCTCTTCGCGCACGGCGATGAGCCCCCCGCCGTGGACATCGACCCCGCCCGCGACCTCGCGGTGCTGCCGTACAGCAGCGGCACGTCGGGCGTCCCCAAGGGCGTGTGCCTCACGCACCGCAACCTCGTGGCCAACCTCTGCCAGATGCGCGGGCTCCCCGACCGGCTGTTCGGCCCGGACGACCGCGTGCTGGGGGTGCTGCCGTTCTTCCACATCTACGGCATGGTGGTGATCATGGGCGCGGCGCTGGTGGAGGGCGCCACCATCGTGTCGCTGCCCCGTTTCGAGCTGGAGCAGGCGCTGCGCGTGATGCAGGACCACCGCATCACGGTGGCCAACGTGGTCCCGCCCATTGTCCTGGCGTTCGCGAAGCACCCGCTGGTGTCCCAGTTCGACCTGTCGGCGCTGCGCGTGGTGTTCAGCGGCGCCGCGCCGCTGGGGGCCGAGCTGGCGCAGGCGTGCGCGCAGCGGCTGGGGGTGCTGGTGCGGCAGGGGTACGGGCTCACGGAGACCAGCCCGGTCACGCACCTCCACCCGCTGGCCAGCACGCCCGAGGACCATGCCTCGGTGGGCCCCCCGGTGCCCAACACCACCTGCCGGCTGGTGGACCCCGACACGGGGGCCGACGTCCCCGTGGGGGAGCGGGGCGAGCTGTGGGTCCACGGCCCGCAGGTGATGCGGGGGTACTTCAACAAGCCGGAGGCCACCGCCGCCTGCCTCACCGACACCGGGTGGTTCCGCACCGGTGACGTGGCGGTGATGGACGGGAACGGCTGGTTCCGCATCGTGGACCGCGTGAAGGAGCTCATCAAGTACAAGGGGATGCAGGTGGCGCCCGCGGAGCTGGAGGCGGTGCTGCTGGCGCACCCCGCCATTGCCGACGCCGCCGTGATTCCCGTCCCCGACGCCGAGGCGGGGGAGATCCCCAAGGCGTTCGTGGTGTTGCGGGCGCCGGTGGAACCGGAGGTGATCATGGGATTCGTCGCGGAGCGCGTGTCGCCGTACAAGAAGATCCGGCGCCTCGAGGTGGTGGACGCGATCCCCAAGTCCCCCTCGGGGAAGATCCTGCGCCGGTTGCTGGTGGAGCGCGAGCGGGCGGCCGCGGCCGCCGCCGCCGCGGGGTGACCGGACGCGTCGTGGGGCGCGCGCGCGCCGCGGGGGTGCTGGGCGCGCTGCTGGCGGTGCTGGTGGCGCTGCCGGTGCGCCCGGCGGAGGCCCAGCGCCGCTTCACCACCACCCACCGGTGCAGCGAGGCGCAGCGGGCCGCGGGGTGCCTCATCGTCCTGGGGTCGGGGACGCCGGTCCCCGATCCCGCGCGCGCCGGCGCCGCGTATGCCTTCGTGTATGGGGCCCGCACCTTCCTGTTCGACGCGGGCGCCGGCGTGATGCGCCGCGCCGCCGAGGCTGGGCTTCCCATCGATGGCTTCACGGGGGTGTACCTCACCCACCTGCACTCCGACCACACGCTGGGGCTCCCCGACGTGCTGCTGACGTCGTGGGTGATGGGGCGGCGCACCCCCATGCCGGTGGTCGGTCCCCCGGGGACGCAGGCGCTGGTGGGGCACCTGTTCGCGGCGTGGGCCGAGGACGTCACGGTGCGCACCGAGGGGCTGGAGCGCGGGCAGCCGGGGGGGCAGCGCGCCGATGTGCGCGAGGTCACCGGGGGCGTGGTGTACGACAGCGCCGGGGTGCGGATCACCGCCATCCGCGTCCCGCATGGCAACTGGACGCATGCCTTTGCGTGGCGCATCGACACCCCCGGGCGCCGCGTGCTCCTGTCGGGGGACACCGCGCCCTCGGATGCGCTGGCCGAGGCCGCCCGCGACGCCGACGTGCTGGTGCATGAGACCTATCCCGCCGCCCGCGTCACGGTGGAGGACCGCCCGGGCGGGGAGCTGTGGCCCCGCTACCTGGCCACCTTCCACGCCAGCGACGAGGAGGTGGGAGCGCTCGCCCGACGGGCGGGGGTGCGGCGGCTGGTGCTGTCGCACATCGTGCGGATGGGGGGCTCCGATGCCGAACTGCTGGCCGGGGTCCGGCGCGGCGGCTATGCGGGCCCCGTGGCGGTGGCACAGGACCTCGACGTGTACTGAGGTGTCCCCGCGGGGGCGGCACCCGGTGCGGCGGCACCCCATGCGGCGGCGCCCTGTGCAACGGCGTGCCGCCCGGTAGTTTCCCCCCGTGTGTCCGGGGCCGTGGCGCACGCCGCGCCGGCCCGCGTCCTCCACCTGCATTCCCCCGCCTTCCCATGCCTGGACAGCGCCTTGGTATCGGCTTCATCGGGTCGGGCTTCAACGCCCGCTTCCACATGCAGGCGTTTCGTTGCGTGCGCGATGCCGACGTCCTCGGGGTGTGGAGCCCCAACCAGAAGAACGCCGCCGCCGCCGCCCGCTACGCCCGTGAGCTGGACGTCGGCGAGTGCAAGGGCTACAAGAGCATCACGGCGATGGTGGCCGACCCGGCCATCGACGCCATCTGGCTGAACGGCCCCAACCACGCCCGCATCGAGAACGTCGAGGAGATCTGCGACGCGGTGCGCAGCGGCAAGGGCACCCTCAAGGGGATCGCCTGCGAGAAGCCGCTGGGGCGCACGGTGGCGGAGGCCAAGCACATCACCAAGCTGGTGGAGCAGGCCGGCATCATGCACGGCTACCTCGAGAACCAGTACTTCTCGCCGCAGGTGGCGGTGGGGCACCACCTCATCTGGCGCCGCGGCGCCGCCACCACCGGGCGGCCGTACCTGGCGCGCGCGGCCGAGGAGCACAGCGGCCCGCACGGCCCGTGGTTCTGGAACGGCGTGCAGCAGGGGGGGGGCGTCCTCAACGACATGATGTGCCACTCGGCCCTGGTGGTGCGGCAGCTCCTCACCCCGCCGGGGGAGTCGCTGCGCACGCTGACGGTGAAGCGCGTCACCGGGCACATCGCCTCGCTCAAGTGGTCGCGCAAGGAGTACGCGGCGCAGCTCAAGAAGGCCATGGGCGTGGACTACACGAAGGCCCCGTCCGAGGACTTCGCCTCGGTGAACATCGAGTTCGAGACCCCCGAGGGGCGCATCGCCATCGGCGAGGCCACCACCAGCTGGAGCTTCGTCGGCCCCGGGCTGCGCCTCAGCGCGGAGCTGCTGGGCCCCGAGTACTCGATGAAGTGGAACACCCTCGAGTCGGGGCTCGACCTGTTCTTCTCGCGCGAGGTCCGCGGGAAGGCGGGCGAGGACATCGTGGAGAAGCAGAACGCCGAGGTGGGGCAGATGCCCGTGGTGGTCAACGAGGCCATCGCCTACGGGTACGAGGCCGAGGACCGGCACTTCGTGCGGGCCTTCCTGGGGAAGGAAGCGCCGTTGCTCACCTGGCACGACGGCCTGGACGTGGTGCGCCTGCTCATGACGGCCTACAAGAGCGCCGAGCTGGGGAAGACGCTGGAGTACAGCGAGCGGGCGGTGGACACGTTCGTCCCGCAGGTGGCGCAGGGGACCTGGAAGCCCCGGTGACGCGCGACCCCGCGGGGCCCCGGCCGGGGCCCCGCGGCGCGCGTCGCGCTCACGGCACCGGCGCCACTCCTTCCGGCCGGCGGTAGTTCACGTCGAGCGCGTCCAGCCGCGCCAGGTGCCGAGGCAGCCGCAGCAGGAAGTGCGGGTAGTCGCGCCGCGCGGGCGCGCTCCACACCGCCTCCGACAGCGCCACCAGGCGCGGGTAGGCCATGTACTCCAGCTGCTTCGGGTCGGGGATGTATTCCGTCCACAGCTGCCCCTGCGCCCCCAGCACGTGGCGCGCCTCCGCCGCCGTCAGCTCCTTGGGCAGGGGCTCGAAGCCGTACGCCTTCTCCAGGTTGGTGAAGCCGCCAATGGCCAGCGGCTCGCGCGCCTGGTCCTGCGACTGGTAGTGGTCGAAGTAGGTGTGCGACCCCGGCGCCATCACCACGTCGTGCCCCGCCCTGGCGGCCGCGATCCCCCCCGCCATCCCGCGCCAGCTCATCACCGTGGCGTTCTCGGCCAGCCCTCCCTCGAGGATCTCGTCCCAGCCCACGAGGCGGCGCCCGTGGGCGGTGAGGAAGCGGTCCATCTGGCGGATGAACCAGCTCTGCAACTCGTGCTCGTCCGTGAGCCCCAGCTCCCGGATCCGCGCCTGGATGGCCGGATTGCCCTTCCACTGGTCCTTGATGGCCTCGTCGCCGCCAATGTGGATCCACGGCCCCGGGAACAGCGCCAGCACCTCCCGCAGCACGTCCTGCATGAAGGCCACGGTGCTGTCGGTGGGATTCAGGATGAACGGGCTCACCCCCCACGCCGTGTAGACCCCGGGGTTGGTGTCAGGGCGGCTGGACAGCAGGGGATACGCCGCGACAGCCGCCTGCGCGTGCCCGGGCATCTCGATCTCGGGGACCACCGTCACCATCCGCTCGGCCGCATAGGCCACCACCTCGCGCACGTCGTCCTGTGCGTAGAAGCCGCAGTGCGGCCGCCCGTCGTAGCTGCGCTTGGCCGGGTCCTGCACGTGCCGGCCCACGATGGTGTGCGGGCGGCATGAGCCCACGGCGGTGAGCCGCGGGTACTTCGTGATTTCCAGCCGCCACCCCTGGTCCTCGGTGAGGTGCCAGTGGAACCGGTTCATCTTGTGGCGCGCCAGCAGGTCGACGTACTTCTTGACGAACTCCTTGGGCATGAAGTGCCGCCCGGCGTCCAGGTGCGCCCCGCGCCAGGGGAAGCGTGGCGCGTCCTCGATGTGCACGGCGGGCACCTCCCACGCCACCCCCGGCACCGACGCCGCGCGGTACACCGCGGGCGGCAGCAGCTGCTTCACCGACTCCAGCGCGTAGAAGGCCCCCGCGGAGTCCGCCGCCCGGACGGTCACTCCCCCGGGCGTGACGTCGAGGTGGTATGCCTCGGCGGGGAGCGTGCGGTCGCGCCGCAGCACGATCCCCGCGCCGGCGGCGGACAGCGGCCGCACGGCGAGGTCGAACCCGGTGGGCGCCGCCAGGTCCAGCACGAACCGCCGCGCCACCGCGCGGAACGCCGGATCGGTGCGCACGACCGTGCGGGCCGACAGCCGGTAGTGCCCCGGGCGCGCGGCGAGCACGGCGGGGCGCGGGATCACGGCGTAGCGCGTCGGCTCCTCCGGAGCCTCCTGCGCGGCCGTGGCAGGCCCCCGGAAAAGCAGCGCGGCGGGAATGAGGATGCGGAGTCGCATGCGGGTGTCGGCAGGGAGGGGGAGCAACTCAGGCGAGCGCGGCCACGAGGTCGCGGATGATGGCGGGATCGGTGCCGCGCGCGTGCAGGGCGCGCACGCCGGCCGCGTCCAGGAGGGCGCGCGCATGATCGGCCCGCACGCCCCCGCCGGCCATCACTTCCAGTCGATCGCCGGCGCGCGCCTGCCACGCGCGCAGCCGCGGCGCGCCCGCGAGGGCGGTGGCGGCATGCCCGGAGGTGAGCACGCCGTCCACCCCGCGGGCCAGCAGCACCTCCAGCGCCGCCTCCGGGTCGGGGGTGCGATCGAAGGCGCGATGGAACGTCACGCGCAGCGGACGCGCCAGCGCCACCAGCGTGGCCAGCGCGCGCGCGTCCACCGTGCCGTCGGGGCGCAGCGGCCCCAGCACCACGCCGTCCGCCCCCAGCTCCCGGGCCGCCACCACGTCGGCGGCCATCACGGCCAGGTCGTCCTCCTCGTACACGAAGCCCCCGGCATGGGGGCGCACCATCACCATCAGGGGCACGGTGACGGCGTCACGCACCCGGGCCAGCATCCCGGTTGACGGGGTCGTCCCCCCGTCGCCGGAGCCGCACAGCTCCACCCGGGTGGCCCCGAACGCCTGCGCCGCGCGCGCCGTGGCCACCGAGTCGCAGCAGGCCTCCACCACCAGCGCCCGTGGCGCCGCCGGGAGCGGCCCCATGCTCAGCGCGAGGCGGGCACGGACGCCGCGGGCGACGGCCGGAACAGCAGCAGGAACGCGGCGAACACCACGAAGGCGCCAGCCGCCGCCACCTGCCACACCTGCCCCCAGTCGTGGCCGCCGCCAGCCAGCACGTGCCGGTTGACCACGGCCCCCGACACCGCCGCGCCCACGAAGTACCCCACGCCGTTCGTCACCAGGTTGAGGAAGCCCTGGGCCGCCGCGCGGATCCGCGGGCCCGCCCGCTCGTCGGTGTAGATCTGCCCGGCCACGAAGAAGAAGTCGTAGCAGATCCCGTGCAGCAGGATCCCCGCGTACACCAGCGGCATCACCGGCCCCGCCGCCCCCTGGCCGAAGGCCAGGTAGCGCAGCGACCACGCCAGCATCCCCACCAGCATGATCCACTTGATGCCCAGCCGCCGCAGCGCCAGCGGCAGCAGCAGCATGAACCCCACCTCGGACATCTGCCCGAAGGTCTGGATGAACGCCGGCTCCGGCGCCCCCACCTCGTTGAGGTACGGGTTGGCAAAGGCGTAGTAGAACTGCAGCGGGATGCACAGCAGGAACGAGCCCAGCACGAACACCGCGAAGTCGCGGTGGCGCAGCAGCTGCAGCGCGTCCAGCCCCAGCGCGTCGCGCAGGCTGAACGGCGCCCCCGCCGCCTTGGGCGGGGTGGGCGGGAGCAGCAGCGAGAAGAGCCCCAGGGCCAACGACCCGCCCGCCGCCACCAGCATGGGCGTGTTCTGCGCGTCGGCCTTGAGCACCTTCCCCACCACGATCCCCGCCACGATCCAGCCGATGGTCCCCAGCACCCGGATCACCGGGAAGTCGCGCGCGGCATCCGTCACGTGGTGGAACGCCACCGAGTTGGTGAGCGAGAGCGTGGGCATGTAGCAGAAGGCGTAGGCCAGCAGGCAAGCGTAGAACGCCCCCCACGCGGTCTGCTGCGCCATCGCCCACATCAGCGCGCCCCCCGCCAGGTGCAGCACCGCCAGCAGCTTCTCGCTGTGGAAGAAGCGGTCGGCCACGATGCCGATGAAGAACGGCGACACGATGGCCGCGATGGCGGTCGCGGCGTAGGCGAGCCCGATGTCGGTGTCGGAGAAGCCCCGGGTCTTCCCCAGGTACGTCCCCATGGTCACGAACCACGACCCCCAGACGAAATACTGGAGGAACATCATGATGGACAGGCGCGCGCGGGTGCCCATCACGGCAGCTCCCGCAGCCGGATGCGGCGGTAGGCCACGCGGTCGCCGTGGTCCTGCAGCGCGAGGTGCCCGCGCGCGAAGGCGCCGTACCCCGCCACCGTGGCGAACTTGCTGGCCGCCTTCTTCGCCTGCCAGTCGGGGGACCCCAGCTCGTAGGTCACCACCTGCGTGCCATTGAGCCAGTGCTCCACGTGGTTGCCCTTCACCACCAGGCGCACGGCGTTCCACTCACCGGCCGGCTTCACCACCTTGGCCGACGGCGCGTACAGCGCGTAGGCGGAGCCCGCCGACGTGAGCGCGTTCTTGCCGTCGGCGTGCGCGGCGTCGTCCAGCACCTGCATCTCCGGGCCGGTCAGGTACGTGGCCTCTCCCGAGGGATCCACCCGGTACATGATCCCGCTGTTGCCGCCGGGGGCCACCTGCCACTCGAGCTCCAGCTCGAAGTTGCTGTACATGGCGTCGGTGACGATGTCGCCCCCCTTGCCGGTGCGCACCAGCGCGCTGTCCTCCACGCTCCACCCCTGCACCGGGGCGCCGGGGGCCTTGTAGTGATGCCACCCCGCCAGCGACGCGCCGTCAAAGAGCGGGCGCCAGCTCGTGTCCGGCGGCGCGGCGGCCGCCGGCGCCGGGGAGGCGCCGACGGCACTGTCGGCAGCGGGCGCCTTTTCCGCGCCCTGGCATGCAGCCAGCAGCGGCAGGACCAGCAGGGGGAACAGGGCGGAAGGTCTGCAGCGACCACGTGGCGTCATGCCGTCTCCAGCGCAGGGGACACGATCCGGGGGAAAACGCCCCCAAGCCTATGCGCGGTGCTGGTGATGCGGAAGACATCCGTGCAGCTTCCCCCACGTCCCGGCCAATGTCGGGGAACCCTTATCTTGCCATCATGACCACGCCGACCCCCGCCTCGCTCGACGACCTGCAGCGCTACCCGATCGGCCGTTTCCAGAAGCGCCCCAGCTACATCCCGGCCGAGCGCGCGGCCTTCATCGACCGCCTCGCGGCGCACCCCGGCCACCTTGAGCGGGCGCTCGATGGCGTCCCGGAGGCGTGGATGGACGAGCCGTACCGCCCCGGCGGGTGGTCGGTGCGCCAGCTGGTCCACCACCTGGCCGACAGCCACGCCAACGCCTACCTGCGCGTGAAGCTGGCGCTCACCGAGGACGAACCCACCATCAAGCCGTACAACCATGAGGCTTGGGTGCTCACGGGCGACATGGCGGTGCCCGTTCGCTCCTCGCTCACGCTGCTGGGGGCGATCCACGAGCGGCTGGTGGCGCTGCTGCACCCCATCGGGGAGGCGGAGGCCGCGCGCGCGCTCATCCACCCCGAGAACGGGCGCATGACGGTGGACCAGGTGCTGGCCCATTACGCCTGGCACGGCGACCACCATGTGGCGCAGATCCGCACCTGGCGCGCGATGCGCTGAGGGGCGTCGCGCGCGCCGGCGCCCCCGCGGTCAGTCCGGGGGCGTCCCCTCGATGAACCGCGCCCCCGCGCCGGCCAGCACCGCGCCCCCGCTGCCGGGGATCCCGGTGACCACGTAGGCGATCCCCGTGAGCGGCGTGCTCACCGCCTGCCATCGCACGCCGTCGAAGCGCAGCACGGTGCCGCTGTCCCCGGCCGCGTACACCTCCGTGGGCCCCCGCCCCCATACGCTGCGCAGGTCACGGGTCGTGGGCGCCTCCTGCGGACGCCAGGTCGCCCCGTCGTAGCGCAGCACCACCCCGCTGTCCCCCACCACGAACACATGCTGGGGCGCGGTCCCCCAGACGGCGCGCAGTCGGCGGGTCGTGGGCACCGCCTGCGCGCTCCACCGCCCGCCGTCGTAGCGCAACAGCGTCCCGCTGTCCCCCACGGCGTACACGTTGGCCGGGTCGGTCCCCCACACCGCGCGCAGGAAGCGCCCCGTGCCGCTGGTCTGGGCCAGCCACCCGGTGCCGCTGGAGCGGAAGATGGTCCCCCGCTCGCCCACCACCACGTGCACCCCGCCCCCGCTCCAGATCGCGCGCAATAGCGCCGAGGTTCCCACCGTGTCGCGGCGCCAGCGGCTGCCGTCGAAGCGCAGCAGCGACCCCGTGTCCCCCACGGCCACCACGTCGGTGGCCGACAGGCCGCTGATCCCGTACAGGTCGTTCGCCTGCGGCACAGGCTCCGGCCGCCACGTGCCAGCGTCGCGCCGGAACACCGCCCCGCCCAGCCCCACCGCGAAGGTGGGGCCACCGGCGCTCCCCCAGATCCCCAGGATGGCCGGGTCCGACAGCTCCGCCGAGGCCGTGGCTGCCCCCCCCGTGCCGCGCACCGTCAGCACGCTGCCGTACCAGCCGGCCACCCGCAGCGTGCCGTCGCCCCGCCGCGTGATCGCCCGCAGGTTCTGCCCGGTGCCCAGCGCCAGCGCGCGCCACGCGCTCCCGTCGAAATGGTACGCCGCCCCGGTGTTCCCCACCGCGTACACGTCGTTGAAGGCGCGCCCCTCCAGCGCAAACAGGTTGGCGCGCCCTGGCGAGGGCATGGCGCGCCACGCCACGCCGTCAAAGCGCAGCAGCGTCCCCGACACGCCCACCGCATGCACGTTCCCCGTGCTGGTCCCCCACACGTCGAACAGGGGGGCCGAGGTGGGCACCTCCTGGCGTCGCCAGTTGACGCCGTCCCACCGCAGGATGGTGCCGTTGTTCCCCACCACGAACACCGTGCTCTCGTTGGGGCCCCAGATCCCCCACAGGTCGTCCGTCACCGGGGTGGGCTGGGTCTCCCACCGGGTCCCGTCCCACCGCAGGATCACCCCCCGGTCGCCGGCCACCCAGACGGCATTCGGGGACAGGCCCCACACCTCCAGCAGCGTGGCGGTGGTGCCGCTGGGGACGGGGGCGAAGCGCGTGCCGTCGCCTCGCAGGATCGTGCCGCCGGCCCCCACGATCCAGATGTCCGTGGCGCTGCTCCCCCACACCCCCACCAGCGTCTCGGTGGTGCCCGAGGGAATGCGCTCCCATCGGCCGCCGTCCCGCGCCCGCAGGACGGTCCCCTCCTGGCCCACCACGTAGCTGGTCCCGGCGCCGTCGTCCCAGACGTCCAGCAGCGTGACGTCGGTCACCCCCTCCCGGACGCTGCGCCACTGCGCGATCCCGGGGGCCGCCGCCGTCACCCCGACCGACACCTGCCCCTCCAACGGCGGGGTGCGTCCCGCCACGCTCACCGTGACCCTCGCCGCCCCCGGGGACACGCCACGGACCACCCCGCGCGCGTCCACCGACGCCACTGCGGGGGCGTCGGAGCGCCACGCCAGCTGCACCGCCGGGAGCAGCGTGCCGGTGCTGTCGCGCACCTCCACCCGCAACGGCAGCTCCTGCCCCGGCTGCAGAAAGGCGGAGAGGGGTGCCACGTCGAGGAGGGCGGGGCGGGGGCCCGCGGGGGCGACGGGGGGCTCGGGGGGCGCCGCATCCCGGCACGAGACCCCGCCAAGCGCCAGGGCCACCATCATGGCCACGGTCTGTCGGTCCGGCATCCGCATGCGGTGGAGCCTAGCCGTCCCTCCCGGGCCAGCGCAACGTCCGCCGAGGGTGTATCGTCCGGGGGGCGCGCGCGCCCCCAGACCACCACGCCCCGGAGACTCCACGTGCGTGCATCCCGTCCAGCACACGCCGCGATCCGGCGTGCCGCGATCCGACAGGCCGCGATCCGGCAGGCCGCGATCCGGCAGGCTGCCCCCCGACCACTCGCCGCACGGGCGCCGGCGGGCGGCCGTCGGTTGACCGTGTCGGCCCTGCTGCCGGCCCTGCTGCCGTTGGCGGTGCTGCTGGCGGGGTGCGGCGGCGGCGACGCCCCGGCCGCCCCCCCCACCCCAGCCCCCCCTGTGGTGACCCAGGTCGAGGTGACGGGCGCCACCGCCACCCTGGCCCCGCGGCAGACGGTGCAGCTCACGGCCACCCCGCGCACGGCGGCGGGACAGGCCGTCTCCGGCACGACCATCGCCTGGAGTTCCTCCGCCCCCGCCGTGGCGTCCGTGGACGCCGCCGGCGTGGTCACCGGGGTGGCCGCCGGGTCGGCCGAGATCCGCGCCGCCGCCGGTGCCGTCACGGGGCGTTATGCCGTCACGGTCACCTCGGGGGCCGGCGTGCTGGCGGAGGTGCGCGCCACCGTGGACGACCCGGCGCTGCTCCTGGGGATGTACACGCAGGCGCGCGTCACCGGTCGTGACCTGCTGGGGGGGACGGTGGCGATGGGCGCCCGCCCCGTGACCTGGAGCACCACCACGCCGCAGGTGGCCTCGGTCACCAACGCCGGCGTGGTGCGCGCCATCGGGGTGGGGACGGCCATGGTGCGCGTGTCGGTGCAGGACGGCCCCGATGTGCGCACGGCCACGGCGTCATTCACCGTGGCGCCCATCGCCGACGCCCCCGCCACCACTGACGTGGTCATGCCGGGGCTCACCTTCAGCCCCTTCGAATCGGTGGTGAAGGTGGGCGGGACGGTGCGCTTCGTCTTCCCGGCGCTCCCCCACAACGTGATCTTCACGCCGCGCCTGCCGGGCTCCCCGGCGGACATCGGCGTGCTGGCCAACACGGTCGTGGCCCGCACCTTCGCCACCGCCGGCATCTATCCCTACACCTGCACGCTCCATCCGGGGATGGACGGCACGATCATCGTGTCCCCCTGACGCGACACCGCCCCCGCCGGCGGTGGCCGGCGGGGGCGGATGACGCGCACGGGAGCGCCCCCCGGGTCAGGCGCGGGTGATCCCGCGGAAGCGCGGCGTGAAGTCGGGGAAGATCGCGGGGAGGTTGGTGTTCCCCAAGCGCACCTGGACGATCTCCGCCAGCAGGTCGCGGTGGTCGAGGGTGACCCGCAGGTCCTGCCCCGACTCCAGGTTCTCGCGCGCCAGCCCGGGCCAGCCGTTCGTGATGACGCGCCCGCCGGCGATCTTCTTCCCCATGAAGTACGCCACGTTGCCGCGCCCGTGGTCGGTGCCCCGGTTGCCGTTCTCGCGCGCGTTGCGCCCGAACTCGGAGACCACCACCACCGTCACCCCGTACGGGGTGTTCCCCTGGATGACGTCGCCGTAGAAGGCGGCGAGCGAGCGGGAGAGATCCAGCATGCGCTGGTGCATCCCGCCGCCGTCGAGCGTCTCCAGGTTCCCCTGGTTGAGGTGCGTGTCCCAGCCCCCGTTGAACAGGTGGACGGCCTCGACCCCCACGTCCGCCTTGATCAGCGCGGCGGCCGCCCGGAGCGCGTTGCCGAAGGAGGAGGCGGGGTACTGAATGCCGTTGACGGGCGCGTAGCCGTTGAAGTTGATCCGCTGCAGCAGCGCCACCGTGTTGGTGGCGTCGAGCGCGTTGGCGGAAACCGGGTTCACCGCCGACTGGTAGTTCTCCGCCAGCCACTGCGCGCGGGCGTTGGCGGTGGTGCCGCTCCCCCCCAGCGTGAAGTTGGCCGGGTTGGGGATGGGGAGCGTGCGGGGCGCCGTGGCCAGCGTGAGCGGCAGCCCCGAGGTGAGCCCCAGCGCCCGCAGCGGCGCATCGGTGCGCAGCGGCGGGATGGTGGCCAGGTGCCGCCCCAGCCACCCGCCCACCAGCCGCTGGTCGGC
>JAGWYS010000275.1 GCA_018969225.1 Gemmatimonadota bacterium | reverse complement strand
GAACCCGGCGACAGGCCACCGCGCCAGGCGGCACTGGGAACTCGCTTCGCCCCCGCACAAGCACCCCGCACCCCTGCCGGGGATCCACCTGCCGAGTATGTTTTGGGGGTTTTCCACCCTTTGCGAGGAGCCTTGCATGCGAGTTCCCGGCCGTCTGCGCCGCATCCTTCCCGCCCTCACGGTGGCCGTGGGGCTTGCCGCCTGCGGCAGCGACAATGCGGGCACCACGCAGCCGACCCCCACCCAGGGCATCAGCATCACCGTGACGAACCCCGCGCCGGTGACGGCGCTGGCCATCCCGGTGGGCGCCCAGGTGTCCATCGCCCTCACGCGCACGGGCGGCTTCACGGGGACGGTGACCGTGGCGGCCGAGGGGCTCCCCGCCGGGTGGACCGCCAGCTTTGCGCCCGCGCAGATCACCACCGGGGCCGGGACGCTGGCCACCGTGACGGTCCCGGGGAACAGCGCCCGGGGGAGCTATCCGGTGACCTTCCGGGCCACCGCCACCGGCGTAACCGCCGCCACGGGGCAGGCCACCATCACGGTACAGTAGGCGGACGCGGCGGCGTCGAGGGAGCGGCCAGGGTGCCGCTCCCCGGCGCCGTCAGGGGCGCGGGCACCGACCACGCCCCCGGCGCCACCCACTGCTCGCGCGGCTGCAGCACGGTCACCAACGCGGGACCCAGCAGCGCCGACAGCCGCACCCGCACCGCCCGCGGACTCCGCGGCAGCTTCGCCTCGGCGGTGGCCGGCAACCGGGAGGCGTGCTCGTAGGCGCTCCCCTCCGCCACGCGGGACATCAGCTCGCGCTGCAGCGCGTCCCGCAGCGCCTCGGGTGCCGGCCACTGCCACCGCCCCAGCGGCACCACCGTCGCGTCGCCACCGGCCACCCGCGTGTCGGCGGCCAGCCGACGCTGCAGGTCGTCCAGGCGCCGCGCGAGGACGGTTGGCGCCAGCGCCACCACCTCGCCCAGAAACGGCACCGGCTGCGCGCGCGGCTGCCAGGCCCGGCGCAGCACGTCGGACCATGGCACCTGCAGCCGCAGCTCCACGTGCCCCCCGTCGCGCACCACCACGGTGGCGCTGGCCTCGGCCAGCTCGTGGCGCAGGGCCGGTGCCGTGCCCGGCGCCGTGGCCGCGCCAGCCGCACGGACCAACAACGCGCCCCCCGCCGCAAAGGCGGCCGGCACCAGGAGGCCCAGCCACCTCCATCGCGCGCTCACCGCGACCGGCAGTAGTTGTTGCTGCCCGTCTGCGCGCCGTCGGTGAGGAAGGTGAAGGTCCAGCAGGTCGCGCTGGTGCGCGTGTAGCGAATCTCGTAGCGCTTCCCTCCGCCGGTCCACGTCATCGTGCTGGTCCCGCCCACCGCCAGCGAGGCCTGCGAGGTGGTGAGCGTCATCGCCGACACGCCCTGCATGGGTGTCCCGGCCGGGCGGACGGGGGAGAACTTGGCCGACTGCCCGGCCAGGTCGGGGCTGGGGACGCCATGGAAGCAGCTCAGCACGTACGGGCTGGCGTCGGTCACGTGGTAGGCGTACCCCGACGGGGCGTTGGGGTGCGTGACGGTGTTGCCGCCGCAGACGTTGTCGCGCGGGGCCACGGTGCCGTCGGGGTTGCGGTAGCCGAAGATGGCGTAGCCGTCCAGCGCCCACCCCAGCGGGTGGGTGTCCCAATAGCTGGCATTCTGGTCGCTCATCATGCAGGTGGGCGCCGCGTGGTAGTGGTAGTCGTCGGCGCGCCCGGCGTGGCCGTTGCAGGCGTCCAGCTCCCCCAGCACCTTGGTGTCACCACCGCCCGGGCCCGAGCAGCCACCCTGCTTGCACGGATTGAAGATGGGGACGCCGTTCACCGCCAGGCCGATGGGGCCGTCCAGCGCCGACGTCTTGGTGGCGGCCACGGTCGGCGTGAGCGGGAAGCGCCACGCATTGGCGCCGGTGAAGTTCTGCGGGATGGGGACCTGCTGGTTGGTGGCGGTGATCCCGTTCATCATCGGGTGCTTCCACTGGATCCCGGTGCTGCTGAAGTACGCGTACGTGCTGTCGCAGGTGACGTCCACCCCGTAGGCGGCACGGTAGGCGTTGACGGACGCCTTGACATAGCCGCAGTTGATCATGGCCGCGGTGCGCGTGACCCCCACCGACAGCGACCCCGACCCCAGCGTGAGGGGCGCCAGGGCGGCCACGAGCGCCGCCCCCGTGACCTGCGACGGCGTGAGCGTGCCCACGTTCACCGGCGCGGAAAGCGCGACCACGGTGAACGTATAGGTCTTGAGCCCCGGCCCCTGCGAGCAGGGGGCGGCGTATCCCAGTCCGCCGCCATCGTCGGCAAAGCCCACCGTCCCCGCCGTGCCGCCGGCCGGGATGCTGGTGGTGGTGGCGGGAATGTTGTACAGGAGCCAGTTGTACTTGGTGGCCCCCTGCGTGGGGATGGTGGTGAACAGCATGGCGTACGCCGCGGTGTTGGCCGGTGCGCCGCTCCAGGCCAGCGGCGGCGACTGGGCGCTGCCGTCGCAGGTGTAGGTGACGGGGAGGGCGCCGCCCACCACGCCGCTGCTGGTCAGGGTGAGCGAAGCCGCGGGGGGCGTGGGACCGCCGGGGGTGCCGCCCCCCGGCGTCGTGCCCGCAGGCGCGGTGGAGGTCCCGCCGCCGCCGCACGCGACGAGGGCGGCGGCACACGCCACCGCGAGGGCCACAGGGTGCGCGCGCACGGTCATGGGCGGCGGGCCGGAAGGATGTCGTACCGATGGTCGATGACGCGGTTGCCGGCGCCGGTGCGGGCGCGCACGTACTCCACCGTGGCCTTGGCCGGCGACACGGTGACGCGCAGGTGTCCCGAACTCCCCAGCAGCGTCCCCGACAGGTAGCCGTACCCCGCCGCACTGGAGGTGGCGTTCTCGCGGGCGAAGCTGGGCTGCGGGACCTCCTGGTACACCAGGCCGTCGCGCTGCTGGTACACGTACAGGTGGTCGTGGCCGTGGAACACGGCGCTCACCTTGTGCTGGACCAGCAGGTCGTGGATCGGCTTGGCCCAGCCGGGGCGCTGGGCGGCGAAGCCGGGGGTGCCGTCGGCATTGGCGCCGCCCCACTCGAACGCCACCGACGCCTCGGCGCCGCCGCGCGCCTCGGACCCCTGCCCGCCCACCAGGTGGTGCAGGAACACGAAGATGTACGGCGTGGTCGTGCGCTGCAGCGCGGCCGCCAGCCAGTCGTACTGCTCGCGCCCCAGCGTCCACGCCCAGCTGCCGCCGCGGCCCACGGTGGCACCGTAGGGGTCGAGCACGATGAAGGTGGCGTCCCCCCAGCTCCACACCACGTAGTTGCGCGGGGCGACGGGCGAGTTCGTGTAGAAGCCGTCATGGGGGATGGTGGGGAAGTGCTTGACGCGCTGGGCGGCGGCCCACGCGGCGTTGTCGGGGGTCCACCCCTTCTCGCCGTCGTGGTTCCCCTGCACGAGGACCAGCGGGGTGGAGGCGCCCACGAGCCCGAACCAGTGCCGCTGCGCATAGTACGCCGGCGCCGCGGTGCGGAAGTCGGGGTACTTGTCGGACATGAAGGTGTCGCCGAGGTCGAGCAGGAAGTCGGCGCTGTCGGCGCGCATGTTGAGGAGCGCGGCCTCGTAGATCTTGAGGTC
>JAGWYS010000036.1 GCA_018969225.1 Gemmatimonadota bacterium | reverse complement strand
CCCAGCGCCACGTTCTCGGCCACGGTCATTCCGGGCACCAGCGAAAAGTGCTGGTGCACCATGCCAATCCCCTGCGCCAGCGCATCGGCGGGGGATGCAAAAGACACCGGCGCGCCGCGCCACCGCACGGTGCCGCCCTGCGGGCGCACCATGCCGAAGGCCACGCGCATCAGCGTGCTCTTCCCCGCGCCGTTCTCGCCCAGCAGCGCGTGCACGGTGCCCGCATGCACCGTCATGGTGGCCTGCTCCAGCGCGCGCACCGCGCCGAAGGTCACGGTGATGCCGTCCAGCGACAGCAGCGGCGCCGACTCCCCACCGGGCTCCGGCGGAGGCGTGGTCACGATCCGGTGGGGAGATGCAGGAAGGTCCACGGGAGCCCGAAGCGCTCCTGCAGGAAGGTGCCCAGCGCCTGCGCCCCCAGCGTCTCGGTGGCGTAGTGCCCAGCGTAGACGATGCAGAGGTCGTGCTCGATGGCGTCCACCGTGGTGTGGTGCGGCCCCTCCCCCACGATGAGGGTGTCCACCCCTTTCGCCATGGCCTCGGCGATGGTGTCGCTGGAGGCGCCGCCGCCACTGCAGATGGCCCACCGCCGGGTGATGCGTCCCTCGGCGGGGACGGAGGTGCGCACGGTGCCGCCGTAGCGCACGGACAACGCGCGCACGCGCGACACCAGGTCCGCGGTGGGCTCCTCGGCCGACCCCGTGCATCCGATGTCCACCCCCTTGTGGCGGGCGAAGCCACCGCTGGCGGTGAGCCCCAGCGTGGCGGCGAGCCGCGCGTTGTTGCCCAGGGTGGGGTGCAGGTCCAGCGGCAGGTGCGAGGCGTAGACGGCCAGGTTGCGCTGCAGGATGGTGCGCCACTTCCGGAAGCGCACGCCGGTGAGCGGCTGTGCGCCCGCCCAGAAGAGCCCGTGGTGCACGATGAGGAGTTGCGCGCCCAGCATCACCGCCTCGTTGACGGCGGCGTACGAGGCGTCCACCGCCACGGCCACCCGCTGCACCGTCCCCTCGTTGGCCACCTGCAATCCGTTCACCGCGCCGGGGTAGTCGGGCACCTCGGTGGTGCGCAGCTCGGTGTCCAGCGCGCCGACGATGTCCGCGAGCGGGACGGCGGGGAGTTCGACGCCGTTGCCGGTGGCGGAGGCGAGGATGCGGTCGGACTCGGGGGTGGACATGCGGGTGCGCGGGGCGTGGGGAGCGCGGAGGGGGAGGCGAAGGGCTCCTCCCCGGCTGCTAGTGCTTCAGGGGCTGCGCGTCGTTGGACCCCTTGAGCAACTCCTGCAGCGGGGCGAAGGTGCCCGCCTTGATGGCCTTCCCCACGGAGTCCACGGTGGCCAGGGTGGCGGCGGGGATGCGCGACTGGAGGGCGGGGTTGAGCACCAGCTGCACGACGTCGTCCTTCTCGCCGAGGTTGATGACGCGGCCGGTGAAGCCGCCGGCGGCGACTTCCTTGCCGATGAGGAGGAGCGCGTGCTTGAGGTCGATGACCACGCTGCCAATGATGACGTCGGGGGCGACATCGTTCTGGTTGGCGTTGGAGCCGAAGGCCAGGACTTTCTTCTCGCGTGCCGCCTGGAAGACGCCAAGGCCGGCGGCGTCGGCGTTCTGGAAGATGAGGTCGGCACCGCGGGCGATCTGGGCGAGCGCCTGTTCCTTCCCCGCGCTGACGTCGTCCCAGTTGCCGATGTACGAGGTGAGCACCTGGACCTTGGGGTTCACGCTCCGCGCTCCGGCCTCGAAGGCGCGGAAGGAGAGCTTGACCGGGGGAAGTTCCGTGCCGGCAATGAGCCCGAGGATGTTGGTCTTGGTGAGGGCACCCGCGACCATGCCGGCCTGATAGGAGGCCTCCTCGAAGGCAAAGGAGATGCCGGCGAGGTTGGGGGCGGTCACGCGCCCGGAGGTGATGGCGTAGACGGTCTTGGGGTACTGCGGAGCCACGCGGGCGGCGGCGTCCTGGAACTCGAAGCCGTGGCCCACGACCAGTGCGTACCCTTGGGCGCCGTACTGGCGGAAGTTCTCCTCGAACTCGGCGGGGGTCTTGGTCTGGATGTGCGAGACCTGCGCGCCGAGCGAATCGTGGAGTGCCATGAGCCCTTCGTAGGCGCCGCCGTTCCAGCTCTTGTCGGAGACGGGTCCGGGGGTGAGGAGGGCGACGCGGAGGGGGGTGCCGGTGGCGGCGGAGTCGGCGGTGGCGCTGGCCGATTTGCTGGAGTCGCCGCAGGCGGTGCCGAGGAGGGCGAGGAGGGTGGCGGCGAGGGTCGTCGAGGTGGTCCGGATTTTCATGATGTCCTTGTATGGCGTGTTGCTGACGCCGAGATGGTCAGGATATGTTTTTATGAAACTGTGATAGTCAATCGATGATGTCGTTTTGGTGGCGTGTCAATCCATCGACACACCCATGATCTCCAGGACGCGCTCGAGGTCGTCGTTGGAGAAAAAGCTGATGCGGATCTCCCCGGCCGCCTTCCCGGTAAGCGCAACGCTCACGGGCGTCTGGAGCTTCCGGCGCAGCCGTTCCTGCAGCTGGGTCACGATGGCGGCTGATGCCCCCGGCGGGGTGGCCTTCCCGGCGGGCGCCCCCTTGCTGGCGCCCTTGGCGACCGGCTTCACGCTGTTGACCTGCCGTTCGACCTCGCGCACAGACCAGCCGTTGGCGGCGGCGTCGCGGGCCATGTCCACGATGGCGCGTTCGTTCCCCAGCGCCAGCAGCGCGCGGGCATGCCCCGGAGCGAGCTGCTTGAGCTGGAGCATCCGCTTGACCGACGCCGGCAGCGCACGAAGACGGAGGGCGTTCGCCACCGTGGAGCGGTCCTTCCCCACGACCTCGGCCACCTCCTGCACGGAGAGGGCGAAGTCGTCCACCAGGCGCTGATAGCCGTCCGCTTCCTCGATGGGGTCGAGGTCGCTGCGCTGGAGGTTCTCGATCATCGCCAGCGTGAGCAGGGTGCGGTCGTCCACCTGCCGCACGATCGCCGGGATCTCCGTCCACCCGAGACGGGTGGCGGCACGGAAGCGTCGCTCGCCCGCAATGAGCTCGTACCCGTTCCCGGCAGGGGCCGGCCGGACGGTGATGGGCTGGAGCAGCCCGTTCACACGGAGCGACGCCTCGAGATCCGCCAACTCCTCGGGGCGGAATTCCTGCCTCGGCTGGTACGGGTTGGCGCGGATCTGCCCCATGGGAAGGGTGCGCAGCGATCCGGCCGCAGTTTCCCGCGGTGCGTCGGTGCTCCCCCCCTCACTGGCGGATGTGGCCGCCAGTGCGGGCGTGGAGGTCGGCGCCGAGCCCGACCCGGCGGCAGTTGACCCGGTGGCGCCCTGCTGCTGCAGGAGGGCCTCGCGCTTCCCGAGAAGCGCGTCGAGCCCGCGCCCGAGGCGCTTGGTGGGTTCCGGCGGGGTCACGGTGTGCGGTCCGGCGTGGTGTCCTGGTTGGTGTCCTTCGTGGTGGCCTTCGTGGTGTCCGGTGTCTGGCTGTGGCCGCTGTCCTGTGTGGTGGCGGGCGCGGCCAGTCGCTCGATGAGTTCGCGCGCCACGGCCATGTACCCCTGAGCCCCCACGGAGGCGAGGTCGTAGACCACGATCGGCTTGCCGAAGGACGGCGCTTCGGCCAGCCGGATGTTGCGGGGAATCACGGTCGTGAAGACGCGTTCACCGAAGTAGGCCCGCGCATCGGCCGCCACCTGACGTGACAGGTTCACTCGGCCGTCATACATGGTGAGGAGCACCCCTTCCACGCCAAGCGCGGGGTTGATGACCCGCACGCGCTCGATGGTCTCCATCAGCTGCGAGAGCCCCTCGAGGGCGAAGTATTCGCACTGGAGGGGGATGATCACCGCATCGGCCGCCACGAGGGCATTGAGGGTGATGAGCCCCAGCGACGGCGGACAGTCGATGAGGATGACGTCGTAGCGGTCCCGCACGGCGTGCAGGGCGTCACGGAGCCTGGTGGCGCGCTCGTCGTCGTCCACCAACTCCACTTCCGCGCCGGCAAGATCCGGAGAGGTGGGGAGGAGGTCGAGGTGCGAGAACTGGACCCCCTTCCGGATGGCGTCCTGGATGGGGGTGTTCCCGAGCAGGACCTCGTAGGTGCCGACTTGGAACTCGTCGCGGGCGACGCCACACCCCGACGTCGCGTTCCCCTGCGGGTCGGCGTCGACAAGGAGCGTGCGCTGTTCGGCGACAGCGAGGGAGGCGGCGAGGTTGACGGCAGTGGTCGTCTTGCCGACTCCGCCTTTCTGGTTGGCGATGGCGAGGATGCGTCCCACGAGGTCGGCGGGGTGGTGGGGAGTGGCGGGTCCGGGCGGTGAAGTATAGGGCGGCCGGTGGCGCCGGACCATGCCGGAGGCGGGAAACGGCGTGTTTCACGTGAAACAGGACGGTTCCTTCTGGGGGCGAGGTGGTAGGCGCTAGGCTATCCTCTACCACCTCGGGTCTATCACTACCACCTATCAAGACTAGGACCTAGGTCGTGCCTAGGCGCCTGGTGGTAGGACCGATAGCGATTAGGGGTAGGAACGAGGTGGTAGGCGCTAGGCTACCACCTACCACCTCGGGTCTATCACTACCACCTATCGGTGCTAACCCCTAGTCCGTTCCCCAACTGTTTCACGTGAAACAGTTCCCCTCAGAACTATCCCCTGATCCCTCCTCCTACGGCCTCGCAAACTGCCAGCGCGTCGCCACGGTCACGCTCACGGTCAGCGTTCCGGCGCTCACTGGCGTCGGCGCCCCGTCCGCGGGCGCCATCCGGGCCATCGCGACCATGAAGTTCCCCTCCGGACGCGCCTCGGGGTTCACCCGCAGCTCCAGCAGCCCCGACACGCTCCCCCCAGCCGCTCGCGCCGCCACCTCGGCTTGCCGACGCGCCTGCTGCACGGCCCGCTCCAGCGCCCGGTCCTCCGCCGCCCCAGGGTCACGCAGCAGGAAGTCGATCCCCACCACCCGGTTCGCACCCGCCCCCAGCGCGGCGTCGATGATCCCACCCACCTGCTCCACCCGCTCGGTCTCCACCGCCACGATATTGTGCACCTCGTAGCCGTCCACCACGGTGGTGTTGAGCTTCTCGTCGTACCGCTGCACCGGGCTCACGCTGTACCCCACCGTGGTGATCTGCGACGCCGGCACCCCGAACGCCCGGATCGCGGTCAGCACCCCCCCCTGCCTGCGCGCGTTCTCCTGCGCCGCCACCGCCGCCGTCTTCGCCCGCGTCTCCACCCCCAACTGCACCCGCGCCTTGTCGGGCGCCATGGTCACCTCCCCACGCGCCGTCACCGACACCTCCGGCACGGGCGCCTGCGGCGACTGCGGAACCGCCACACCCCCTCCCGTCCCCTGTGCCTCCACGATGCCCCCCGCGGCCACACTCAGCGCCGCCACTATAGTATAGAAGCGAACCATCACCACCTCCGGATCAGAAGAACCCAAAAAACACGGAAAAAAATCGCCTGAAAACAATCATCATCAGATTATCATCGCAACAGCATCAATTCATCTAGGTGGGGAGAATCATCGCGCAAGCCTCCCGGCTTCGCCCCGCAACGTCGGGAAACGATCTACAGCAGCCGCTCTTGCCTGTGGAGACGCCACGACCCTGATCGCTTGTACACCATGCACCACAACAGGTGCGGCGCGAGCGGCTGGGTGTTCCCCAGAGCGGGCGGGCGGTGCACGATGACCCGCAGCTCCAACTCCCCAGTGTGGTCGCGGGGCTGACGCGCCATTTGGATGATTTCCTGCGCTACACGCAGGCCATCCTCACCCGCGACGCCTGAGCTCCATCGCCAGGTTCTGCACGTCGGCCGGGCTCACCCCCGGAATCTGTCCCGCCGCTGCCAGCGTCTCGGGACGGCGCGCGTGGAGCTTGTGCCGCGCTTCGGTGGAGAGCGTCGTCATGGCCAGATAGTCCGCGTCCCGGGGGAGCGCCACCTCCCCCAGCGCGCGCAGCTTCGCCGCCCGCTGCCGCTCGATGGCGAAGTATCCGGCATACTTGATCTCCAGCTCCGCCCCCACCACCGCGTCGCTGGCCAGCTCCGCCCCCACGCCCGCCGCCGCAAACACCGCCGCCAACGTCACCTCGGGGCGCTTGGCCAGCTCCACCGCGCGCACCGCGTGCGGCAACGGACGCGACGGCCCCCCCTCCAGCAGCGGCGCCGCCATGGCCGGCGTCACACTGGTCTGCTCTGCCAGCGACAGCGCCCCCTGCACCGCCGCCAGCCGATCGGCCAGCCGGCGCCGTTCGCTGTCGCGATACAGCCCCAACCCCTCCGCCACCGGCCCCAGTCGCGCCAGCGCGTTGTCCTGGCGCACGGTCAACCGGAATTCGCTGCGTGAGGTGAACAGGCGGTACGGCTCGTCCACGCCGCGCGTGACCAAGTCGTTGATGAGGACCCCGATGTAGCTGGTCTCGCGCCCCAGGATCACCGGGTCGCGCCCCCGCACCCACGCCGCGGCGTTGAGCCCCGCCATCACCCCCTGCCCCGCCGCCTCCTCGTAGCCGGTGGTGCCGTTCACCTGGCCTGCCAAGAACAGCCCGTCGATCGCGCGCGACATCAGCGCGGCCGACAGCTGCGTGGGCGGATAGTAGTCGTACTCGATCGCGTACCCGGCTCGCGTCATCCGCACCTGCGACAGCCCGGGGACGGTGCGCAACACCGCCAGCTGCACCGGCGCCGGGAGCGAGGTGGACAACCCGTTCACGTACAGCTCGTGCGTGTCGTGCCCCTCGGGCTCCAGGAACAGCTGGTGCCGCTGCCGGTCGGGGAACTTCACCACCTTGTCCTCCACGCTCGGGCAATAGCGCGGCCCCTGCGACGCAATCGCGCCCCCGTACATCGCCGACTCCTGCAGATGGTCGGCGATGCACTGCGTCCCCTCCGCCCCCAGCCAGGTGATCCAGCAGGGGAGCTGCCGCGGCGACCGCGACGTGCCGTCGGCCGCCTCGCGTGCCCCCTCCCAGAAGTGCGACCAGCTGTAATCGAAGAGCGCCAGCTCGCTCTCCTGCTCCTCGGTGGCGGCGTACTCCACCGACCGCCCGTCAATGCGCGGCGGCGTGCCGGTCTTGAAGCGGCCGGCCATCAACCCCACGGCATCCAGCTGCTCCCCCAGCAGCTGCGACGAGGCCTCGCCGGCGCGCCCCCCGCTGATGCGGGTGCCCGTGCCAATGTGCATGAGCCCGCGCCCGAAGGTGCCGGAGGTGAGCACTACCGCTTCGCCCCCGAACCGCCGCCCCTCCACGGTCTCCACTCCCCACACGCGGCGCCCCGACGGGTCCAGCAGCAGCCGCGCCACCATCCCCTGGATGGTCACCAGCGACGGATGCGCCTCCAGCAGCTGCCGCACCGCGCGTCGATACAGTCCGCGGTCGGCCTGCGCGCGCGGCGCCCACACGGCGGGGCCCTTGCCACGGTTGAGCATCCGGAACTGGATCGTGGCCAGGTCGGTGGCGCGCGCCATGATCCCGCCCAGCGCGTCCACCTCGCGCACCACGGTCCCCTTGGCAATCCCGCCAATGGCCGGGTTGCACGACAGCTGCCCCAGCTGTTCCAGAGCGCCGGTGACCAGCGCCACGGTGGCCCCCGATCGGGCGGCGGCCACGGCGGCCTCGGTGCCGGCGTGCCCGCCCCCCACGACGATCACGTCGAAGGAGGCCTCGAGCGCCGCGGCACGGGGGGACGGGATCCGGTCGTCCATGGAGGGGAAACTAGCGCGGCCCCCCTGCCCGGCGCGCTACCGCGAGAACCACCCCTCGCTCCGGAGCTGCGCCCACAGCTGTTCCACCGCCGCCCCCCCGCGCGCGGCCACGCGGGCCGCGTCGTCCACCACCAGCTCGCCATGGAACAGCTGGACGTGCCCCTGCGTGATCACGTGCCGCACCGACAGCCCGTTGGCGTACAGCAGATGGTGGAGCGGCTCCGGACCCACGGCGCCACCCCCCACCAGCACCCCGCTCACATCGATGGTGCACAGGTCGGCCTTGGCCCCTTCGGCAATGCGCCCCAGGTCGGGGCGACGGAGTCCGTCGGCCGCCACATGCGTGGCCCCAGACACGGCGTCCTGGATGGTGGGGAGCGGAAGCGGCGGCACCGCAGGGGCGCCCGCCGCCCGCCCGCCACTCGCGTTGAGCAGCCGAGCCCGGGCGCGGCCGCAGATCACCGCCTGCTTGAGGTTCTCCACGTAGTCGTTGGAGTGCGTGTCGATGCCGATGTTGCACCGCACCCCGGCCGCCAACGCCTCGGGGTAGGGTTGCGTGCCGCTGGAGCTGCCGGCGCCGCCTCCCGACGGACAGTGCGCGTACACGCCGCCATGCCGCTTGAGCACCTCCCAGTCCACGGCCGTGGCGCCCGTCATGTGCGCGCCAAAGAACGGCCCCTCGAACGCCCCCATCGATTCCAGCCATTGGGCCGGCGTCTGCTGGTAGAGCCGCTGCGTCACCCGCGCCTCACCCGCCCCTTGGGCCAGATGGATGTGGATGCCGTTCCCCAGCGTGCGCGCCGCCGCCACCACCGCGCGCATCGTCTCCGGCGTGTGCGTGTCGGTGGCGTGCGGGGTCATCATGGGACGGATGAGCCCCTCCTCGGCGCCGTTCACCGCCAGTGCGAACACCCGGTTGGCCTCGATTTCCGCGAGGGTGCCGGCGACGCTGTCGGCCAACGGTGCGTCGGTGGTGCGGCGCCAGATGGGGAAGAGCCGCGCCGTGCCCGGCACCATGCCGCCGGGGTAGCCGCGCACGTGCCAGCGGCGCGCCACCCGCACGTAGCTCTGCGCCTGCTTCAGGCTGAGGCTCATCTCCACGTGCGTGGTGCACCCCGCGCGGAGCAGCTCCGCCACGTTGTACGCCGTGATGTCGTCCAGCAGGTCGTCGGGGAGCGCCTCCAGCAGCTCCAGGGGACGCTGGTACGAGCGCCCCCCTTCGATGAGCCCGCGGGTGGGGGTGCCCGAGGCGGCGTGCGTGTGCCCCGAGATGAACCCCGGCAGCAGCAGCTGTCCCCGCGCATCGATGCGCGCCACGCGCCCGCCAATGCGCCCCTCGCGCACCTCCACGATGTCGCCGCCGCGCACGCGCACCGAGACGTCACGCAGCACCGTGGGCACGCCGCCGCGGTGCACCAGCGCGGCGGAGGCCTCCACCACGTAGTCGCGTCCCGCGGGTGGGCGCGGGGGGCGGGGGGGCTGGCCGCCGGCCGCGCGGGGCGTCCACCCCAGCAACGGCAGCGCGCCAAGGGCGCCCTGCTTGAGCAGGTCGCGACGCGAGGGGGATGCGGGGAGACGATCGGGACCTGCGGCCATCTTTCCTCCTTTGCCCCCGGTGTACCATTCCCTCATGCCTCTCCCCCTCCCCAACACCGCCCCCACGCTCCTCATTCGCAAGTCGGCCTTTGAGCGGGCCGGCCTCACCCGCGCCCAGTTTGACGAGGCGCTGGGGCTCACCCCGGACGAGTTCCGCGTGGAGGGGGCGCTGATCGCCGTGGGGCCCCTGGTGGGGGAGGACTCGCTGGGCGACCTGATCGCCCAGCTGGAGGAGGCCGGGTTGGCGTACTACGACGACTTCTTTGAACTCAGCGGCAACTGGCCCGAATGGCTCAGGCTGTTTGCCATGGACGACCCGTCGCGCTGACCCGCCGTTATCTGGGGAGGTCGGCGAAGCGGATCAGCCGCTTCGCGTCCTCGTCGAACAGCGCCAGCCGCAGGGTGCGCATCCCCTGCGCGATGGTCATTACCGGCGCCTCGTCGAACACCGGGTGGCTTTCGTGCGCCTGCTGCAGCCGGTAGTTGGGGATGCGGGGGCCGATGTGGTGCACGTGGTGCAGCCCGATGTTCCCGGTGAACCACCCCAGGATGGGGTGCAGCCGCAGGTGCGAGCTGCCGGTGATGGCGGCGGTGGCATAGTCCCACTGGCCGTGCTCTTCCCAGTAGGCGTCCTCGAACTGGTGCTGCACGTAGAACAGCCAGATGCCGGCCGCGGCCGCCACGTACATGGCGGGGAAGTACACCAGCAGCACCGCCTTGGCGCCCCACGCCCAGATGGCCGCAGTGACGCCCAGCGCGATGGCCGCGTTGGTGGCCCACACGCTCACCACCTGCTTGTTGCGGGTGGCCTTGCTCTTCCCGCGGATGCGCTGATTGAGCATGAGGTGCAGGGGCCCCAGCAGCATCAGCGTGAGCGGGTGGCGGACAAAGCGGTACTGGCGCTGCGCCTTGGGGGAGAGCGCCAGGTACTCGCGCACCGTCAGCGTGGTGATGTCGCCATGCCCCCGCCGGTCCAGGTCCCCCGACGACGCATGGTGCAGCGCATGGTCTCGGCGCCACTGCGTGAAGGGGGTGACGGTGAGCACGCCGGTGACGAACCCCAGCGCATCGTTCAGCTTCGGCCACGGGAGGAACGAGCTGTGGGCGCAGTCGTGCATGATGATGAACGTGCGCACCAGCAGCCCGGCGGCCAGCGGCACCAGCAGTGCGGTGGCCCACGGGGCGGGGTCCAGCAGCTGGTACATGGCCCAGAAGGTGGCGGCCAGCGGTCCCAGGGTGTTCACCACCTGCCACAGCGCGCGACGCACGTCGGGGCCGGTGAAGCGGGCCACCACGGCGGTCCACTCCTCGCGGGGGAGGTCGAGAACGCGCGGGGCGGACGGGAGCGACGAGGAAACGTTCGGGACTGCCACGTCGGACATGCCGAGCTCCTGATGGGTCTGGGGGCGGGGCACCCGCATGGTGCGCATGCCGTCCGTAGAATGGAGGACAGTCGCGGGGGCCGAAAGGTCCGGGAGGGGTGATGCGGAACACCGGGTGGTGGGCCCGATGGGCGGGGATCCTGGCGGTGTGCGGCACGCTGGCGGCGTGTGCACCGGACCGGGGCGTGGCGTCCGGGGGGGCGAGCCGACGGCCGACCGGGCGGGTGCAGCTGGTGGTGGTGGCCCACCCCGACGACTGGCAGCTGTTTCTGGGGGATGTGGTGGTGGAGGCGCTGGGGCGGGGGGAGCGGGTGGTGGCCGTGGTGGCCAGCGCCGGGGGGGATGACCGCCCCGAGGCGTTCTGGCGGGCGCGCGAGGCGGGGGCGGTGGCGTCGATGGGGGCGGCGCTGGCGCTGGCCCGGGTGTCAACGCCGCCCGGGGCCGTGAAGTGCCGACCTGTGGTGCTGGCCGGGGCACGACCGGGGAGCGGGGTGGCGCCCACCGTGTGCGAGGCGCCCGGGGGGCGGATGGCCACCGTGTTCCTGCGGCTCCCCGACGGGCGGGGGGATGGGAGCGGCTTCGAGCGCACCGGGCGTGCGTCGCTCACTCGGCTGGAGGCGGGGAGCATCGCCCAGCTGGGGGCGGTGGACGGGAGCGGGGGGTATCGGTCTGTTGGGGGCGTGGCGGAGGCGGTGGTAGGGGTTCTGGCGTCGCTGGGGGTGGCGACGGCGCTGCCAATAGATGAGCTCGCCACCGGCGCGTGGGGCGATGCCGAGGGGGGGGTCGGGGTTGGGCGGGTGGTTCGGGTGTTGACCCATGACCCCGAGGTGCGCTTCAACCCGCTGGACCATGCCGACCATCGGGTCGTGGGGCGGGTGGCGCTGGCGGTGGCGGCGCGGGTGGGGGCGCCGGTCATGGTGTACGCCGGCTACAGCAATGTGCGGCGCCCCGACAACTTGGGGGCGGAGCGGGGGGCGTGGAAGTCGTGGCTGTTCGTGGCGTACGACCGGGCGATGCTGGCGGCCAACGGGCGGTGGAGCGCGTACGCCGAGAACGCGTGGGCGCACGCGTCGTACCTGGGGCGCACGTACGGGCGGGCGTGGGGGGTTGTTACGCCGCGGCCGTGACGGGGGGGGTGGATGGCTGTTGGCGGGCCAGCCATTCGCGGAGGATGGTGTTCATCCCGGTGTGCCATTCGGTCAGGACGTGCTCTGCACCCTCGCACACCTCCGGGTCCAGCGCCACGCCAATCACCAGGTGCTCTCGCCGGGGGTCGTCGTGAGGGAGCGGGGTGCCGCGCTTGCGCATCACCGTGGCCAGGGTGTGGACGTGCTGCTGGTCCACAAACGTGTCCCATTCCTCCGTCGTGAGTTCGTCCAGCTCGTGGTGCACCATGCCCCGAGGTGGTCCTTGAGGGGTCGCCTGCCAGCTCAGCCAATCGCGAACGATGGCATTCAGCCCCGTGGTCCAATCGCCATTGGTGGCAATGTCGAGGGCGGCAAAGTTCTCGGGGAGGAGCCGCACAAGTGTGACGGCCCGGGTTTCGATGGGGGCAGCGTCGGGCATCGCACGATCACCGTTGTTCATGCATCCTCCTTTCTCGCCTATTGGCCTTGCACAGACTGATGATTCGTCTGGTGGTGCCGCGCATCGCGAACGTGACATGGTGGAGCCGACCTTCAAGGAAGGCGAGGGCGCACCATCGCTGTTCCCCGTAGTTGTTCCTGGCATCCAGCCAGATGCGGGCTGCGCTCCATTCCAACCGTCGGGCGCTGCTGAGAGGTATCCCGTGCTTTTCCTGGTTGGACCGGTTCTTCGTGCGGTCGTACTCGAGTCTCACGCCCGCTCCTGCGCCGAGCATAGCGCGGAACCACGTGCCGAGTCAAATGCGGGGGGGTGCGGCGCCATGGTGCAGCATGGCGCCATGTGCGACCATGTGCGTTACCGCCGTTTTGCGGACGGGGCCTTGGGAACGCGCCGTTCCTTCAGCATGGCCATCCAGGCGTCGGAGCGGCGCATGACGCCGTCCCAGCCGCAGCCGATGCAGAAGCTGCGGCGGAAGCGGGGCCCCAATGCCTTCCAGATGCCCTGCCGCTCCAGCGCGTAGGTCTCCGCGTTGCACACCGGGCAGGCGTCCCCTTCGGGGAGGATGGCGGTGAAGATCTGCGTGGCCATCCAGATCACGGCGATGCGGATCCCGGTGAACACCGCGATGAAGATGGCCGCGTCGGTCCAGGTCCAGCTGCCGGGCATGGGGGGAGGCGCGGGTGGCGGGGCGTTCGGGAGGGATGGTCGGCCGGGGCGGGGGAATGTAGCCGAGTGCGCGCCCGGCGCGGCGTCGTCCCCTGTCCGGGACATTCACTGAACATTCATTGACAACCGGCGCGGCGGGGCGCAAGCTGGAGCCGTCTGGTATACCAAGACGTATACGGAATCCCCAGCGGCCCCCTCTCCCGCCTCCCGCCGCCATGCCACGCTCCACCCGTCGCGCCACCAGTCGCGCGCTGGCCCTCGCCGCCCTCCTCCCCCTCCTGGGCGCCACGCTCCGCGCCCAACCGGCCCCGGCGACCCCCTTCGACCTCATCCTTCAGGGGGGGCGCATCGTTGACGGCACCGGCGCACCCTCCTATCACGCCGACCTCGCCATCGCCAACGGGCGCATCGCCGCCATCGGCCGCCTCGACCCCGCCCGCGCCAAGCGAGTCATCAACGTGGCCGGCCAGGTGGTCGCTCCCGGCTTCATCGACATGATGGGGCAGAGCGGCGAGATGTTCATTGACCGCGGCGGCGAGGCGGCGATCAACCTCCTCACCCAGGGGGTTACCACCATCCAGGCGGGTGAAGGCGCCTCCTCCGCCCCCCTTGAAGGGGGAGCCGCCCAGCTTCGCGGCTGGCGGACCATGCGCGAGTACTTCCGCAAGCTGGAAGCCGCCGGGATGCCCCTCAACGTGGCCCAGAACGTGGGGCACACCCAGCTGCGCCGCATCGTCATCGGCGACTCCGCGCGGCAGGCCACCCCCGCCGAGCTGGACCGCATGCGCGCCTACGTGGAGGAGGCCATGCTGGCCGGCGCCATCGGGCTCTCCACCTCCCTCATCTATCCCCCGGCCATCTTCGCCAGCGAGGCGGAGATCGCCGCCCTGGCCGCCGTCGCCGGGCGCCACGGCGGGCGCTACTACACGCACATGCGCAACGAGGGGGACCGCCTCATCGAAGCCATCGACGAGGCGCTCCGCATCGGCACCGCCGCCAACACCCCCGTGCATATCTACCACCTCAAGACCGCGGGGCAGGGGAACTGGGGGAAGATGGACCTGGCCATCGCGCGCGTCCGCGCCGCGCGCGCGGCGGGGCAGGACGTGGCGGTGGACGTGTACCCCTACGTCAACAACGGGCTGGGGATCCGCGCCATGCTGCACCCCCGCAACGCCGAGCGCGGGCAGCGCGCGCTGCTGGAATCCCTCAAGGACCCGGCCGTGCGCGCGCGCATGCGCGCCGAGATGGAGACGGAAAGCGGGTGGGAGAACTGGTACGCCCATGCCGGCAAGGACTGGAACCGCGTCGTGCTGGGGAACATCCAGCACGAGGACTACAAGGCGCACAACGGGCTGTCGGTGCAGGCCATCGCCGAGCGCACGGCGAGGGACCCGTGGACGGTGTTCTTCGACATCGCGCAGCGCGACGCCTTTGCCATGCCGCAGTCCATGAGCGAGGCCAACAAGATCAAGGCGATGCGCGAGCCGTTCACGTCGTTCGACACCGACGTGGGCCCCGCGGGCGGCTCGTCGGTGGCGTCGCACCCGCGCGCGTGGGGGGCCTTCCCCCGCGTCTTCGCCCGCTACGTCCGCGAGCTGGGGGTCCTCACCCTCGAGGAGGCGGTGCACAAGGCCTCGGCGGTGGCCGCCAACGAGATCGGCGCCTACGACCGCGGGCGCCTGTCTCCCGGGCTGGCCGCCGACATCGTGGTGTTCGACCCGCTGCGCATCCGCGACCGCGCCACCTTCGCCGAGCCCGCCCTTCCCAGCGAGGGGATCAGTCATGTGCTGGTGAACGGCACCGTGGTGCTGGAGGGGGGGAAGTACACCGGCGCCAAACCCGGGACGGTGCTGCGCGGCCCGGGGTGGGACGGCAACAAGTAGTGCGCACCCCCCACCATATTCCGGAGCGATTTCGCATGCGCACAGCGCCGCTGTCCCGTTGCCGCCTGGTTCCCCTGCTGGTCGTTGCCGCGCTGGGGTGCGCCGAGGAGCCCACGTACGATGTGGTGCTGGCCAACGGCCGCGTCATGGACCCCGCGTCGGGGATGGACTCCGTGCTGCACGTGGGGATCCGCGGCGACAGCATCGCCGAACTCTCGGCCGCCCCGCTGAAGGGGCGCGAGGTGGTGGACGTGACCGGGCTGGTGGTGGCCCCCGGCTTCCTGGACTTGCATGCGCATGGTCAGACGCCAGGCGACATGGCGATTCAGGCCGAGGATGGGGTGACCACCGCGATGGACATGGAGACGGGGTCGTATCCCGTGAAGGAGTGGTACGACGGGATGGCAGGGAAGGCGCCCCTCAATTTCGGCGTGACCGTGGGGCACCGCCCGGCGCGCTACCATGTGTTCCACGACTCCGTGGAGCTGTACCACCTCCCGGTGAACGGCGCCGGGATCAAGGCGCTGGGGCCCATGCCTGCGGGGGCCAATCTGCCGGCCAACGAGGCGCAGCTGCGCGCCATGGAGGGGGCCATCCGGCGCGGGCTGGACGAAGGGGCGCTGGGGGTGGGGTTCGGCATCAACTATTCCCCCGGGGCCACCACTGCGGAGATCGAGCGGATGTTCCGCGTGGCCGCCGAGCGGGGGGCCACGTCGTTCGTGCACACGCGGGCGTTCGGGATCGGGGCCATCCGGGAGGCCATTGGCGCGGCGCACACCACCGGCGCGTCGCTGCATGTGGTGCACATCGCCTCGTCGTCGCTGGAAGACCTGCCGCAGGCGTTGGCGCTGGTGGACTCCGTGCGCGCCGCGGGGATGGACGTGACCACCGAGGTGTACCCGTACACCGCGGGTTCCACGCGGCTGGAGTCGGCGATGTTCAACCCGGGGTGGCAACAGAACCTGCCCCTGGAGTACGGCGACCTGGCGTGGCCGCTCACCGGCGAGCGGCTGACCAAGGAGAGCTTCGAGCGGTACCGGAAGCAGGGGGGGTGGGTGGTGGTGCACATGATGAAGGAGGAGAATGTGGCCAAGGCGATCGAGCACCCCGGCGTGATGATTGCCAGCGACGGCGTGCCATACGTGAACGGCACCGGGCACCCGCGCGGGGCGGGGACGTATGCGCGGGTGCTGGGGCGGTACGTGCGCGAACAGCGGAAGCTGTCGCTGATGGATGCGCTGTCGCGGATGACCATCCTGCCGGCGCGGCGGCTGGAGCGCTTTGCGCCGGTGATGCGGCGCAAGGGGCGCGTGTCCCCCGGGGCCCACGCCGACCTCACCGTGTTCGACCCGGCCACCGTGACCGACCACGCCACCTTTGACGAGCCGGCCAAGCGATCCACGGGGATCGTGCACGTGCTGGTGAACGGCACCTTCGTGGTGCGCGGCGACACGCTGGTGTCCGGGGTGTTCCCCGGGCGCGCGGTGAAGTCGGGGGTGGTCCAGTGATGCGCGCCCTGCTGGGGTTCGCGCTGCTGCTGGCCGCCGAGGCGAGCGCCGCGCAGGGGAGCGCCGTGCAGGGGAACGCCGCGCGGGGGAACGCCGCGCTTGGGAGCGCGTCAGCAGGTTCCGCCGCGACCACGGAACCCTTCGCCCGCGCGCGGGCGCGCATCCAGCGCGCGCTGGTGGAGGAGGGGGTGCCCTCCATGGCCGTGGCGGTGGCCAAGGGGGGGAAGATCGTGTGGGAGGAGGGGTTCGGGTGGGCCAACCGCGAGGCGCGCACGCCGGCCACCGCGCACACCATGTACTCGCTGGCCTCCATCTCCAAGCCCATCACCGCCACCGGGCTGATGGTGCTGGTGCAGCGCGGGCTCGTGTCGCTGGACCGCCCCATCAACGACTACCTGGGGAAGGCCAAGGTGGACGGGCGCGCCTTTGACGCGAACGCCGCCACCGTGCGGCGGGTGGCCAACCACACCGCCGGGCTGCCGCTGCACTTCCAATTCTTCTATGCCGACGAGCCGTACCGTCGCCCCGCGATGGACGAGACGATCCGGCGCTACGCGAATCTGGTGACGCCCCCCGGCGAGCGGTGGCACTACTCGAACCTGGGGTACGGGCTGCTGGACTACGTCATCGAGCGGGTGTCGGGGCAGTCGTACGCCGACTACATGCGCGAGACCGTGTTCGTGCCACTGGGGCTTACGCGCATGGCGGTGCACATCCCGCCGGGGCAGGAGGCGCACACCGCGGTGCGCTACGCCCCCGACGGCACGCCGCTCCCCTTCTACGACTTCGACCACCCCGGCGGCTCGGCGGTGTTTGCCAGCGCGCACGACCTGCTGCGCTTCGGGATGTTCCACCTCAAGGACCACCTGCCGGACCAGCGCGCGGTGCTGAGCGATGCCAGCATTGACGAGATGGCGCGCCCCACCGCCGAGATCCCCAACAACGGCCAGTACGGCGTGGGGTGGCAGCGCTTCACGTCAGCCAAGGGCGGGGTGATGGTGACGCACAGCGGCGGGATGGACGGGGTGAGCACGCGGCTCACGCTGGTCCCCGCCAGGGACGCCGCCGTGGTGGTGCTGAGCAACGCCGCGGCCAACGCCACGGTGCTGCAGGTGCAGGGGGAGCTGCTGGCCGAGCTGTTCCCGCAGTGGTTTGACGCCCCCGTTCCGGCGGTGCCGGCGGCGGCGGCGCCCGTTGCCGGGAGCCCCGTGTTCACCCCCATGCCCGCGCTGGCGGGGGAGTGGGCGGGGAGCATCGACACGCACCTGGGCACGCGCATGCTGCGGCTGAGCGTGCGCCCTGACGGCGCCGCCTACGCGCGGGTGGATGCGCAGCCCTGGGCGCTAGTGAACGACGCACGTTTCGAGGACGGCTTCCTGCGCGGGAGCGTGGCGGCCAGCGTGGCGAACCCCGACGCCGAGCGGATGCCGTACGACCTGCAGCTGGAGCTCAAGCTGCGCGGGGAAGGGCAGGGGGCCGTGCTCAACGGCGGCGTGGTGGCCCGGTCACGGGTGACACGCCAGCGGATCGGGCACGCGCTCACGCACTGGGCGCAGCTCACGCGCAGCGGGGCGAGGTAGGCGCACGCTCTCGTCTTCACTTGCTGGCACATTCTCGTCTACCCTTTCACCGCACAGCCCATGTCGCGCCATCACCCCGTCGTCTTGTCATCGGTAGCCCTCACCTGTGCTGCCGCGCTGCTGTCGGCTCAACCGACCATCACCCCACTCAAGGCCGGGGCCACGGTCAGCGGCCGCCTGGCCGCCGGCGACACCGCGCGCTTCGCGCTTGCGCTGCGCGACAGCGCCTTCGTGCTGGGGAGCGTGACGCAGCCCGACGAGCCGCTGGTGGTGCGGCTGCTGGCCGGGGGCCAGGCGCGCGGGCGCTTCGAGGGGCCCGGCACGGGGGCGCTGCGGTTTTCCGCCTTCACCGGCGACACGGGCGCCATGCTGGTGGAGGTCACCGCCCCCTCGCGTCGCGCCGCCGGCTTTGCGCTCACGCTGCTGCGGCAGGAGCCGCCGGCCCGCGATCCCGCGCGCCGCGCCGACCAGCTGCTGGCCCGCTACGACGCGCCGGGGGTGCCGGGGGGCGAGGTGCGGGTGTGGCGCAACGGGCGCGTGCTCTACTCCAAGGGGTTCGGGATGGCCGACCTGCGTCACGGCATCCCCTACCGCACCACCACCCCCACCAACCTGGGGTCCACCTCCAAGCAGTTCACCGCCTTCGCCGTGCTGCTGCAGGCGGAGCGGGGGAAGCTCTCGCTGGAGGACGACATCCGGAAGCACATCCCCGAGCTTCCCTATCTGGGGGACACGGTGCGCGTGCGGCACCTGCTCACCCATCAGTCGGGGCTGCGGGAGTTCCTCAACCTGCTGGCCATGTCCGACCGGCAGATCTTCGACGACGTGATCGACCGCACGGAGATCATCCGGGTCGTGCAGCGGCAGCCGCGGCTGCAGAACACGCCCGGGGCGGAGTGGAACTACAACAACACCGCCTTCGGACTGGCCGCGCTCATCGTGGAGCGCACCTCGGGGAAGTCCTATCCGGCGTTCCTGCGCGACGAGGTGTTCGTGCCGCTGGGGATGACGCGCTCCACGGCGCGCGCCGACCGGGCGACGATCATCCCGAACGCCGCGATGGGGTACCTGGCGCGCCCCACGGGGTACGCCGAGGCGAATGACCTGAGCGGCGCGCTGGGGGCCGGTGGGATCTACTCCACGGTGGAGGACCTGCAGCGGTGGGCGGAGAACATGGTGTCGCCCGCGCCGCGCGTGGGCTCGCGCGCGATCTTCGAGACCATGATGACCAACAACCGCCTGACCGACGGCAAGCTCACGGGTTACGGCATGGGGCTGTCCGTGGGGGAGCAGCGCGGGGTGCGTCGCATCCAGCATGGCGGCGCCGACGTGGCGCACCGCTCGATGCTGTCGGTGTACCCCACCCTCAACGCCGGCGTCTCGGTGCAGAGCAACTTCGCCGGCTTCAACTCGGCGGTGGCCAACGACATCGCCTATGCGTTCTTCGCGGACGCGATGACCGGGGCGCCGGCCCCCACTCCCCCCGCGCCGACCCCCGCGCGTCCCGCGGCGACCCTCGGCGCGGCGGCGCTGGCGGCCTTTGCCGGCCAGTACTGGAGCGAGGAGCTGGAGAGCGCCATGACCATCGTGCAGCGGGGGGACACGCTGCTGCTGCGGCAACGCCGCCACGAGGACGCTGTGCTGGTGCCGCAGGCGGCGGCAGACACCTTCGAGGGGCGGACGCTGACCCTCAGCTTCGAGCGTGACCGGAACGGCGCGGTGATCGGGTTCTACGCGGCCAACGGCCGCACGCGGGACGTGCGTTTCGCCCGGATGCGGTAGATCATTAGGGGTCCCGCCACGTCGGGGCTGTTCCGCCACACGGAACAGCCCCGATGTGCACCGCCCCTGACCCCCCGCACACCCGACGTCATGCGATTCCTGGCCCCCCTGCTGGCCCTCGCCGTGGCGCTGCCGTTGGCCGCCCAGCCCCCCAAGAGCTACCCGTCCAGCTGGGACCCGGCGCTCATGCAGCGCGCCGACGTGAAGGCCGCCATGGCCCACCTGGAGCAGCAGTTCCCCAAGCAGGTGGAGGAGTGGATCGCGCTGACGGAGATTCCGGCCAAGTCGGGGTTGGAGCAGCAGCGCGGCGCCTACGTGAAGGCGGTGTTCGAGAAGGAAGGGCTGTCCGACATCCGCGTGGACTCCATCGGCAACGTGACCGGCGTGCGGAAGGGGACCGGCGGCGGCCCCACCATCGTGATTGCCGCGCACATGGACGTGGTGTTCGCCAACGACATCAGCCGGAAGGTCCGCCGCAGCGGCGACACGCTCTTTGCCCCCGGGGTGGGTGACAACACCTCCAATGTGGCCAACATGCTGGCCACGCTGCGTACCATGAATGCGGTGAAGTTCCGCCACAAGGGGGACATCGTCTTCGTGGGGTCCACGCAGGAGGAGCTGGGGCTGCGGGGGTTCACCTGGTGGCTGGACCA
The DNA here is from genome assembly GCA_018969225.1 of Gemmatimonadota bacterium. GTDB lineage: Bacteria > Gemmatimonadota > Gemmatimonadetes > Gemmatimonadales > Gemmatimonadaceae > Gemmatimonas. The sequence continues at coordinate 1,951 of JAGWYS010000036.1, read as the reverse complement.
CAATCCGCGCCCCGACCTGCTCATCGTCCCCGACGGCTTCTACGGCAGCATCTCCTACGGCGCGCTGGGGATCTACTGGACCAAGTACGTCTTCACCAGCCCCGGGGCGCACACGCTGGCGTCGCGCGGCACCCCCACGCCGGTGCGCGCGGTGGCCGAGGCCATCGACAAGCTGTACCAGCTGCAGTTTCCGGCGCTCCCCGATGGGGCGGTGATGAACATCGGGCAGGTGCACGGCGGGGCCATCTTCAACGCCGTGCCGCAGGAGCTGTACTTCACCGTGGACCTGCGCAGCCCCGACCCGGTGCTGCTGGATTCGCTGGACCGGACCATCACGCGCATCACGCGCGAGGTGGCGGAGCGGCAGAAGGTGGGGGTGCGCGTGGAGGTGGACCAGAAGAACCAGGCGGGGGGGACGGCCAAGCAGCTGGAGGGGGCCCGCGCGCATCCGCTGGTGCAGACGGCGGTGGACATCAACCGCTTCCTGGGGATGACGCCGGGGATGCCCGGCGCCGAGGAGGCGGTGGCCACCGGCGCCACGGATGCCAATCCCGGCGTGGTGCGGAAGATCCCGGCGATCGCCATTGGCGGATCCAAGTCCGGCGGGGCGCACCAGCTGAGCGAGTTCGCGCTGGCGTCCACCGCGCTGCCGTCCACCAAGCTGCTGTACCTGCTCACGGCCACCTTCACCGACGGCATCAAGATCGTGCCGCCGGCCAAGATCATCCCCTGACCGCCCCCACGCCGGTGGTGCGCCGCCGCTCGGCGGGGCGCACCACGGTGCGGTAGATGGTCACCGACCCGACGGCGCACAGCGCCTGCAGCACCGTGAGCGAGTGCGCGGTGCGCCCGTCGAAGAAGGTGGACACCAGCGCGCTCACGCTGGCGCCGGTGACCATCTGCCCCGCACTCATGAGCGCGCTGGCCACGCCGGCCACCTCGGCCACCGGCTCCAGTGCCCCCTGCACCACGTTGGGGCGCACGATGCCGTGGCCGATGAAGCCGAGCACCGCCAGCGGCACCAGGGCGCCCACCCGGATGGCCCCGGTGAAGGAGAGCACCACCATCACCAGCGCCGCGCCCAGGATCATGATCATGCCGCCGCCGATGAGCCGCTGGTGCGAGACGCCCTGCCGGATGAGCCGCGCATTGGTGAGGGACCCCACCATGAGCCCCAGCGAGGAGCACGCGAACAGCGCGCCGTACGCCTTGGTGGACACCCCCAGCACGCTGATGAGCACCAGCGACGACCCGGAGACGTAGGCGAAGAGCGCCCCGAAGTTGAGGGCGACCATCCCCATGAGCCCCACCGTGAGCGGCTCGCGCACCACGCGCCTGTAGCCCGCGGCCACCCGCGCCACATGGTCGCGGACGCGCGAGGCATCCCTCCGTTCGGGGGCCAGCGACTCGTCCAGGGCGCTCCACGCGGTCAGCGTGAGGAGTGCGGCGCCCGCGGCCAGCACGCCGTAGATGGCGCGCCATCCGCCCAGGGCCGCCACCGCCGCGCCCACCGTGGGGGCGATCACGGGGGCGATGCCGGCCGCGAGGTTCACGTACGACTGGCGAACCCGCGCCTCGGTGCCGCTGAAGAGGTCGCGCACCATGGCCACCACCACCACGAACCCCGTGCCGGCGCCCGCGCCCATGAGCCACCGCCACAGCAGCAGCGCGCCCAGCGACCCGGACCAGGTGGCCAGCACGCCGCCCACCGTGTACAGCGTCGTGCCGGCGAGGAGGACCGGGCGCCGCCCCAGGTGGTCGGAGAGGGGCCCCGACAGCAGCGGCGCCACGGCGAAGCCGACCATGAAGGTGCTGATGGTGAGCGCCGCGCGCCCCACCGGCGCGCCGAAGGTGGCTGCGGTGTCGGCCAGCACCGGCAGGCTCATGTCGGTGGCGAACGCCGAGAGGGTGGCCAGCGCGGCCACCAGCAGGGTGAACCAGGGGGAGGCGG
>JAGWYS010000035.1 GCA_018969225.1 Gemmatimonadota bacterium | reverse complement strand
ACCGAAACCGGCTGGGGGAAGCGGTGGCTGCAGTTGGCGCTGGCCGGCGCCATGGGCGCCGTGGGGGTGCTGGTCCCCTTCCCCCGGTGGCGGTCAACGGGCGCCCCGATGACCGCCTTGGCCGTGGCGGTGGCCATGAGCGGCCTGGGGCACGCGGGGGCCGACGAGGCGTGGCCGCGGTTGGCGCGCCTCGTGGACACCGGGCACGTGCTTGCGGCGGGCGGATGGCTGGGCGGGTTGGCTCTTCTTTGCGCAGATGTGGCTAAGTGCTCTAATAGTGACATTGCAATGGCGCGTTGGAGCTGGTTCAGCGGAGCCGCCATGCTCATGGCACCCCTCACCTTCGTCACTGGCGCGGGGAACACGCTGCTTCGCCTGGCGGGCGCACCGCTCGCGGCCACGGTGGCCAGCGACTACGGCCGGCTTCTGGCGCTCAAGGGGGCACTGGCGCTGGGGGTGCTCGCGCTGGGGTGGGCCAGCCACCGACGCGTGCGGCGTGGCGCCACCCCTGCGGCACGCGCCCTGCGCGCCGAACTGCTGCTGGCGCTCGCCGTCTTCGCGGCGACGGCGGTGCTCACCCGCAGCGAGCCGCCGGTGGCGCCGTAGGCGCGACTCGGCACGGCAGCGCGCCGCGGACTCTCCAGTCTTATCGCAACGCACCGCCGCGCGCGCGCCACGAGAGTGGCTGCGCGGCTTGACGCCCACTGGCCCCGCCGTCACGTTCCGGCCGTGTTCGGGCGTGGCGGCCCGCGCGGCGGCGGGTGCGCCGCCCGGGGCCGGCCCCGCCCGCCCCCTCTTCCCGCTGCCCTCCCGGATGTCTCCGTACGTCTCCTTCCTGCTGTACGCGGTCGCGATCGTCGGTTTCGTGGGGCTGGCGCTCGCGCTCAACGCGCTGCTCGGCCCCAAGCCGAAGGCCAGCGCCCTCAAGCAGGAGCCCTTCGAGTGCGGGGCGACGCCGGTGGAGGTCGTCAACGTCAAGGCCGTCCCCATCAAGTACTACGCCGTGGCCATCGCCTTCATCCTGTTCGACCTGGAGACGATGTTCCTCATCCTGTGGGCCCTCGGCGCCCGCCCCCTCACCGACGGCATGGCGCTCACCTTCGCGCTGTTCACCGGGCTCCTCGTGCTCTGCCTCGCCTACGTGTACCGCGCCCGCATCCTCGACGCCGTGACGGACTGACCATGTACGGCAAGCGACTCCCCATCGTCGAGCAGGGGCGCCCCGGCGCGGCGCCCGCCGCCCCGGGGCACACCAAGCACGCCACCTTCGAGTACCTCACCACCCGCAAGGACGAGCTGGTGGGGTGGGCGCGGAAGTTCTCCCTCTTCCCGTACCCGTTCGTCACCGCCTGCTGCGCCATGGAGTTCATGGCGGTCAGCGCCTCCACCTACGACACCGACCGCTTCGGCGCCGCGCTGCCGCGCTTCTCGCCGCGCCAGGCCGACCTGCTCATGGTGGTCGGCACCGTCACCCAGAAGCAGGCCCCCATCCTGCTCAAGGTCTACGAGCAGATGTGCGAGCCCAAGTGGGTCATGGCGTTCGGCGTCTGCGCCAGCACCGGCGGCTTCTACCAGAACTACGCCTCGCTCCCCGGGATCGACCGGATCATCCCGGTGGACATCTACGTGCCGGGGTGCCCCCCGCGCCCGGAGATGGTCATCGACGGCATCATGCGGCTGCAGGAGAAGATCGCCGCCAGCCCCCACCCGATCGTCACCGACCGCGTCTGATGGCCGCCGTCTTCGAGGCGATCCAGGCGGCCTATCCCCCGACGGCGGGGGACCCGCTCCCGTCGGCGGAGGCCCCCGTCCACGCCCGCGGCGTGTCGCACGGCGTGCTGGTGCTCGCCCTCGCGCCCGAGGCGCTCCTGCCCGTCGCGCAGCGCCTCCGCGACGCGTTCGGCTTCGACCTGTTCGTCGATGTCACCGCCGTGGACTGGCCCGGGGCGCCGCTCCGATTCGAGGTGGTGCACCACCTCTATGCCACCGCGCACCGCGTGCGCGTGCGCCTCAAGACCCGCGTCCCGGAGGCCGACCCGGTGGTGGACTCCCTCACGGGGCTCTACGGCGCCGCCGGCTACCAGGAGCGCGAGTGCCACGACATGTACGGCATCGTCTTCCGCGGCAACCCCGACCTGCGCCCCATCCTCCTCTACGAGGGGTTCGTGGGGCACCCGCTGCGCAAGGACTACCCCAAGCAGCGCGAGCAGCCCCTCGTCCCCTACCGACCGCCGCAGGGTGCCCTTGTCCGCTGAGCTGACCGCCGCGCCGGCGATCCCCAACCCGGTCCGCCCGGTCTTCGCGCCCTCGCGCGACGACACGGTGGTGGTGAACATCGGCCCCTCCCACCCGGCCACCCACGGCACCGTGCAGATCATCGCCGAGCTGGACGGCGAGAAGGTGATCCGCACCGACGTGCACTGCGGCTACCTGCACCGGGGGTTCGAGAAGGAGTGCGAGGACCACACCTGGCACACCCTCATCCCCTACGTTGACCGCCTCAACTACTGCTCCGCGCTCATCAACAACTTCGCCTACTGCGACGCCGTCGAGCAGCTGATGGGGATCACCATCACGCCGCGCACGAGGTACCTGCGCACGCTGCTGGCCGAGTACTCGCGCGTGGCCGACCACCTCACCTGCGTGGCGGCGCAGCTGATGGAGCTGGGCGCCATGACGGCGTTCCTGTACCTGGTGACCGTCCGCGACCAGATGTACGAGCACCTGGCCGCCCTCACCGGCGCGCGGGTCACCTACTCGTTCGGGCGCATCGGCGGGCTGGCCGCCGACGTCCCCGCCGGGTGGTTCGACCGGCTGGAGGAGATCCTCCGCAGCTACGAGGAGTACGTCGCCAAGGTGCACGGCCTCATCGACCGCAACCGGATCTTCATCGACCGCATGCGGCACGTCGGGACCATCAGCACCGCCGAGGCGCTCCACTGGGGGTTCACGGGGCCGATCCTCCGCTCCACCGGGGCGCCGCGCGACCTGCGCAAGGACACCCCCTACCTCGCCTACGGCGAGCTGGACTTCGACGTCCCCGTGGGGCTCAACGGCGACAACTACGACCGCTACTACGTCCGCATGCGGGAGATGGACGAGTCGGTGTACATGATGCGCCAGCTGGTGGCGCTCATGCCCGAGGGGCCCATCCTCGTGGACGACCGGCGGTGCGTCTTCCCCGACAAGCTGCTGGTGTACTCGGAGATCGAGTCGCTCATCAACCACTTCAAGCTGGTCATGGAGGGGCCCGTGGTGCCGGCCGGCGACATCTACGTGGCGCACGAGGGGGCCAACGGCGAGCTGGGCTTCTACCTGGTCAGCACCGGCGACGGCGTGCCGCACAAGGTGCACGTGCGCGCGCCCAGCTTCGTGCACATGGGGGGGATCCACCGCATGCTCGACGGGGGCCAGCTGGCCGACGTGGTCACCACCTTCGGCTCGGTCAACATGATCGGCGGCGAGTGCGACCGATGAGCGCCCTCGCGCACCTCATCCCCGAGTTCGAGGGGTGGAAGGCCCGCTACCCCGCCGGCTTCGAGGGGTCGCTCACCATCCCGTGCCTCCAGCGCATCCAGGAGGTGCACGGCTGGGTCTCCGACGCGCACATCGACGCGCTGGTGGACTACCTGGGCGTCCCCCGCACGCAGGTGGACGAGGTCCTCGGCTTCTACACCATGCTGCGGCGGGAGCCCATCGGACGCCACCACCTGCAGGTGTGCCACAACGTCTCCTGCACCCTCCGCGGCGCCGAGGGGCTGCTGGCGCACCTCTGCCTGCGGCTGGGGATCGCCCCCGGGGAGACCACCCCCGACGGGCGCTTCACCCTCAGCACCGTGGAGTGCCTGGCCTCCTGCGGCACCGCGCCCATGCTGATGCTCAACGAGACCTACCACGAGAACCTCACCCCCGCGTCGGTGGACGCCCTGCTGGAGGGGTGCCCGTGACGGCCCCCGGCGTGCTCCCCGCGCAGGTCGGCCCCGGGCGCAAGTTCTTCATGAACCACCCGGTCACCGCCGACTCGCACACGCTGGCGGCCTACCGCGCGCGCGGCGGCTACCAGGCGCTGGCCAAGGTGCTGGGGTCGGGGATGTCCCCCGCTGACGTCACCAAGGAGGTCTCCGCGTCGGGGCTGCTGGGGCACGGCGGCGCCGCCTTCCCCGCCGGGCGCAAGTGGGGCGTCGTGAAGCTCAACGACGGCGAGCCGCACTACGTGTGCATGAACGCCGACGAGGGGGAGCCGGGGACCTTCAAGGACCGCTGGCTGCTCGAGCAGGTGCCGCACATGTGCCTGGAGGGGCTCATCCTCGGCTCGTACGCGCTCATGGGGCGGCACGCCTTCATCTACATCCGCGGCGAGTTCGACCTGGCGTGGCGGCGCATGCGCGACGCCATCGAGGAGGCCTACGCCGCCGGGCTGCTGGGGGAGCGCATCCTCGGCTCGGACTTCTCGCTGGACGTGGTGCTCTACCGCGGCGCCGGCTCCTACGTGTGCGGCGAGGCCTCGGCCATGCTGGCCTCCCTCGAGGGGAAGAAGGGGTGGCCCCGCAACCGGCCGCCGCGCCTCACGGTGAAGGGGCTGTACCAGAAGCCCACCGTCGTCAACAACGTCGAGACGCTCGCCAACATCCCGGTCATCGTGGGCGAGGGCGCCGAGGCCTTCCGGAAGGTGGGCACCGCGAAGAGCCCCGGCACGCAGATGATCTCCATCTCGGGGCACATCGCCCGCCCCGGGGTCTACGAGGTCGAGTACGGCTACTCGTGGGAGACGTTCCTTTACGAGGACTGCGGCGGGATGCAGGGGGGGCGCGCCCTCAAGTGCGTCATCCCCGGCGGCGTCTCCACCAAGGTGCTCGACCCGGAGCAGCTCAAGGGGCGCACCCTCGACCACGCGTCGGCGCTGGCGGCCGGGTCGCAGCTGGGCTCCGGGGGGATGATCGCCATCGCCGAGGGGACGTGCATGGTGCGGCTGGCGCGCGTCATCCAGCGCTTCTACCACCACGAGTCGTGCGGGCAGTGCACCCCGTGCCGCGAGGGGATGGGGTGGATGGAGCGGATCCTCGACCGGATCGTGCGGGGGGAGGGGCGCCCCGAGGACATCGACCGCCTCTACCACATCTCCGCCGCCAACGACGGCACCACCATCTGCAGCCTCGGCGACTCGGCGGGGTACGCCTGCTCGGCGATCCTCGACCACTACCGCCACGAGTTCGAGCACTACATCACGCACGGGCGGTCGATGATGGACGGCGCGCTCACGGTGGAGGACCCCTTCGCCGAGTCGCTCGCCCGCTGGCGCGCCGCGCACCCGGGGGCGCTGGCCCCCTCGCTGGCGGCCGCTGCCGCCGCGGGGCACGCATGAGCGACCGCAAGACCCTCGACTTCTTCATCAACGGCGTCCCCGCGGTGGCCTACGCGGGGGAGACCGTCATCCAGGCCGCGCGGCGCGCCGGCGTGGACATCCCCCACTTCTGCTGGCACCCCCAGCTGTCGGTGCCGGGGAACTGCCGCATCTGCATGGTGGAGGTGGAGCAGGACGACGGCGAGCCGTGGTTCGACATCGGCTGCAACATGCCCGTCACCGCGGGGATGCGCGTCCTCACCGAGAGCGACACGGTGAAGAAGCTCCGCCGCGACACCATGCAGTTCATCACGCTCAACCACCCGGTGGACTGCGGCATCTGCAACAAGAGCGGCGAGTGCACGCTGCAGGACTACCACTACGAGCACAACGGCCGGAAGTCGCTCTCGGCCGACACGAAGAACCACGCCACCAAGTTCTACTCGCTCACCGACCGCATCCTGCTGGACAACGAGCGGTGCATCATGTGCACGCGCTGCGTGCGGTTCACGCACGAGGTGTCGGGGTCGAGGGCGCTGGCGGCGGTGCAGCGGGGCGACCACGCGCTGATCCGCCCCGCCGAGGGGGCCGACTTCGGCGCCGACGCGTACTCGGACAACGTGATCGACATCTGCCCGGTGGGCGCGCTGCTGGCGCGCAAGGACCTGGCCAACGCGCGCGTGTGGTACACCGAGGCCACACCGTCGGTATGCCCCGGGTGCGCCCGCGGGTGCACGGTGGACCTGTGGCACCGCAAGGCGGACTGGAAGCTCACCGCGCTGGACCCCGCGCTCAACCAGCGGCTGGAGCGGGTGACCCCCCGCGAGACCCCCGAGGTGAACGGGCCGTGGGTGTGCAACAAGGCGCGCGACCTGGCGACGGTCTTCGAGCGCCCGCGCGCCACCGAGGCGACCGTGCGCGGGCGCCCGGTGCCCGTGGCGGACGCGGTGGCCGTGGCCGCCGAGCGGCTGGCCGGCGCGCGCGCGGCGGCGGTGCTGGTGTCCAGCTGGGGCTCCAACGAGGAGCTGGCCGCCTTCCAGGCGGCGTTTGCGGGGCGGCTGGGCGCCGCGGTGCGAGCCTGGGTCAAGGCCGACCACCACCCGCAGCCGGGGGAGGTGGTGGAGGACGCGCTGCTCATCGTGGCCGACAAGAACCCCAACCGGCGCGGCGCGCTGGCGCACGTGCCGGCGTGGGACGGCACCCTCCCGGCCGACGCCGACGTGGTGCTCGTGTGGGGCGAGGGGGTGCCGGCGTCGGCGCTCCCCGCCGGGGCGTTCGTGATCCGCCTGGGGTCGTACGCCGACCCGGCCAACGCGGCCGACCATGCCGCCGCCGACCTGTTCCTCCCGGTCAGCATCCAGACGGAGCGCGACGGCCACTACACCAACCTTCACGGCGTGGTGAGCGGCTTCCGCGGCTACCGCGCGCCGCCCCCCGGCGTGCTGCACGCCGAGGCGCTGTTCCAGGCGTGGGCGCCGGCGCTGGCGGCGCCGCTGGCGATGGCCGGGGGCCCCGCATGACCGCCGGGCCGTTGCTCCCCGACCTGGCCATGACGCTGGTGTTCGTGGTGATGGCCATGGGCATGCTGCTCAGCGCCGGCGGGCTGCTCACGTGGGTGGAGCGCAAGCAGTCGGCGGTGATGTCCGACCGCGTGGGTGCCAACCGCGCCTACATCCGCCTGCCGTTCACGCAGGTGCGGATCATCTGGCTGGGGCTCTTCCACGGGATGGCCGACGGCCTCAAGCTGCTGCTCAAGGAGAACTTCACCCCGCGGGCGCACGACCTGCTGGGCTACCGGCTGGCCCCGTTCGTGGCGTTCACGCCGGTGCTGCTGGTGTTCGGCGTGGTCCCCTTCGGCGGGATGCTCGACCCGGGGGCGCTGGTGCCGGCGCTCGCCCCGTGGTTCGGCGGGCGCGCCTACCCCATGCAGGTGGCCTCGCTCGACGCCGGGCTCCTGGTGGTGTTCGCCGTCAGCGGCTTCTCCATCATCGGCGCCATGCTGGCCGGGTGGGCCTCGGAGAACAAGTTCTCCCTGCTGGGCGGGCTGCGCGCCGGCTCGCAGATGATCTCCTACGAACTGGTCATGGCGCTGACCGTGCTGGGGCTGGTGCTGGTGTACGGCACCGTGGACCTGCGGGCGGCGGTGGCGCACCAGTCGGGGACGGTGGGCGGGTGGCTTCCCGCGTGGGGGATCGTGTACCAGCCGGTGGGCGCGGTGCTGTTCCTCACGGCGGCCATCGCGGAGAACAAGCGCATCCCCTTCGACCTCCCCGAGGCGGAGTCGGAGCTGGTGGCGGGGTACTTCACCGAGTACAGCGCGATGAAGATGGGGCTGTTCATGCTCTCCGAGTACGTGCAGATCTTCGTGGTGGCGGCGCTGTTCGCCACGCTGTTCCTGGGCGGCTTCAACCTGCCGTGGATGACCGACGCCGGCTTCGCCTTCCCCTGGGGCGCCACGGTGCCCCTCAGCCAGGGGGTGCGGGTGCCGCTGCAGCTGGCCACCTTCTCCGCCAAGGTGGCGCTGCTGTGCCTGGTGCAGATCCAGATCCGCTGGTCGCTGCCGCGCTTCCGCTACGACCAGATGCTGGGGCTGTCGTGGAAGCTGCTGCTGCCGGCGTCGCTGGCCAACCTCGCGCTCACCGTGCTGGTGGCCTGGTGGCAGGGGAGGGGCGCATGACCCCCGGCGACGGGGGCGCGCCCCCGCGTCCCGTGGCGCGCCCTCCGGTGCGCTACGCGCGCCCGCAGTACTGGAACGCCAACACGCTCACCTGGTGGGAGCGGCTCTACCTCCCCGAGGTGCTGCGGGGGCTGGGGATCACCACCGGCGTGTTCCTGCGCAACATGGCGAAGTGGCTGACCGGGCGCCGCGGCGCCGTCACCACCTACTACCCCGAGGAGCGCCGCCCCGACTTCGCCCCCCGCAACCGCGGGAAGCACGTGCTCACGCAGCGCCCCGACGGGTCGCCGCAGTGCATCGCGTGCAACATGTGCGCCACGGCGTGCCCGGCCAAGGTGATCGAGATCGAGCCCGGCTTCGACCCGGACGACCCGGCGCACCCCAAGTACCCGGTGCGGTTCGAGATCGACTACTCCCGCTGCGTCTTCTGCGGGCTGTGCGTGGAGGCGTGCCCCGAGGACGCCATCCGCATGGAGCCCGACGTCCCCGACCTGGTGGCGACGGACCGCTACAACATGTGGCTGACGATGGACGAGATGCTCACCTGGCGCCCGCAGGCCGACGTGGCCAAGCCCTACCCGCCGAAACCCGTGCCGCTCACGCTGTCGCCGAGCGTCCAGCGAGGGCGCGCGCCATCGAATCCCTGATGCTGGCCGCCGTCGGCGGGGTGGCGCTGGCCGCCGCCCTGTCGATGCTGGTCCTCCGCGAGCCCATGCGCGTGGCGCTGGCGCTCATCACCACCATGACGGCGCTGGGCGCGCTCTACGGGCTCCTGGGCGTGCACGTCATCGCCGCCTTCCAGGTGCTCATCTACGTGGGCGCCGTCATGGTGTTCATGGTCTACGTGATCATGCTCCTCGAGGTGCGGGAGCGGGACGGCCGCCCGCGCCTCTCCCGCTGGGCCCTCCCCGCGGGGGCGCTGGGGCTCCTCCTGGCCGACGGGCTCGCGGCGGGGGCGCTCCGCGGCGCGCCGTCCCCGGCGCCGGCCGGCGCCCCCGCGCAGGACTTCGGCATGGCCCCCTTCGCCGCCACCTTCCTCTCGCAATACTGGCTCGAGTTCGAGCTCACCACCGTCCTCCTCGTGTCGGCCATCGTGGCCGCGCTGGCGGTCATCGCGGTGAGCCGCCGGCGCCAGGGGTGACCATGGACCGCACGCACCTGCTGCTCGCCCTCGCCGGCGCCCTCTTCACCATCGGCCTCCTGGGCGTCATCGTCCGGCGCCACGCGCTGGTCATGCTCATGTGCATGGAGCTCATGCTCAACGGGGTGAACCTCAGCCTCGTCACCTTCGCGCAGCAGCGCGGCGACGCCGCGGGGGCCGTGCTGGTGTTCCTCGCCTTCGTCGTCGCCACCGCCGAGGTGGCGCTGGCCATCCCCATCGTGCTGCTCCTCGTGCGGCACACCCGGTCGCTCGACGCCGACCGCTTCTCGGAGCTCCGGGGCTGATGGGCGCCGCGCTCTTCCCGCACCAGCTCGCGGCCATCGTCTTCCTGCCGCTGCTGGGCTTCCTCGTCACCGGCACGCTGGGCACCGCCATCGGCGGGTGCCGCCTCGGGGAGCGGGGCGCCGCCCTCGTGGCCTGCGCGATGCCGCTGGCCGCGTTCGCGCTGGCCGTCCACGCGGTGCTGGCGCTCCCCCCCGGCCCCGCCGGCGTCGTCGAGCCGCTGTACCGGTGGGCCGAGATCGGCGGCCTGTCCCTCGATGTCGCCTTCCACCTGGACCGCCTGGGCGCGGTCATGCTCCTCGTGGTCACCGGCGTGGGCTCGGTGATCCACATCTATGCCACCGGCTACATGCACGGGGACCCGTCGTTCGGGCGCTTCATGGCGTACCTGAACCTGTTCCTCTTCTTCATGCTGCTGCTGGTCCTCGGCCGCTCCATGCTGGTGCTCTTCGCCGGGTGGGAGGGGGTCGGGCTGGCGTCGTACCTGCTCATCGGCTTCTGGTTCGACGAGCCGGCCAACGCCGCGGCCGGGCGCAAGGCGTTCATCACCAACCGCGTCGGCGACGCCGGCTTCCTGCTGGGGATGTTCCTGCTGTGGACCGGCGCGGGCACGCTGGACCTCGACGTGCTCAACGCCCGCTTCCTCGCGGGGCCGGTGGCCGCCGTCCCCGCCGGGCTGGTGGCGCTGTGCCTGTTCATCGGCGCCACCGGCAAGTCGGCGCAGATCCCGCTCTACGTCTGGCTCCCCGACGCCATGGCCGGCCCCACGCCGGTTTCCGCGCTCATCCACGCCGCCACCATGGTGACCGCCGGCGTGTACCTCGTGGCCCGCCTGCACGGCGTCTACGCGGCGGCCCCCGACATCTCGGCGCTGGTGGCCACCGTCGGCGTGGTCACCGCCTTCCTGGCCGCCACCATCGCCCTGGTCCAGACCGACATCAAGAAGGTGCTGGCCTACTCCACGGTGTCGCAGCTGGGGTTCATGTTCCTGGCCCTCGGCGTCGGGGCCTACGGCGTGGCCATCTTCCACGTCGTCACCCACGCCTTCTTCAAGGCGTGCCTCTTCCTGGGCGCGGGGAGCGTGATCCACGCGCTGGGCGGTGAGCAGGACATCCGCCGCATGGGCGGGCTGCGCACCAGGGTCCCCGTCACCTTCTGGACCTTCGCCATCGCCACCGCGGCCATCGCCGGGATCCCGGGGCTCGCGGGGTTCTTCTCCAAGGACGAGATCCTCTGGTACGCCTTCGCCAGCGCGTCGGGGGGCTCCACCTGGCGCTGGGCGCTGGCCGCGGCCACGGCCGCCCTCACGGCGTTCTACATGACGCGCCTGCTGTGGCTGGTGTTCTTCGGCGCCCCGCGCCTGTCCGCGGAGGCGGCCGCGCACGTGCACGAGTCGCCGTTCTCCATGACCGGCGTGCTGGGCGTCCTCGCGCTCCTGTCCATCGCCGGCGGCTACCTGGGGATCCCGCACCTGTTGGAACCGGTGGTGCCGCTCCCCGCGGTGCAGCCGGCGCGGGCCGCGCTGGAGCACACGCTGCTCTACGTCTCCGTCGCGCTGGCGCTGGGGGGCGTGGGGCTGGCGCTGGCGCTGTACGCGCGCGCCCCGCGCCTGGTGGAGGCGGTGCGCGGCGCGCTGCGGCCGCTGCACGCCCTCCTGGAGGGGAAGTACTTCGTGGACGAACTGTACGACCGCCTGCTGGCGCGGCCGCTGGTGTGGCTCTCCGAGCGCGCGCTGCTGGGCATCGGCGATCGCGTGCTGCTGGACGGCACCCTGAACGGCCTGGGCGCGCTGGCGCACCGCGGCGCGGGGTGGCTGGGGCGCGTGCAGAACGGCAGCGTGCAGTTCTACGCCCTGCTGGTGCTGGGCGGGCTTGTGGCGGTGCTGGGGTGGGGGTGGCGCCATGGGTGACCCCGTGGACGGCGGCATGCACGCCCTGCTCCTCAACCTCGTGCTGTGGCTGCCGCTGGCCGGGGCGGCGGCGCTGGCGCTGCTGCCGCGCCTCTCCGACGACGCGGTGCGGCGTTTCTCGACCGCCCTGCTGGCCGTCCAGTGCGTCTCCGCGTTCCTGCTCTACCGCGCCTTCGACCCGGCCGCGCCCGGGGGGCAGTTCGCCACCGTCGTGCCATGGATCGCCGACTGGGGGGTGACGTACCACGTGGCGCTCGACGGCACCAACCTGCTGCTGGTGACGCTCACCGCGTTCCTGGGGCCGCTGGTGGTGCTGGGGGCGTGGACGGCCATCGCGTCGCAGGTGCGCCTCTTCCACGCGCTGCTGCTGGTGCTGCAGTGCACCATGGTGGGGGCGCTGGTCGCGCAGGACCTGTTCCTGTTCTACCTGTTCTGGGAGGCGATGCTCATCCCGATGTTCCTGATGATCGGGATCTGGGGGGGCGCGCGCCGCCGCTACGCGACGGTGAAGTTCGTGCTCTACACCGCCTTCGGCTCCATCCTCATGCTGGGGGCGGTGCTCGTGCTGGTGCTGGCCCGGGCGGAGGGGGCGGGGGGCACGCTTTCCTTCGCCTTCGCCGACCTGCTCGCGGCCCCCGCGCCGGCCGCCCTGCAGCCGTGGCTCTTCGCGGCCTTCGCGCTGGCCTTCGCCATCAAGGTGCCCATGGTGCCGCTGCACACCTGGCTCCCCGACGCGCACGTGGAGGCGCCCACGCCGGGGTCGGTGATCCTGGCCGGCGTGCTCCTCAAGATGGGCACCTACGGCTTCATGAAGCTGGGCTTCCCCCTCTTCCCCGACGCGGTCCGCGCGCACACCCCGCTGTTCATGACGCTGGCGGTGGTCAGCATCGTCTGGGGCGCCTGCCTGGCGCTGGTGCAGGGGGACATCAAGAAGATCATCGCCTACTCCTCCATCAGTCACCTCGGGTACGTCATGCTGGGGCTCCTCAGCAACGACCTCGCGGGGGTGCAGGGGGCGGTGGTACAGATGGCCAGCCACGGGCTGGTGGCCGCGGGGCTGTTCCTGCTGGTGGGGATGGTCTACGAGCGCGGGCACACGCGCGAGCTGGCGGCGTACGGCGGGCTCGCGCGGCAGGCGCCCGCCTACGCGCTGGCGTTCCTCCTCTTCACCCTCGCGTCGGTCGGGCTCCCCGGCACCAGCGGCTTCACCGGCGAGTTCCTGGTGCTGTTGGGCGCCTTCACCGGCGCCTGGCCGCGGCACGTGGCGGGTGACTCGTTCCCGCTGGTGCTGGCCATCGCCGCCGCCAGCGGCGTCGTGCTGGGCGCGCTCTACATGCTGCGCTTCGCCCTCACCTTCCTGTTCGGCCCCGTGAAGGCGCCCCACGACACCCCCATCACCGACCTCACGCTCCGCGAGCGCGGCGTGCTGGGCGTGCTCTTCGCCGCCGTGCTCTGGATGGGGCTCTTCCCGGCGGGCGCGCTCCGCAAGACCGAGGGGGCGGCGCGCGCGTTCCAGGAGCGGATCGCCGGGGCCCCCGCGCACGCGGCCGCGGTCACCCGTTCGCGAGGCCACGTCGATGCCCGGTAGCGACGCCCTCCTCGCGCTCCTCCCCGAGCACCTGCTGCTGGTCGGCCTGGTGGCCGGGATGCTCTGCGCGCTGCAGGCGCGGACGCGCGCGCTGGTCCTTCCCCTCTCCGTGCTGGTCGTCGCGGCCAGCGCCGCGGCCGCCTTCTGGCTGGCCGCCACCGGGGTGAGCGCGGAGCCCTTCCCCGGGCACTACCTGCTCACGCCGGCCATTGCGCAGGCCAAGGGGTGGCTGCTGGCGCTCGCCCTGCCGGTGCTCCTCCTCATGCGCCTCGAGGGGGACGACCTGCAGTTCCCGCTGCTGCTGGTGTGCTCGCTCTACGGCCTCGCGCTGCTCCCATCGGCGATGAACGCGCTGGTGCTGTTCCTCGGGATCGAGCTCCTCGCCATCCCGGTGTACGCGCTCATCGTGCTGGCCTTCAAGCGCCCGCAGGCCGCCGAATCCGCGCTCAAGTACCTCATCATGGGCGGGACCGGGTCGGCGGTGTTCCTCATGGCCATGTCGCTGCTGTACGGCAGCACCGGCTCGCTGGGGGTGGATGCCATGGCCGCGGCCGCCGCCAGCGCCGACCCGCTGGCCCGCGGCGCCGTGCTCCTCGCGCTCGTCGCGCTCTTCCTCAAGGGTGCGGTGGTCCCCTTCCACGCATGGGCCCCAGACACGTACGAGGGGGCCAGCGTCCCCGTCACCGCCTACCTCGCCACGCTCTCCAAGGCGGCGGTGCTGCTGGTGGCGCTCCGCCTCTTCGGCGGCATCGCGCTCCCCCCCGCGGCCGCCGAGGTCGTGGCGGTGCTGCCGCTGGTCTCCATCGTGTGGGGGAACATCGCGGCCATCCGGCAGCCCTCGCTGCGGCGCATGCTCGCGTACTCCTCCATCGCCCACGCGGGATACCTGTTCTACGGGTTCCTGGGGGCGCCCGCCGGGCGCGAGGAGGCCATCCTGGCCTACCTGGTGGTGTACGCCCTCGCCACGCTGCTGGCCTTTGCCGCGCTCCCCGCCGACGCCGACGACGCGCGCCGCGACCGCCTCGACCGGCTGGACGGGCTCTTCCACCGCAACCCCGTGGCCGCCGCGCTCATGAGCGTGGCCATGCTGTCGCTGGCCGGGCTGCCGCCGCTGCCGGGCTTCACGGTGAAGTTCGCCGTCTTCAAGACCGTCGTGGCCGCGGGGCACCCGGTGTGGGCCCTGCTGGGGCTCGTCGGCAGCTTCCTCGGCCTCTACTTCTACCTCCGCGTGATCATGCGGATGTTCATGCAGCCGTCCCCCGCCGACGCGGAGGCCGCCGACGGATCGGCGCCCCGCGCGCCGGGCGCCGCCTCGGCGCTCCTGGCGGGCGGGCTGTGCCTGGCGGCCACCGTGGGGCTCATGGTGGCCCCCGGGTGGCTCTACGCCCGCTTCTGACCCTCCTCTCGAGCCGATGATGGCCGCGCCCACTTACGCCCTGCCGTACGACCGCCGCGTGCACAAGCGCGGCGCCGACCTGCTGAACGACCCCGTGCTCAACAAGGGTACGGCCTTCACCGAAGCCGAGCGCGAGGCGTACGGCCTGCAGGGGCTGCTTCCGCCGCGCGTCACCACGCAGCAGGAGCAGCTCGACCGCTTCCTCCCCGGCGTGCGCGCCCGCCCCACGCTGCTGGACCGCTACGCCTACCTGGTCTCGCTGGCCGACCGCAACGTCACCCTGTTCTACCGGCTCGTCATCGACAACCTCGAGGAGATGATGCCGGTGCTGTACACGCCCACCGTGGGGCAGGCGTGCGAGCAGTTCGGGCACATCTTCCGCCGCAGCCGCGGGCTGTTCATCACCGCCGACCACCGGGGGCGCGTGCGCGAGGTGCTGGCCAACTGGCCCCATGCGGACGTGCGCATGATCGTGGTCACCGACGGCGCGCGCATCCTCGGGCTGGGGGACCTGGGCGCCAACGGCATGGGGATCCCCATCGGCAAGCTCACGCTGTACACCGCCTGCGCCGGCGTCTCCCCCCACCAGTGCCTCCCCGTCACCATCGACGTGGGGACCGACAACGTGGCGCTGCGCGAGAGCCCCACCTACATGGGGCTCCCCCGCCCGCGGCTGCAGGGGGAGGCGTACGACGCCCTCATGACGGAATTCATCGAGGCGGTGCAGGAGCGCTTCCCGCTGGCCTGCCTCCAGTTCGAGGACTTCGGCAACCACAACGCGTTCCACCTCCTCGAGACGTGGCGCGACCGGATCTGCACCTTCAACGACGACATCCAGGGGACGGCGTCGGTGACGCTGGCCGGGCTGCTGTCGGCGGCGCGGATCACCGGCGTGCCGCTGGAGCAGATGCGCCTGCTCTTCCTGGGGGCGGGGGAGGCGGGGATCGGCATCGGCGACCTGGTGGTGGAGTCGCTGGTGGCGGGTGGGCTGTCGGAGGCCGAGGCGCGGCAGCGGTGCTGGTTCGTGGACTCGCGCGGGCTGGTGGTGCGGTCGCGCACCGACCTCGCCGAGCACAAGCGCCGCTTCGCGCACGAGCACGCCCCCGTGTCGTCGCTGCTGGAGGCGGTGGAGGAGCTGCGCCCCCACGCCATCATCGGCGTGTCGGGCACCCCCAACACCTTCACGCCCGACGTGCTGCAGGCGATGGCGCGCCACCACGCGCGCCCCATCGTGCTGGCGCTCAGCAACCCCACCTCCAAGGCCGAGTGCACGGCGGAGCAGGCGTACGCGGCCACCGGCGGCCGGGCGGTGTTCGCCAGCGGCAGCCCCTTTGATCCGGTCACGCTGGACGGGCGGACGTTCGTGCCCGGGCAGGGGAACAACGCCTACATCTTCCCGGGGGTGGGGCTCGGGGTCATCGTGGCGGAGTCCGCGCGCGTGACCGAGGAGATGTTCGCCGTGGCCGCCCGCACGCTGGCCGCCATGGTGAGCGAGGAGGACCTGGCCATGGGGCGCATCTACCCCAGCCTCTCGCGCATCCGCGAGGTGTCGCGCGTCATCGCCGTGGCCGTGGCCGAGGTGGCGTACACCCGCGGCCTCGCGCGCCGCCCGCGCCCCGACGACCTCGCGCAGGCCGTCCTCGACGCGATGTACGAGCCCGAATACCACTCGCTGGTCTAGCGCACGGCCACCTCCACCTCCAACTCCACCTCCAACTCCACCTCCAACTCCACCTCCAACTCCACCTCCAACTACGACTCCAACGCCAACGCCTCCAGCTCCTCCGGCGTGTTGACATTGCGGAACGACGCCGCCACATCCCGTGCGTCCACCGCCCGCGCACCCAGCGTCTCGACAAACCCCTGCGCCGCGCGCCGCCCGCTGGTCAGGTAGCGTTCCAGCGCCGGCAGCGCCGCGCCCCGGCGCAGCAGCAGGAACAGCGGCTGTGCCCGCGTTCCGTCGTGCGGATACGCGGCCAGGTCGTCCGGCCCCAGCGCCGCCGCCAGCCGTGCCACCAGCCCGGACGCCAGCAGCGGCGCGTCCCCGGGGCACACGAACAGCAGCGGCGCGTCACTCGCGGCCAGCGCCGCGGCGATTCCCCCCAGCGGCCCCAGCCCCGGCGTGGCGTCGCGCAGCACGCGAAGCCCCAGCGCCGCGTAGGCGTCCTCCGACCGGTTGGCCACGAGCACCACGTCGCGCACCTGCGATGCCAGCCGCTGCGCCACGTGCGCCACCATCGGCACCCCGCGCAGCGGCAGCAGCGGCTTGTCCGCCCCTCCCATGCGACGCCCGTCACCGCCGCACAGGATGGCGCCCGTCACCTCGCCGCGGCCGATCTTCCCCGCGCCCCCAGCGGCTCCCGCCACGTCGCCGTGCGCCGCGCCGTGCGTCCCGCTATTCGTGGGCGCCATCACCCAGCTGACGTGCGGCCTGCGCCACCAGCGGGTGCGGAGGCTGCGCCGTGGGCATCAATCCGCGGCACACCGACACCAGCTCCTTGCGCATCGCGGGGGTCCAGAACTTCTCCAGGTGGTCCACCACCCCCGCCGTGGCGTCCAGGGGCGGGTAGGGGGCGAAGAACTGCGCGATCTGGTTGGCCATGCGCACGAGGTCATCCGGCTTCATCAACGGGATCCGGGAGAAAGGACACGAGGGCCACGCCGTCGCGGGCGCGGGAGACCGCCAGGAGCGGCAGCCGCACGGCGCGGGCCCAGCGCAGCGCCATCCCCGTGGGCGCCGACCAGGTGGCCAGCAGCCGGGCCCCGGTGTGCGCGCACTTGGCCACCAGTTCGTAGCTGCACCGGCTGGTCATGATGACGAACCCGGGTTCCTGCAGCCGCCCGGCCAGCGCCAGCGCGCCCACCAGCTTGTCCAGCGCATTGTGGCGCCCCACATCCTCGCGCACCAGTGCCAGCGCGCCGTCGGGGGTGCACCAGGCGGCGGCGTGCACGGAGCGGGTGGCGGCGTTGAGCGGCTGCGCCCCCGGCAGCGCGTCGAAGGCGCGCCGCACCGCGTCCAGCATGGTCGCGTCCAGCGCGGCCGTGGCCGACTCCGCGGCGGCCAGCGGCCGGGATCCGGCACGCGCGGGGACGCGCGCCTGCAGCGCGGCCAGCGACTCCAGCCCGCACAGTCCGCAGGCGCCGGTGGGGGACACCGTGCGCCGGTCCGCGCGCCCGTGGGTTCCCGAGTCTGCCCCGGCGACCAGCCGCAGCGCCACGCGGTAGTCGCCGGCAAAGGCCGTCACCTCCGCGCCGGCCACCGCTGCCACGTCCGCCACGCGCCCCTCGGTGATCGCCAGCCCCACCGCCAGCTCCTCCAGGTGCGCGGGGGTGGCCATGCACACCGTCCACGGCGCGCCGTCCACCGTCACCTCCACTGCCACCTCCTCCGCAATCCCCCACGCCGCGTTGCGCGCGCCCGCATCGCCGTCGTGCACCCGCACCGCCGCCGAAAGGGCCCCCCGGGGGGCCTCAGTCGGCCGGCCGGACATCCACGGCGGTCACCTTGTACTCCGGGCAGTTGGTGGCCCAGTCGGAGTACTCCGTGGTGACGATGTTGGCCGCCGCCTCCGGGTGGTGGAAGGTGGTGTACACCACCCCCTCCGGGACCCGGTCGGTGACGTGCGCGCGCAGGGTGATGCTCCCCTTGCGGCTCGACAGCACCACCCCGTCCCCCTCGCCGATCCCCCGCACCTCGGCGTCGTGCGGGTGCAGCTCCAGCCGGTCCTCGGGGTGCCACACCGTGTTGGCGGTGCGCCGCGTCTCCGTCCCCACGTTGTACTGCGACAGGATGCGCCCCGTGGTCAGCAGCAGCGGGAAGCGCCGGGTTGCGCGCTCTTCGGTGGGGACGAACTGGGTGATCAGGAAGCGCCCCTTGCCGCGCACGAAGCCGTCCTCGTGCATGATGCGCGTGCCCAGCGGCGCCTCGGCGGTGCAGGGCCACTGCACGCTCCCCACGCGATCCAGGTGCGCATGCGACACGCCGGCGAAGGTGGGGGTGAGCGCGGCGATCTCGTCCATGATGGCGGCCGCGTCGGGGTAGTGCATGGGGTACCCCAGCGCCGTGGACAACCGGCACACCGCCTCCCACTCCTGCAGCCCCGTGCGCGGCGGCATCGCCGGGCGCACGCGGTTGATGCGCCGCTCGGCGTTGGTGAAGGTCCCGTCCTTCTCCAGGAACGCCGTCCCCGGGAGGAACACGTGCGCGTGCTTCGCCGTCTCGTTGAGGAAGAGGTCCTGCACCACCACGCACTCCATCGCGGCCAGCGCGGCGGTCACGTGGCGCGTGTCCGGGTCGGATTGCGCCAGGTCCTCCCCCTGGATGAACATCCCCTTGAACTGCCCCGCCATCGCGGCGGCCAGCATGTTGGGGATGCGCATCCCCGGCTCGGCGTCCAGCGATACCTGCCACCGCGCCTCGAAGAGGGTCCGCGCGGTCGCGTCGCCGATGTGCCGGTACCCCGGCAGCTCGTGCGGGAACGACCCCATGTCGCACGACCCCTGCACGTTGTTCTGCCCGCGCAGCGGGTTCACCCCCGTCCCCTCGCGCCCCACCTGCCCCGCGGCCATGGCCAGGTTGGCGATCCCCAGCACCATGGTGCTCCCCTGGCTGTGCTCGGTGACCCCCAGCCCGTAGTAGATGGCGCTATTCCCGCCGGTGGCGTACAGGCGGGCGGCGGCGCGCACCGTCTCCGGGGGGACGCCGGTGACGGCGGCGGTGGCCTCGGGGCTGTGCTCGGGGCGCGCGATGAAGTCGCGCCACTGCGCGAACGACACCGCGTCGCACCGCGCCGCCACGAACGCCTCGTCCACCAGCCCCTCGGTCACGATCACGTGCGCCAGCGCGTTCACCACCGCCACGTTGGTGCCGGGGCGCAGCGCCAGGTGGTGCTCGGCGCGGATGTGCGGGCTGCGCACCAGGTCGATGCGCCGCGGGTCCACCACGATGAGCCGCGCCCCCTGCCGCAGCCGGCGCTTCATCCGCGCGCCGAACACCGGGTGCGCGTCGGTGGGGTTGGCCCCGATCACCAGGATCACGTCGGCGTGCTCCACCGACCGGAAGTCCTGCGTCCCCGCCGACGTGCCGAAGGTCTGCTTGAGCCCGTACCCCGTGGGCGAGTGGCACACCCGCGCGCAGGTGTCGATGTTGTTGTTGCGGAACGCGGCGCGCACCATCTTCTGCACCACGTACACTTCCTCGTTGGTGCACCGCGACGACGACACCCCGCCAATGGCGTCCCGCCCGTGCGCCGCCTGGATGGCCCGGAACCGCCTGGCGGCGAAGGCGATGGCCTCGTCCCACGACACCGCGCGCCACGGCAGGTCGGTGCGCTCGCGCACCAGCGGCGACAGCACCCGGTCGGCGTGCGTGGCGTACCCCCACGCGAAGCGCCCCTTCACGCACGAGTGCCCCTCGTTGGCGCCGCCGTCGGGGTCGGGGACCATCCGCACCACCTGCGTCCCCTTGAGCTCCGCCGTGAACGAGCACCCCACGCCGCAGTAGGCGCAGGTGGTCTTCACGGCGCGGTCGGGGAGCCCGTGGTCCACCACCGTCTTCTCCATCAGCGTGGCCGTGGGGCACGCCTGCACGCATGCCCCGCAGGAGACGCACTCCGATGCCAGGAACGCCTCGTCCATCCCCGCCGCCACCTTGGCGCCGAAGCCGCGGTCGGTGATGGAGATGGCGAATGTCCCCTGGACCTCGTCGCAGGCGCGCACGCACCGCGCGCACACGATGCACTTGGACGGGTCGAAGGTGAAGTACGGGTTCGACTCGTCCTTCGGCGCCGCCAGGTGGGAGGCGCCCGCCATCCCGTAGCGAACCTCGCGCAGCCCCACCGCGCCGGCCATCTCCTGCAGCTCGCAGTCGCCGTTGGCGGCGCAGGTGAGGCAGTCCAGCGGGTGGTCGGAGATGTACAGCTCCATCACGTTCCGGCGCAGCGCGGCCAGCCGCGGCGTCTGCGTGTGCACCACCATCCCGGGCTCCGCGGGGGTGGTGCACGACGCCGGGCACCCGCGCCGTCCCTCCACCTCCACCAGGCACATCCGGCAGGAGCCGAAGGGCGCGAGCGCGTCGGTGGCGCACAGCGTCGGCACCCGCACCCCCGCCTCGCGGGCCGCGTGCAGCACCGACGTCCCGGCAGGGACCGACACCGGCACGCCGTCCACGGTGAGCGACACCACCCCGCGGCGGTCGATCATGCCACCCCCGGGGCGCGCCCGGTGCGGAAATCCCCGGCGAAGTGCCGCATCGCGCTCCGCACCGGCAGCGGCGTGAGCCCCCCCAGCGCGCACAGGGACCCCAGCTCCATGGTGTCGCACAGCTCCTCCAGCAGGGCCCACTGACGCGCCGGCGCCTCCCCGCGGCGCAGGCGCCCGATCACCTCCACGCCGCGCGTGGAACCGATCCGGCACGGCGTGCACTTGCCGCACGACTCGTGCGCGCAGAAGGCCATCGCGAACTCGGCCTGCTCGGCCATGTCCACCGCGTCGTCAAAGCACACCACGCCGCCGTGCCCCAGCATGGCGCCGATGGCGGCAAACGCCTCGTAGGTGAGCGGCGTGTCCCAGTGCGCGGCCGGCAGGTACGCGCCCAGCGGCCCCCCCACCTGCACGGCGCGGAGCGGGCGGCCGCTCCGCGTGCCGCCGCCAAAGTCCTCCAGCAGCGTCCGCAGCGGCGCGCCGAAGGGGAGCTCCACGATGCCGCCGTGCCGCACGTTCCCCCCCAGCTGGAAGGGCATCGTGCCGGCGGAGCGCCCGACACCGCGCGCCGCGTACGCCTCCCCGCCGTCGGCCAGCACGTCGGTCACCGCCGCCAGCGTGAGCACGTTGTGGACGAGCGTGGGGCAGCCGAACAGCCCCTGCAGCGCGGGGAGTGGCGGCTTGGCGCGCACCTGCCCGCGCTTCCCCTCGAGGCTCTCCAGCAGCGCCGTCTCCTCCCCGCAGATGTACGCCCCGGCGCCCATCCGCAGCGTGATGTCGAAGGCGTGCCCCGTCCCCAGCACCGACGCCCCCAGCACCCCGGCGGCGCGCGCGCGCGCCAGCGCCTCGCGCAGCACCGTGGCCGCGTGCGGATACTCCGACCGCAGGTACACGAACCCGCGCGTGGCGCCGGTGGCCACCCCGGCAATCACCATTCCCTCGATCAGCTGGAACGGGTCCGCCTCGAGGAGCAGCCGGTCGGCGAAGGTCCCCGAGTCCCCTTCGTCGGCGTTGCACACCACGTACTTGACCGCGCCGGGCGCGGTGCGGACCGTCTCCCACTTGATGCCCGCGGGGAAGGCCGCGCCCCCCCGGCCGCGCACCCCCGACCGCGTCACGTCGGCCACGATCTCCGCCGAGGACAGGGACAGCGCCCGCGCCAGCCCCCGCAGCCCCCCATGCGCCCGGTAGTCGTCCAGCGACAGCGGGTCGATGCGCCCGGCCCGCGCGAAGGTGAGCCGCGTCTGCCCGGCAAACCACGGGTGCGCGTCGGTGACCCCCAGGCACGCCGGGTGGCGCGCATCGGGCAGGGCGCCGTCGGCAAAGAGCGACGGCACCGCACTGGCGGTCATCCGCGGGAACCCGAGGCGCCCGGCGGGCGACTCCACCTCCACCAGCGGCTCCAGCCCGTAGGCGCCCCGCGACCCGTTGCGCACCACCGTCACGGGGAGGCCGCGCATCGCCGCCTCCACGGCCACCGCCTGCGCCACCGCGTCGGCTCCCAGCGACCGGGCCCCGGTGTCGTTGGGGACGAACACGCGGGCGGTCACGGGACCTCCGCCACCAGCGCGTCCAGCAGCGTGTCCAACCGCGCCGGGGTCACCAGCCCGTGCACGCTGTCGCCCACGCGCACCGCTGGCCCCAGGGCGCAGTTGCCCAGGCAGTAGGTCGCCTCCAGGTGCACACGGCCGTCGGCGGTGGTGCCATCCATGGCCACCCCCAGCCGCGCCTGGGCGTGCGCGGCCAGCGCCCGGCACCCCA
>JAGWYS010000274.1 GCA_018969225.1 Gemmatimonadota bacterium | reverse complement strand
ACGAAGAGCCCCAGGCTGTCGCGCACGCGGGCGAAGCGGGGAATGCCGCCGCTGACCTGCCGGATGACCACCCGCGCCAGCCACCCCTCGAGGCACGCGGCCCCCACCAGCACCACGGAGGCCGCGCTGGGGAGGGCGAGCGGGTTGACGCTGAGGCGCTGCCCGACGAACGCGGCCACGAACACCATCCAGAGGGGCGCGGCATCCAGCAGCAGCACGCCGGCGGCCATGAGCCCTGCCGGCGGCCACATGGGGGTCATCCGTGTTCCCCCCGCTCCCACGCGCAGCGACACCCAGGAGAGCGCGGCGTAGGCCAGGGCAAAGAGCACCAACCGCCGCCACGTGACCCGAAACGCCTGCCCCACCGCCAGGCGCCATGCGGCGGGCAGTGGGCGCGCCCCCCCACCAGAGGCGTCAGGGAATGCAGGGGCAGGTGGCGGTACGCGCGAGGCGGGAGCCATCAGGGGGGGAAACTTACCGCGTCGTGGGGACCGCTGCATCCCCGCACGCGCCCCTGATCGCCCCCTGACCGACGGATGCGCGCATTCCGTAAGTTGGAGCATGCCCCTCACCCTCCCCTCCCCGCTGGTGCGCCCCGACTGGGTGGCGGCGCACCTGGACGACCCGTCGCTCCGCCTGGTGGACGCCAGCTACCACCTGCCGTCCGCCGGCCGCGACGCGCGAGCCGAGTACGCCGCTGCGCACATTCCCGGGGCGGTGTTTGCCGACATCGACGAGCTGAGCGATGAAACGGCGCGGTATCCGCACACGCTCCCCTCGCCCCAGCGGCTGGCGCAGCAGCTGGGCGCCCTGGGGATCGGGGACGACCATGCGGTGGTGGTGTACGACGGATCCGGGCAGCAGTTCAGCGCGCCACGGCTGTGGTGGATGCTGCACACCATGGGGCATCGGGCGGTGGCCGTGCTGGACGGCGGGCTGCCAGCGTGGCGGCGCGCCGGGCTGCCGGTGACGGATGCGGTGAACCCAGTGTCGTCGGCCACCTTCACCCCGCGATGGGACGCCAGCCGGTGGCGCGACCTGGCAGCCATGCGCACCGTGGTGGCCAACGGCACCGCCCAGGTGGTGGACGCGCGCTCGCCGGGACGCTTTGCCGCGCGGGAGCCGGAGCCCCGCCCGGGGGTGCGCGGGGGGCACATCCCCGGCGCCCGCTCGGTGCACTACGCCACGCTGTCGGGGGCGGACGGGATGTTCCTGCCCCCCGAGGCGCTGCGCGCCCGCTTCGCCGAGGCGGGGGTACGGCTGGAGGCGCCCATTGTGGCGAGCTGCGGCAGCGGGGTGACCGCGTGCGCCGTGCTGCTGGGGCTGAAGCTCGTCGGGGCGCCGGACACGGCGTTGTACGGCGGGAGCTGGACGGAGTGGGGGAGCCAGCCGGACACCCCCGTGGAAACCGGAGGAGCGTAGCCCCGCTTCCCTACGGAAGCGGATCCATCCCCTGGGGCCCCGCCAGCCGCCACTGGTCGCCCTCCCGGGTGACCACACCCCGTCCCTGCAGGTGGAGGAGGTGCGCCAGCAGGGATCTCGCGGCCAGCGGCCACAGCACCGCCGGCGCGTCGCTGTAGGCTGTTGGCACCAATGATTCGAATAAGGCTTGATGGTGTGTCTTTAATGCGTCGATGATCTTGGACTCGCGCCTCATCCGGTGATGGATCACCCCCCGGAACAGCGCCGCCGGATTGGCCATGAGGAATCCATGCGCCGGGGCCACGAGCAGCAGGTCGCTGGCCGCCATGGCCTCCAGCGAGCCCAGATAGGCCCCCATGTCCCCCTCCGGCGGGTCGATCACCACGGTCCCACCCTGCATCACCAGGTCCCCGGCGAACAGCAGGCGCTCCTCCTCCAACCGGAACGCCAGATGCTCCGGTGCGTGTCCGGGGGTGTGGAGTGCGACAAGGGTGGTCCCCTGACCCAACGCCATCCGTTCGCCCCCAAACATTTCCCTATAGGGAATATCTTCGTCCAATCCGCTCAGGGCAGCATGCATCCCCCACACGGGGACGCCGACGCGCCGAGCCATCGACGAGGCCCCGTCGGCATGGTCCGGGTGCGCGTGGGTGAGCAGCACCCGCTCGATGGGGCCCGGAACGGCTGCAACGAGCGCGTCGAGATGCCGCGCATCGTCAGGGCCCGGGTCGATGACCGTCCATCGATTGACCGCCGGGTCGCCGACGAGGTAGCTGTTGGTGCCGGCACCGGTCATGAGCCCTGGGTTGGGTGCGGTCACCCGGATGACCCGGGGCGACAGCCGCACCGGAACCCCGGCCACCAGCACCGCCTGCACGGAGCCCTCGCCCTCGGGGTCCAGGTGCGCCACTTCGTCATAGGCCGCCGACTCCGGGAGCAGGATCGTCCCGCGCTCCCCCTGGCGCGCCCGGCGCGGCATGATGCAGGGGACTTCCACCTGCGCACGGGCCGCCGCGAGGGCGGCTTCAACGGTGTGGTGCGGCGCCAGCCACGCCAGCAGCGCCCGCGTGACCGGGAGCAGCACCAGCCCGCTGTCATCGGCCAGCGCCTCGGCGGGGGTGCGCCAGAACGCGTCCTGCGCCTCCCCCGCATCGGCCACCGGCTCCTGATCCGCTGGGGCCTGACCCACGAAGAAGCGGGTGTCGAAGCGCCGCGGCATCCCCGGGGGGGTGACCCAGTGCGCAAGGTACGACCAGCCGGCCACCGGCAGCCGGAGGTCCAGCGCGGCGCACAGTTCCGCCAGTGACGCCCGCCCGTCTTGCAGCGGCGCCCGCCAGATGACATGGGCCGCCTGCCGCGCCGCCGCGTCACCGGTGGCGCACAGCACCCCCACCTCCTCGAAGCACTCCCGGATGGCGGCCACGAGGTAGTCGAGCCCACCCTCGGCGACCCCCAACCGTGCGCTGGCCTGCGCGTCGTCCCACCCGTCCACCACGGGGTGGGCCAGCCGGTCGCGTGGATCCAGCACCCCTCCAGGAAACACGGCCGCGCCACTGCGAAAATCGCCCCCTCGCTCGGCGCGGCGGAGCATCAGCACCTCCACCCCCCCGCCCGCGGCCGCCGGACGGTCGCGGAGCAGCAGCACCGACGCCGCCTGCCGCATCAGCCCAGGCGGGTCCAGTAGCGGGCCAGCCCGTGGTAGCCGGCGCGGAAGTCGGAGGCGCTCCCCAGCGCGGCGCGCATCGCGTCGGGGACACGCCCCGCCAGCGACGCCAGCACCCAGTCGTGAAAGCGATCGGCCCGGGCGGCGTCGGAGAGCGACTCGTCCTGGAGGAGGGCGTGGGCCCACCCCCCCCACGTCGCCAACTCCTCCCGGAGGATGGCGAGGTGGGGGGCCGGGTCGTCCACCACCCCGAAGTGCGTGATGAACAGCTGCTGCGGGGTCCACGCCTCGATGCGGTCGAGGGAGCGGTACCAGGCCTCGAGGTTCACGTCGGGCGGGGGGGTGACCGGCAGGGGGAAGGGGGCCATGGCCGGCCGGATCCCGGCGGTGTCGCCCACATACGCGATCCCCGTGGCACGGTCCAAAAAGGCGGCGTGGTGGACCGCGTGCCCCGGGGTCTCCAGCACCTCGAGGGTGCGCTCGCCCAGCTGGAGTGCCACGCCATCGGCCAGGATGTGAAGCTGCGGTTCGGGGACCGGGAGGATGGGCCCCCAGAGGCGGTCCATGGCGTCGCCATAGATGCGGGTGGCGCTGGCCACGAGGCGACTGGGGTCGGCCAGGTGGGGCGCGCCGGCTGGGTGCACGTGCACCGCCAGGTGGGGGAGCTCCTGCGCCAGGACCCCCGCAGCCCCCGCGTGGTCGAAGT
>JAGWYS010000273.1 GCA_018969225.1 Gemmatimonadota bacterium | reverse complement strand
CCCCGGCAGGAGGCTCCGAAGAAGCCGGCGTTCGTCCCCACCAAGGGCGCGGTGGCGCCGAACGGGATGCGGTTCCGGTAGCGCCCGGGCTGTTCCTCTATCCCTTCAGCTCTCCAGCACCCGGACGCCCCCCGTCTCCCTCCCCCACTGGATGATCGCCTGGTCTGCCGTCACCAGCGTCATCCCGTCCATGCGCGCCGTGGCGATGATCACCCGATCGAAGGGATCGCGCGGCGCGCCGTCGGGGAGGGTGGCCGCGTCCAGCAGCACCGCCCGACGCAGCGGTACCAGCCGAATCCCGGGGGCCTCCAGCGCGCGCGCCATCCAGATGGTCGGTGGGAGCTCCAGCACCAACCTCCCGCGGTGCGCCTTCGTCATCAGCTCCCAGGGGGTGGCGTCGCTGACGGCCAGCGGTGTTCCCCGGTCGGCGCGCGTCAGCTCCTGCATCACGGGGGTGGGGATCCGGTCGTGGTGCCCCGAAAGCAGCCACAGCCAGATGTGCGAGTCCAGCAGCAGCGCCCCGGCGCCTCGGGGCGGGCTCTCCCCGAAGTCGATCTCGCGCACCCGCGCGCGTCCGGCACGCTGCGGACGCGGGTAGGCCACCGACCATCGGCCACCGGACGCGTCCTCCGTCACCGTCCGTCCTCCCCCTCGATGGCATCCTCAGGGTCCGGCGTCACGAGGTCGTCCGTGAGCGTCACCGTTCCCGCCATCCACCCCAGAAAGGCCGGCGGGGCTGGCGCCACGGGGGCCAGGCGCGCCACCACCTTCCCATGCTTGGTGATGAGCAGCTCCTCCCCGGTCCGCTGGACTTCGTCCATCAACGCCAGGCAGTGCGCCTTGAAGACGGTGGCCGAGACGGTCCGGGGGGACTTGGATGACATAGGACCATTATGTGATGGTCATTTTCTTGCGGCAAGACCGTGGTGGAACCCTGGCAGTCCTTACCGCCCCCGCTTCGCCACCTTCTCCACCGCCTCCAGCACCCGCAGCAGGTTCCCCCCCCAGATCTTCGCGATCTGGTCGGCGGTGTACCCCCGGCGCACCAGCTCGGTGGTGACGTTCAGCGACTCCTCCGCGCTGCGCCACCCCTCCACGCCGCCGCCGCCGTCGAAGTCGCTGCTGATCCCCACGTGGTCGATGCCGATGCGCTTCACCACGTAGTCGATGTGGTCCACGAAGTCCTTCACCGTGGCCGGCGGGTCCGACGGGTAGCGGCGCGCGGTGATCTCCTCCTGCTTCGCCAGGAACTCGTTCCGCTTGTCATCGGGGAGCGCCTGGATCGCCGCGCTCACCTCCGCGCGCCCGGTGGCGGAAATCCCGTATTCCTTGCGCAGCGCGTCCACCGCCGCGGCGCGCTCGGCGTCCTTGGCAGGGTTGCACTTGGTGTAGCTGTTGAACGCCACCACCTGGATCACGCCGCCGTTCTTCTTCAGCGCGTCCAGCTGCTCGTCGTCCATGTTGCGGCTGTGGTTGCACAGCGCGCGCACCCCCGAGTGCGACGCGATGATGGGCGCCTTCGACAGCGCCACGGTCTGCATCATCGACGCCTTCGACGGGTGCGACACGTCGATCATCATCCCCAGCCGGTTCATCTCGGCGATCACCTGACGCCCCAGCGGCGACAGGCCGTTGTGCAGCCACACGCCGTCGCGCTCGCCGGTGTTGGAGTCGCTCAGCTGGCTGTGTCCGTTGTGCGCCAGCGAGAGGTAGCGCCCGCCGCGGTCGTAGAAGCGCTTGACGTTGGTGACGTCGCTCCCGATGGGGAAGCCGTTCTCGACGCCGATGAAGATGACCCGCTTGCCGGCCTTGTGGATGCGGCGCGCGTCGGCGGCGGTGTACGCGATCTCCGCGCGCGCCGGCGCAAGCTCCTCGGTGAGCCGGTGGATGGCGTCGAACTTCTCCATCGCCGCCGCGTGCGCCTTGGCGAAGCTGGCCGAGTCGAGCGTGGGCGCCTGCCCCACGTAGACGATGAGGAAGGCGGCGCCCAGCCCGCCGTTCTCCATCTTCACCAGGTCCACCTGCGTGCGGGGGAGCCGCTGCGCGTAGTTGGGCCCCCCCGCGGTGAAGTTGGCCGGGTTGATGTCCACGTGCGTGTCGATGGACAGCACGCGCGCGTGGATCGCCTTGGCCGAGGCGGTGAGGGCGTCGTCGGCGGGCTGCGCGCCCAGGAGGGCGGGGGCCAGCAGGGCCGGGAGGAGAGTGTGGGGGCGCATCCCCCTATTGTGCGCCTCGGGGCGAATGGTGTCCATGGCGGATGGCGCCCCGCCCGCTCGCGGTCATGGCCACCAACGTCAGCACGTACGGCACCGCCAGGAACAGCTGGTATGGCACCCCCGTCCACCCCATGGCCTGGAACAGCGTCTGCAGCGACTGCGCCCCGCCAAAGAGGAGCGCCGCCAGCGCCACCCCCACCGGGTGCCGACGCCCCAGCACCACGATGGCAATGGCAATGAAGCCGCGCCCCGCGGACATCCCTTCCACGAAGGTCCCCGCCTGCGCCAGCACCAGCGTGGCCCCGGCCACCCCCGCCAGCGCCCCCGCCAGCAGGATCGCCCCCAGCTGCAGTCGCCCCGGGTGCACCCCCGCCGCGATGGCGGCCTCGGGCGCCTCCCCCACGGCGCGCAGCGACACCCCCCAATGGGTGCGGAACAGCGCCCAGGTCAGCAGCGGCGCCAGCAGCACGGTGCCATAGGTCACCAGCGGCTGCGCGAAGAGCGCCGCGCCCACCACCGGGATGGCCGTGAGCCCGGGAATCTCCACCACCGCCGCCGTTGGCGACGACAGCGCCACGCCCCCCGCGCCGAACACGGTGCGGTACAGGGTGCCGGTGAGCCCCAGCGCAAAGAGCGTGACCGCCGTGCCGGTGATGATGGCGTCCCCCTTGAGACCCACCACGAACAGCGCGAACAGGGCGGCCATGGCCACCCCCGCCAGTGCCCCGGCGGCAAAGCCGCCACCCACCCCCAGCGACGCCGCCGCGATGGTCCCCCCCAGCGCCCCGGCGATGATGGATCCCTCAACGCCGATGTTGATGACGCCGCCGCGCTCGCTCACGGTCTCCCCGAGTGCGGCCAGCGCCAGCGGCGTGGCGGTGCGCACGCTGGCGGCCAGGAACGCCTCCAGCAACGCCACCCCATCGGTCGGTGCCACCATCACGTCCCCGCCTCGGCGGGCACCCCGGCCATCCCCCACCCCCTCCACCGGAATCGCCCGGCGGCAATCACCAGCAGGATCAGGGTGGCTTCCACCACGTTCACCACCACGCTGGGCACGCCCGCGTCGCGTTGCATGGCGCTCCCCCCCGCCGACAGCGCACCAAACAGGAGCGCGGTGCCCAGCACGCCTGCGGGGTGCAGCCGTGCCAACAGCGCCACCGCAATGGCGGAGTAGCCGTACCCGGGGGAGAAGTTCTCGTACAGCGCATAGGTGACCCCCGCGTACTCCACGCTCCCGGCCACGCCGGCCAGCGCACCACTGGCCACGAACGTCCCCAGCAGCGTGCGTCCCACGGCAATCTCCCCGGCCACCGCTGCCGCCGCAGCGTTGGCCCCAACCGCCCGCACGCGGAATCCCGACGCGGTGCGTGCCAGCCACCAAGCGCATGTCACGGCCACCACTACCGCCAGCAGCACGCCCGCATGCAGGCGCGTCCCCGGCAGCAGCACGGGCAGCTGCCACGCCGCCGGCAACGACGCCGACTGCGGATTGATGCGCGTGGGCTCCTGCAACGGACCGCGCACCAGCCACCCCACCACGGACAGCGCCACGAAGTTGAGCATGATGGTGCTGATCACCTCCATCACGCCGTGGCG
>JAGWYS010000034.1 GCA_018969225.1 Gemmatimonadota bacterium | reverse complement strand
AAAATGCAGCAGGTACCCGCGCCGCCGCCCCGGAGTGAGCGCCGCGAACGCCGCCGCCAGCCCGGGGTGCTCGGCGCACGCCGCCTCGAACTCGGCGGGGACCGGCTCGGTGGCGGGGGCCGGTGCCAGGCGCGCCCCCGACGCCTCCAGCGCCACCGCCTGCCGCACGAACGCCGCCAGCGCCACCGCACCCTCCTCCACCGCCGCCGCGCTGGTGTACGACAGCTGCCGCGCCACGCGCGAGTTGGGCCCAGCCAGCTCCAGCACCCCGGCCGGGTCATCCAGCAGCGACCCCTTGAAGAAGCTCACCACGCACCGGTCGGACAGCGCGCTCACCATGGCGATGTTCTTCCCCCCCGCCGTGTAGCAGGGCGCCCCCCACTTCACCGTCTCCTCCACCCCGCACCCCAGCACCACCGCGCGCAGCCGCTCCAGCGCCGGGCGCCAGCGGCGCGCCTTGCACTGCGGCGTGGCGAAGTGGGCGCAGCGGCCGCAGCCGTCGGCCAGGTAGCCGGCCACGGTGGTTTGCAGCTCACGCATGACGCCCCCCGTCAGAACGCACGGCTGTACCCCACGCGCACCACCTGCGTCTCCAGGAAGTCGGTGCTCACCAGCGTGAAGCCGTTCCCCCGCAGGGTTCGCTCGGGGCGCATGGTGTTGAAGAGGTCGGTGGCGTTCGCCACCCACTCCCCCTTCCCCCCCTGCACCGACCGCTTCATCCCCAGGTCCACCCCGAACCGCCCGCCCAGCCGCCCCTGCGGCAGCAGCTCGGGGGCCAGCGCCACCGCCGCCACCTGCGACTGCCACCCCCTCGGCCACCGCACCACAGCGTTCACCTTGGCGTTCCCCGTGGTGAGGGTCTGACGCGCGGCCGTGTAGGTGGTGGGGACCGGGTAGCGGTTGAGCACCGCAAAGGCGTCGAAGCGCTGCCGGTAGGCCGTGGCGTTGGCCCCCAGCGTCACCTGCGGCGACAGCACCCGCTGCCACGCCACCTCGGCACCGCTGCTGCGGCTCCGCCCGGCGTTCTGGAACACGTGGTACAGCAGCACGCTCCCCGGCGCCTGCGTGGCAATGCGCGTGATGGTGCCGTCCACCACGCGATGAAACAGCGCCGCCGACACGCTCCCCGACGCCAGCGCCGCGCGGTACCCCAGCTCCGCGCCGGTGGTGAACTGCGGCTGCAGCGCTGGGTTACCCACCTTGATCAGCTCCGGCTCGTCGTACTTGGGGAAGATGCGGATGTCCACCTCGTTGGGGCGGTCCACGCGCCGGTTGGCCACCAGCGTGAGCTTCCGGCGGTCGTCCAGCTTGTAGGCCGCGCGCACCGAGGGGAACGGCTGGAAGTAGCGGTAGCCGTCGCTGCGGTAGGTGTTATGGTCGGGGTTCACGTCGTAGGCCACGCGCACCTGCTCCACCCGCACCCCGCCCTCCAGCTCGGTCCGGTCCCCCTCGCGCACCCAGGTGCCGTACACCGCGGGGATCACCTCGCGGTAGGTGGCCCACCCCCCCGCCCCCGCGTCAATCACGCTGTTGGCGCCCGGCCGGAAGCGCATGTCCACGGGGATGGACCGGTAGCGCCCCTTCACCCCCGCCTCCAGCCGCCCCTGCCGCAGCGGCTTCACGTAGTCGGCGGCCGCCTCCGTCACGTGCTCGTCGGAGAGCAGCGCGAAGGCGTCGGTCCCCGTGGACCGCGGGAGGGTGTTGGTGAAGAAGTACTTCTCGTCCTCACGGTGGAACGAATAGGTGGCGGTGAGCGCCAGCGTGTGCCCGGGCTGGGGGAAGCGGTGCGTGAAGGCGCCGGTGCCATACGCCGTATACTTCACCTCGTCCTCCAGGAACTGCCACATCCGCGTGCGGTTGGCCAGCGACCCCGTGAAGTAGGGATTGTCGCCGTGGTCCAGGATCTTCTCGCGGTTGAGCAGCCAGGACAGCGCCAGCGTGTTCCGCTCGTCCAGCGCGTGGTCCACGCCGCCCGCCAGCGTGCCGTAGTCGGTGCGCCGGTTGCGCCGCAGCTGCTGGAAGATGGTGGTGCCGTCGTCGTAGCGGCGGGTGGCGAAGTCGTTGCGGTTGAGCGTGGGGCTGTGCAGCCAGTCGGCGCGCGCGTACAGCACGGTCCCGCCGCGCCGGCGGTTCACGGCCAGCGACGGGTTGGCCTTGGGGGTGAGGCGGTACTGCGGCCCCACCGTTGGGAGGTTGGCACGCCGCTCCCACAGCGCCCCCGCGCCCCCCACCAGCCCCACGCGCCCGCCGGCGCCGTCCCGCTCCTCCTTCTTCAGCACCAGGTTGATGATCCCCGCGCTGGCGTTGGCGTCGTAGCGCGCCGAGGGGTTGTTCACCAGCTCGATGCGGGCGATGGCGGAGGCGGGGAGGTTCTCCAGCCCGCGCTGCGTGCCGGCGCCGGTGAGCGCCGTCGGCTGGCCGTCGATGAGCACCAGCACCTTGTCGCTGCCGCGCACCAGCACCTTGCCGTCCTCCCCCACCGTGACCCCCGGGAGGGTGGACATCGCCTGCAGCGCCGACCCGCCCGCCTGGCTGACGTTGTCCGCCACCGTCACCACCTGCGCGTCGGGGGCGGCGGTCCGGTCGGCGGTCACCGCCACGCCTCCCAGCGCCACCGCCTCGCGCCGCATGGCCAGCGTGCCCACGTCCAGGTAGGCGCTCAGCTCGCCCACCAGCACCCGCTGCCGCAGCGGCGCGTAGCCGATGGCGCGCAGCTGCAGCAGGTAGCTCCCCTTGGCCACGCCGGCAAAGGTGAACGCCCCGGTGGCGGTGGTGAGCCGCCCGGCCACCACGCTGCTGTCGCGCGCGCGCAGCAGCTGCACCGCGAGGAACGGCAGCGGCTCGCGCGACGCGGCGTCCTGCACGCGCCCCGACACCGTCACCCCGCCCGCAGGCGCCTGCGCGGCGGCTTTGGGGGCGCCCGCCACCATGGCCAGGAGCATGGCGACACCGACGGCCACCCTGGGCATGCAGGAGGTTCTGCGGGGGGTGTCGCGGGGGGTGTCGCGGGGGGCGGCGTGGTGCGTGATTCCGTGGGTCATCCGTTGGGCGTCAGCCGTGGTGGTGCGCGGTGGTGCGGCGGGTGGACGTTGCCCGCCCAAGCCACCGGGCGCCACCCCTTTCCGTTGTCCGCCCCGCCGCCCATGACCGCTCCCCGCCCCGTGGACCCCCTGCACGGCGTCACGCTGCAGGCCATGGTCGAGCACCTGGTGGACCGCTACGGCTGGGACGGGCTGGGACAGCGCATCGCCATCCGCTGCTTCACGCACGACCCGACGGTGAAGTCGTCGCTCACCTTCCTGCGGCGCACGCCGTGGGCCCGGGAGAAGGTGCAGTCGTTGTACCTGCATTCGGTGGCGCACCCGCGGAAGGGCGGAGCGGCGCCCACGGCGCCCCCCGCGGGGTGACCGGGGCGGGCGCCCCCTACCGCACCAGCTTCTTGTACGCGATCCGCTTCGGCTGGTCCGCGTCCGGCCCCTTCCGGCGCTTCAGGTCCTCGATGTACGCCCCGTAGTTCCCCTCGAACCACACCACCTCGCTGTTCCCCTCGAACGCCAGGATGTGCGTGGCCACGCGGTCCAGGAACCACCGGTCGTGCGAGATGATCACCGCGCACCCCGAGAAGTCCAGCACCGCGTCCTCCAGCGCCCGCAGCGTGTCCACGTCCAGGTCGTTCGTGGGCTCGTCCAGCAGCAGCAGGTTCCCCCCCTGCATCACCGTCTTCGCCAGGTGCAGGCGGTTCCGCTCCCCGCCGGACAGGTTGGCCACCAGCTTCTGCTGGTCCGCCCCCTTGAAGTTGAAGCTCGCCGCGTAGGCGCGGCTGTTGAGCTCCCGCCGCCCCACCGGGATCGTCTCGCGCCCGCCGGAGATCTCCTCCCACAGCGTCCGCTTCCCCTCCAGCGTCCGCTGCTGGTCCTGGTAGGAGATCGACACCGTCTCGCCGACCACCAGCTCACCCGCATCGGGCTGCTCGAGGCCGTTGATCATCCGGAACAGCGTCGTCTTGCCGGCGCCGTTGGGGCCGATGATCCCCACGATGCCGGCGCGCGGCAGGTCGAAGTTGAGGTTGTCGAACAGCAGCTTGTCGCCGTACGCCTTCCGCAGCCCCTTCGCGATCACCACGTCGTTCCCCAGCCGCGGCGCCGGCGGGATGATGATCTCGTTCTGCATCACCCGGTCCTGCTGCGCCTCGCTCGCCAGCTCCTCGTACGCCTGCAGGCGCGCCTTGTTCTTCGCCTGCCGCGCCCGCGGCGACATGCGCACCCACTCCAGCTCCTTCTGCAGCGTCTTCTGCCGCGACGAGGCGTGCTTCTCCTCCAGCGCCAGCCGCTGCTGCTTCTGCTCCAGCCAGCCGCTGTAGTTCCCCTCGTACGGCACCCCCTTCCCGCGGTCCAGCTCCAGGATCCACTGCGCCACGTTGTCCAGGAAATACCGGTCGTGCGTGATCGCCACCACCGTCCCCGGGAACCGCTCCAGGTGGTGCTCGAGCCACGCCACGCTCTCGGCGTCCAGGTGGTTCGTGGGCTCGTCCAGCAGGAGCATGTCCGGCTCCTCCAGCAGGATCTTGCACAGCGCCACGCGCCGCTTCTCGCCGCCCGACAGGTTGGTCACCGGCCAGTCCCCCGGCGGCAGCCGCAGCGCGTCCATCGCCACGTCGATCTTGTTGTCCAGGTTCCAGAGGTCGTGCTGGTCGATGTACTCCTGCAGCGTCCCCTGCCGCGCCATCAGCGCGTCGAAGTCCGCGTCGGGCTCGGCGAACTTCATCGAGATCTCGTTGAACTCGTTCAGCGCGTCCCGCTGCGCCTGCACCGCCCGCTCCACGTTGCCGCGCACGTCCAGCGTCGGGTCCAGCTCCGGCTCCTGCGGCAGGTACCCGATGCGCGTCCCCTTGTGCGCCCACGCCTCCCCCTGGAACTCCTGGTCCACGCCCGCCATGATGCGCAGCAGCGACGACTTCCCGGCGCCGTTGGGGCCCAGCACGCCGATCTTCGCCCCCGGGTAGAACGACAGCCAGATGTCGTCCAGGATGATGCGCGAGGGAGGGACCACCTTGCGAAGCCCCTTCATCACGTAGATGAACTGCGGTGCCATGCGACCTCTCGAGGGGGGGACGGTGCCGGACCGCCCCCGGGACGCGGCGGTCCGCCCGGCGGAACGGCGCGGAGCCACCAGCCCGTTGGCGCGGTGGCTCCGGTGGCCGGGGATCCCCCAAAGATAATCGCCCCGGGGCGCGGTGCCCCGGCCCCCCGGCGGTGGCCCCGCCGGACGGGGGCGACGCGCCTACCGCACCGTCTTCGGCACCGGCAGCAGCGCCCACCGCAGGTGCAGGTTCGCCTGTGCCGGGAACGTCATCATCGGCCCGCCGACGGGGCGCTGCTGCGCCGGCATCCCCACCACCCACCCCGGATCTCCCTCCTGCGACAGCGCGTCGGCCAGCGTCGGGTGGTTCATCCAGGTCACCGCCTGCCCGCAGGACGCCACCTGCACCACGCCCTGCGTCCCCGCCCCCCCCTGCCGCACCACGGTGAGGCACCGCTCCGACGGCTTCTCGGTGGCACGGTCGAACAGCCGGATCTTCCGGTCGCTCCCGAAGATCCAGATGAGCTGGTCGGGCATCATGGCGCACTGCCGCGGCGGCTGCAGCATCGCCGACGACCCCAGCGCGGACACGCACTGGAGCGCCGCCGCGTTGGCCGCCCCCATCACGTGCAGCACCCCCGCCACGTTTTGCTGCAGCGCCTGCGTGGACCGGTCGCAGCTCACCCCGCCGCACCCGGTGGGGAGGGTGAAGTTGTTCCCCATCGGCATCGTGAACGGGTTCGTGCTGCTCAGCGCGCTGGTGTTGTTCAGCGCGCTGGTGTTGTTCAGCGCGCTGGTGTTGTTCAGCGGGGACGCATTGGCCAGCGGCGAGGCGTTGGCCAGCGACGCCATCAGGTCGCTGCGCAGGCGCCCGAGGTCAAACAGTTCCACCCGCGCGGGCGCCGGAGCGGCTGCCGCCTGGCGCAGCCGGCTGCGGAACTTCTGGTTCGCCTAGCCGCCGCACCCCCACACCACCAGCCGCGCGCCGTTGCCGCGGTTGTCCCCCTCAACATCCAGGCACAGGCTCGTGGACCCCAGCCGCACCTGCCCGTCCCCGCCCATCGTCCACACCTGGTTCTGGCCGCCATTGCAGTCCCAGATCGCCACGGCATCCCCCTGCCGCAGCTGCCCCCCCTGCGCGTCCACGCACTTGCCGAAGATCCGCAGCGAATTGCGCGCCCCCCACTCGAACACCTGGTTCGCCGACGAGCCCACGCAATCGAACATCAGCAGTCGCGTGCCGTTGGCCGTGTTCCCGTCGGGGAGGTCCAGGCACTTCCCGGTGCTGGCGCTCTCAATCGCCACCGTCTGCGCAGCCGCCGGCGCCGGCACCCCCGCCGTGGCCGTCGCCGCCACCAGCACCGTCATCAGGATCCACCGCATCGTGTGCCCCCCTGTCGTGACGTGTATCGGTGGCGCTTCCTGCGGCCGCCCTCCCCATCCGCTTCCGTCAATCAGCGCAAGACCCGGTACCGGTCGCCGTCAATCACCAGCGCCCCCCGGCCGTTCCCCTCCATCGCGAAGCTCACCGTGCGCGGTTCGAACTGGGCCTGGCTCGCGCTCCCCAGCGTCACCCGCCCCTGGCTGGTGGACGAGGGCACCGACCCCATCGCCGACGACAGCGCCTTGTAGAAGGTGATCCGCCCCCCGGCGATGGCGTAGCAGCCGTCCTCCGCGTAGCTGGACACCATGCTGGTCCGGCTGGTGCTGTACGACCCGTCGGAGTTCAGCCACAGCTCTTCCGACGCCGAACCGGAGCCCGAGACCCACATC
Organism: Gemmatimonadota bacterium; assembly: GCA_018969225.1. Taxonomy (GTDB): domain Bacteria; phylum Gemmatimonadota; class Gemmatimonadetes; order Gemmatimonadales; family Gemmatimonadaceae; genus Gemmatimonas. The sequence goes on along the minus strand of JAGWYS010000034.1, from coordinate 15,807 downwards.
CACTTGCCGTCCAGCCGCGTCCCCGTGAGCGACGCGCACGCCGCCCGCCAGGCGCGCGAGGCGAGGCCGCCTCCCGCGCCCGAGCCGCTCCCCGAGCCGCTCCCCGAGCCGCTCCCCGAGCCGCCGCCGGAACCGCTCCCGGAACCGCTCCCGGAACCCCTCCCGGAACCGCTCCCCGACGACGAGCCGCGTCCGCCCCCCAGCGACGGCACCGCCACCATGCCGTCAGGGCGTCCCGCCGGCCGGTCATCAAACGACGGCACGCTCCCCGTCCCCCCAACCGACGGCACCTCCACGCTCCCGAACGCCTCCACCGGGACCATCGCCTCCTGCGTCAGCGTGCTGAACGCCCCGACAAACCCCTCCAGGTCGTGCAGCGGCACCGGCACGAAGTCGTCGGTCCACGACGCCAGCCCCGTCATCAGCTCCCCGTTCCGCGACACCAGCACCGGCACCACCGGCGGCGCCTGCTCCATTGCCACCCGCATCCGCGTGGCCGGCGACCCCGCATTGGGCGGGTCGGTGGGGCTCCACGCCAGCGCCACTCGCCCGATCCGGAACAGCCGGTCGCCAGCGCGGATCCCCAGCTTCTGCGCCACCGACCCCGGCGTGACGACCGTCACCAGGATCCCCTGCTGGTCACGCGCCGACTCCACCGACAGCTGCACCCCCAGCACCCGCGCCGTCAACGACGCCGACGAGGAGGACGACTGCGCCGCCGCCGCAGCGCCCCCCCCCGCCAGCGCCACCACCAGCGCCCCGGTCACCGCCGCCAGACGCCCTGCCTTCACACCCGCCATGGTCACGCACCTCGCCGGTTGAGGAAGCGATCGCGCGTATGCCCGCGCTGGCATACAACAGAAACCGATGCCATACGCTGAGGCGGGACGATCCGCGCGTCAAGCGCCGAACCGTCCCGCCTCAGTCGCGTCTGGTCCATTCCAGCGCGCGTCATCCCGCCAGGGGGCCGCGGCGACCCCTCGCTTCTACCGCCCCAGCAGCGCCAGCACCCGCTGCGCCACCAGCCGCCCCGTGGCCGCCGTCGGGTGGAAGCCGTCCCAGTAGAAGAAGGCGTCCGGCGTGGCGCACACCGACGTCCCCACCACGCACGGCGCCGTCACGTTGGTGAAGCCGAACCCCCCGGGCGCCGCCAGCACCTCCGCCGTCAGCGCCCCCAGGTCCAGGTAGTACAGCGTCAGCCCGGGGCTCGACGCCCGCAGCGCCGTCAGCTGCGCCCCCAGCGACGTGTTGAAGAACGTCGACCAGTTGGTGGCCGCCGACATCGCGGCCGCCCCGCCGGCGCGCACCAGCGGCGTCCGCCCGATGTCCGTGCTGTTCACCAGCAGCACGTGCCGCGCGCCCCCCTGGTACAGCTTCGTCACCATGGCCACGGCGTTGTTCACCGCGTTCGGGACGATCGTGGCCGCCGCCGGGTTCGTGGATGTCAGCGCGTCGTTGATGTCGTTCCCCGCCGTCGCCGCGTTCACCACGAACAGCGCCCGGTCCCGGTTGGCGGGGGACCCCGACGCCAGGTACGTGTCCACCTGCTGCATCATGTTGGGGACCCCCTGCGTGGTCCCCGGCACCGGCCCGGTGCGGGCGCCGCTGTGCGCGTAGTTCGTCCCCCCGGTGCGCGACGGCGTCACCGTGGCCCCCACCCGCTGCGCCACCAGCTCCACCCACAGCACCCCGTTGGACACGCGCCCGTTGAAGTACGGCGCCGGCGGGCACGAGGCCGGGTTCAGGTTGCACACGTTCCCCGTGTCGTCGAGGCTGGCGCCGAACACCACCAGGGTGCTGAACAGCGCGGGGGGCGTGGGCGCGGTGCTCTCGGTGTCGGCGCCGCACGCGGCCAGGACCAGCAGCAGCGCGGCGGAGGCGGCGCGACGAAGGGCGGGGAAGGACATGGGTCGGTGGACAGGGGGGAGGAAACCGGGCACCCGCGGCAGGCGCCGGCGCCAACCGGGGTCATCCTAACGAGGGGCGGAACCCCCCAGGACCCGCGCCCATGCCGCCCGCCACGCCCCCAGCTCCCCCCGCTGCGCCCGCACCGCCTCCGGTGCCGTGGACTGCGGCGTCTTCTTCGCCCGCACCGACGCCTGCGCCGAGACCACCCGCATCACGTCGTCCCCGAACTGCGGGTGGAACCCCCGCCACTCCGCCGGCGACAGCCCCTCAAAGCTCCGTCCTTCCCGCATCAGCGTCAGCACCATCCCCCCCACCACCTCGTGCGCGCTCCGGAACGGGACCCCCCGCCCCACCAGGTAGTCCGCCACGTCGGTCGCCAGCAGGAACCCTGACGCCCCCTGCGCGCTCCGCCCCAGGTCCAGCGCCAGCGTCCGCACCACCGTCGCCGCCGCCACCGCCGAGCCGATCAGCGTGTCCTCCGCGTCGAACAGCCCCTCCTTGTCCTCCTGCAGGTCCTTGCTGTAGCCGCTGGGGAGCCCCTGCAGCGTCGCCAGCAGCGCCGTCAGCTGCCCGATCGTCCGCCCCGTCTTCCCCCGCACCAGCTCCATGGGGTCGGGGTTCTTCTTCTGCGGCATCAGGCTGCTCCCCGTCGCCACCGCGTCCGACAGCACGAAGTAGCCGAACTCCTCCCCGGTGAACAGCACCACGTCCTCCGCCAGCCGGCTCAGGTGCACCATCGCCAGCGCCGCCGCGTGCAGGAAGCCGCTCACGTAGTCGCGGTCCGACGTGGCGTCGATGCTGTTGGCCACCACCCGCGAGAACCCCAGCCGCGCCGCCAGGAACGCCGGTTCCACCGCGTAGTTGCTCCCGGCAATCGCCCCCGACCCCAGCGGCATGGCGTCCGCCTCGCGCCGCACCGCGTCCAGTCGCTCCACGTCGCGGCGCAGCGCCTGCGCGTGCGCCAGCCAGTAGTGCGCCACCAGCACCGGCTGCGCCCGCCGCACGTGCGTGTACGAGGGCATCACCGCATCCCCGGCGCTGTCCGCCTGCGCCAGCAGCGCGTCCACCACCTGCAGCAGCGCCTGCTGCACCGCCGGCACCCGCCGCCGCACGTACAACCGGAGGTCCACCGCCACCTGGTCGTTGCGCGACCGCCCGGTGTGCAGCCGCCGCCCCGCCTCGCCGATGCGCGCGATCAGCTGGCGCTCCACGAAGCTGTGCACGTCCTCGTCCGCCCCCGCCAGGAACGCGGGATTCCGCCGCCCCTCGGCCAGGATCCCCTCCAACCCCCCGCGGATCTGCGCCGCCTCCGCCGCCGACAGCACCCCGGCGCGCGCCAGCGCCTCGGCCCACGCCAGGCTCCCGGTCACGTCGTCCTCGAACAGCCGCCGGTCAAACCGGAACGACGCCCCCCACGCCAGCAACGCCGAGTCCGGCGCGACGTCAAAGCGCCCGGCCCACAGCGGGGTGGCGACCGGCGGGGGCGCCGGTGGCCGCGTGGTGGGCTGCGCGCCCCCCACCGCCGAGGGAAGGGACACGGCCAGGGCGACCAGGAGGGCACGCGTCGAGGCGAACCGCGGCAGCAGGGGCATGGCGGGCGGGGCGGGAGGGGGAAGCGGGCGTCCGCGAAGCTGCAGGAACCCCCCGGGCGGCCGCTAGGTTTCCCCCCATGCAGATCGACGTCGCCGCGCAGCTGTCGCAGGCCCCCGCCGCCGCCCTCCCGCTCCTCTTCGGCGCCGGCGTGCTCACGTCGCTCACCCCCTGCGTCTACCCCATGATCCCCATCACGGCGGCGATCGTGGGGGGACAGTCGCTCCCCGGTGCCGCCCCGGCCCCCCGCTGGCGCCCGCTCCTGCTGGCCCTCACCTACGCGCTGGGGCTGGCCACCGTCTACGCCGCCCTCGGGCTCGTGGCCGGCCTCACCGGCACGATGTTCGGCACCGTCAGCAGCAACCCGTGGGCCTTCTTCGCCATGGCCAACCTGCTGCTCCTCGCGGCGCTGGCCATGCTGGACGTCCTCCCGGTGCGCCTGCCGGCCTCGCTGGTGCAGCGCGCGGCCGGCGCCGGCACCGGCGGTCGCGTGGCGGGGGCCTTCGCCATGGGCGCAGCCTCCGGCGTCGTGGCCGCCCCCTGCTCCGCCCCGGTCATGGCCGCCGTCCTCACCTGGGTGTCCACCACCGGCTCGGCGCTCCTCGGCTTCGCCTACCTCTTCGCCTTTTCCCTGGGGATGTGCTCGCTGCTGGTGGTGGTCGGCACCTCCGCCGGCGCCCTGGCCCGCCTCCCCCGCGCCGGCGCCTGGATGCTGTGGGTCAAGCGCGCCTTCGCGGCGATCATGCTGGCCATGGCGGAGTACTACCTGGTGCAGATGGGGACGGTGTGGTTCTGACCGTCTCCCCTTCCCCCATGCGATCCCCCGCCATGCGCCTCCGCACCGCCCTCGCCGCCGCCCTGCTGGCCCTCCCGCTCCTCGCCCGCGCCGCCACGGCGCAGGACCTCGGCATCCCCGTGGGGGAGAAGGCCCCCGGCGGACCACTCGTCACCCTCGAGGGCGCCCCCGTGGAGCTGGGCGCGTACCTGGGGAAGGGCCCCGCCCTCATCGAGTTCTGGGCCACCTGGTGCGGCAACTGCAAGCAGCTGGAGCCCGCCCTCAAGGCCGCCCACGCCCGCCACGGCGCCACGGTGCGCTTCGTCACCGTGGCCGTGTCGGTGAACCAGTCGCGCGCCCGCGTGCAGGCGTGGCACAAGGCCAACCCCACCCACCCCGGCGTCATGCTCTTCGACGAAAAGGGGACGGTGAGCGGCGCCTACGACGTCCCGGCCACCAGCTACGTCGTGGTGGTGGACAAGGGGGGCACCGTGGTCTACACCGGCTCCGGCGGCACGCAGGACCTCGACGCCGCCATCCGGAAGGCGCTCAAGTAGCGCCCCCCGCGGCGGCGGCCACGCCCCGCGCTCAGTCGCCCACCGCCGCCCGACGCCCGCCGCACCAGGGCACCACCCGCCCGCGGTGCGGGTCCCACCGCCAGTGGCGCTCCATGGTGCAGTGGACCGCGCCAATCCACCGGTCCAGCCCGTTGGCGGCCACCGCATCCGCCCGCCCCGCCAGCACCCGCGCCCCAAAGGGCGTCAGCTGCACCCGCTGCTCCCAGAAGGCGCGCCCGTCGGTGTCGGGGAGCGGCGCGATGATCCGCGTGCCGTTGGGGCGCGTCACCAGCGGCTCGGCGCCGCTGGACAGCCGCTCGAGGTACCACGCAAAGCTCCGGTCCCCCAGCCACCGCCAGCTCTCCGCCAGCTGGCACCCCTCGAAGAGGTGCTCAGGCGTGGTGGACCCCCCCGTGAGCACCTCGCACAGCTGCCGCTCCGTGCGCGAGAGCCCGTCCTCCTCCCCGGGGTACTCCTCCAGCAGCCGCCGCAACGCCGCCGCCAGGTGCGGCAGGCGCACCATGGTGTCGTCGCTGTAGGTGCGCGCCACCACCTCCTCGTCCAGCCGGTCGGCCATCGCCGCCAGCGCGTCGGGGGTGGAGGCGGTGAAGGCCCCCCACGCCGAATGCCCCTGGTCGAGGTCGCGCCGCGTGAGGGTGCGGCGCGCGGTGTGCAGCATGCTCGCCCGGTTGGGGAGCACCTCCCCCAGAAAACAGTCCGCGGGGACGATGGTGATGGCCGGGCGCGCCAGCATGGGCCGCCGCGCCAGCCGCGCCAGCAGCTGCACCAGCTGCAGCTGGTCGAAGAGGTCGGGTTCGAACCACAGCACCACCTCGTCCGTTCCCGACACCGCCGCCAGCTGCGCGTCGCGCGCCGTCAGCATCGCCGTCGCCGCCGGCACGCTGGTCCAGCCGCGGCTGGCCAGGAACTCGGCCCGGGTCTCCCGGAACCCCCGCTCATCCTCGTCGGGCGGCACGGGGCCGTCGTGCAGCACGTCCCGCCAGGGCACGACATCGCCAGGCAGCTCGGCGGCCCGCAGGCGGGCGGCGGCGTGGTCGCCGTTGGTGAAGTGCAAGGAGGGCATGTGGAGAAGAAGGGGAGTTCGGTATCTTGGTCCGAACCGAGGGTTTTCGCTAGGTCCACTCCGCCGCTCCGCTGGCCAGCATCAGGCTTGCCCTCCTACAATTCCGTGATGCCCGTCCCCCCACCCCCCGTCCCCGCCTCCACGGCGCCGGACCTCGGCACCGCCACCCTCGAGGCCCCGCTCCCCGACGCGCGGCAGGCCACCGACACTGCCCTCTGGGCCGTCGTCTTCGCGGGGGGGATCGGCACCCGCTTCTGGCCCCTGGCCACCCCCCGGCGCCCCAAGCAGGTGCTGCCGCTGGTCAATGAGCGCCCGCTCATCGCGGACACCGTGGCGCGCCTGGCCCCGCTGGTCCCCGCCGAACGGGTGCTGGTGGTGACCAGCGCCGACATCGTGGACGCGATCCGCGAGGCCATCCCCGCAGTGCCGGGCGCCAACCTGCTGGTGGAACCGCGCCCGCTGGGGACCGCCGCCGCCCTGGCCTGGGGCGCCACCGAGGTGGGACGGCGCGGCGGCCCCGACGCCGTCTTCGTGGCGCTCCATGCCGACCTGGCCGTCGCCTTTGCCGACGACTTCCGCCAGACCGTGCGGCGGGGGGCCGCCCTGGCCGCCAAGTACCCGGTGATCGTGGCCGTCGGCGCGCGCCCCACCCGCAGCGAGACCGCCTTCGGCTACCTCCTCCCCGGCGCGCCGCTGGATCCCGACGAGGGGCGCAACGACGGCAGTCCCTGCCGCGTGGACCACATGGTGGAGAAACCCCGCATCGCCCTCGCCGACACCCTGGTGGACCAGGGCGCCTACTGGCATACGGGCATCTGCCTCCTTCGTGCGCGCACCGCCCTCGCCGAGCTGGCCGCCCACACCCCCGAGCTGCGGCTGGCGCTTCCCGCGCTCGAAACGGGCGACCTGGTGCGCTACGCCGAGCTGGGGACGTACATCTCCATCGAGCGCGGGGTGCTGGAGCGCACCGAGCAGCTGGTCGTGCTCCCCGGGGACTTCGGCTGGGACGACGTGGGCACCTGGGCGGCGCTCCGCCGCGTCCGCGACCTGGACGACACCGGCAACGGCGTCATGGGGCCGGTGCACTGCGTGGATGCGTCGGGGAACGTCGTGCACGCCGACGGCGGGCAGGTGGTGGTGTACGGCGTCACGGGGATGCTCGTGGTGGCGCTCCCAGGCATCACCTTCGTGACGGCGCTGGACAAGGCCACCGAGCTGGGCCCGCTGCTCGACCGGCTCCCGGGGTCGCTCCGCTTCAATCCCAGCCAGGAATAGGGGCCGCTACCGGCCGTCGCACGCGGCCGGGGCGGCCGAGCGCAGCCGGAACCCCCGCACGGCGGAGCCCGCCGCCCCCGTGGCGGTCGCCGTCCCCCGCCACCCGCCCCCATCGCGCAGCAGCGTCACGACCACCCCCTGCCCGCGCGCGTCCGCGCCCGCCAGCGAATCGGGGCGGACACGGCGCAGCCGGAACGCATCGGGCTCCTGCGGCCGTGGCGCGTCCCACAGCCACGCCAGCCGCACGTCCCCCTCCACGCCCTCCGCCAGCTGCATCCGCGGCGGCAGCGGGCGTCCGTCAGCCGCCAACGTCTCCACCAGCAGGCAGGTGGTGACGACCGCATCGGCCGACACCGCCATCACCGCGACCTGCTCGGCGGCCATGGGCCGCGCTGCGGATGGCGGCGCGGGTGACGCCACGGGTGACGGCGCGGGTGACGCCGCGGACGCCATCGGCGCGGTGGCCATCGGCGCGGCGGCCATCGGCGCGGTGGCCATCCGCGCAGAAGCCATCGGTGCGGTGGCCTTGGGCACGGCGACGGCACCAGTGTCCGTGAGCGCCTGGGAGCGCGCTGCGACCATGGCGTCCGCCGTGACGGCTGCGTTGGCCGCCGCGGGTGCCTCCGCCATCGACGCCACCGCGGCGGGACGTGCGCCCCCCTCCCATACGGCGCGCACCCCCACCACCAGCAGCAGCGTGGCCGCCAGCGACAGCACCGCCGGACGCCGGTACCACGCCCGCGGCGGCACCGATGACGACGCCCCCCCACCCCGCTCCGCTCGCAGCGGCGGCGCCCCCTCGCCGTCCAGCAACGCCACCACCCGCGCCGCCCCCGCGATCACCCCGCGCACCTCGGCGGCCAGCGTGCCACACGCCGCGCACGACGCCACATGCGCCGCCACCCCCTCCGCCGCCGACGGCGCCAACGCCCCGTCCAGCCACGCGTGCATCGTGGGCTCCGCCACATGCCCGTCATCCGTCCACTCGGGCGCCGGCCACTCCTCGGACATCCGCTCCTCGCTGGTCATCGCCCCTCCTCGCGCGCCTGCTGCGCCTCGTACGCCGCCAGCAGCCGGCGTCGCGCGCGCGACAGCGTGGTCCCCACCGAGCCCACCGCAATCCCCAGCGCCGCGGCGATCTCGGGATACCCCATCCCCTCCTGCTGCAGCAGCAGGGCGTCGCGGTCGCGGTCGGCCAGCGCCGCCAGCGCCGCCCGCGCCGCCGCCGCCCCCTCCGCGCGCTCCATGCTGGTGGGTACCGGCTCGGCGGCCTGCGGCTGCTCCGCACCATAGCGCTCGAGGCGCCGCCGCGCCCGCCCGTCGCGTCGGGCCTGGTCGCGCACCAGGTTGGCCGCCACCGCGAACAGCCACGACCGCTCGCTGCGCAGCGCCCCCTGCTTGAGCGCGCGCACGAAGGTCTCCTGCGCCAGCTCCTCCGCCACGTCCCGATCCCCCAGCGCGCGCTGCAGGTAGCGCACCAGGGAGGCGTGGTACGTGCGGAACAGCCGCTCCAGCGTCTCGGTCACGGGGGAAAGGTATAGCGCGGGCATGTCCGGGGGAGACGCCGCCCGCCGCAATACGTGCACGCCCACGCGCCCCCGCCAGAATCACAACTCCGACTCCAACGCCAACTGCAACTGCAACTGCGCCTCCAACTGCAACGGCAACTCAATCCTGTAACCTCCAACTTCAACCTCCAACTCCAACGGCACCTGCGCCGTACCTAGGACCAAGCCCGCGCGCAGCAGCTCGGGGGTTGGCAGGGCCAAGAGGTTGCAGGTGGAGCTGGAGTTGCGGGTGGACGTTGTAGTTGTAGTTGGAGGTTGACGTGGAAATGGACGTGGAGTCCCAAGGGCAGTCGCGCACCGACGTGCCGTCCCCCCTGTGCAACTCCCCACTACCCCGGCGTCTCCCCGGCATCAGCCCACCTCACCCCGTGCCGGGAGACCGCATGACCCGCTCCGCACCCGCCATCCTCATCCTTCTCTTCGCCGTCGCCTGCCGCACCGCGGCACATCCGGCCGCCACGACCGACACCAGCGCCGGTGCCGCTGAGGCCCCGCTCCCCATCACTCCCAAGCCTTTTTCCCGCGAGCGGCTCGAGGCCGCCCGGCAGGACATGACTGGGCCAGCCATCGCCACGCCCTCCGCCACCAACCAGGCGGCCTGGTCGCGCATCACCACCGTCCCGGCCTCCACCGTCCCCGCGCCGCCGCCGGGGAATCGCGAGCAGTACACGCGCATCACCGACCATCCGTTCGTCGCGGTGGCCGCCGAGCCGCGCGCCACCTTCTCCACCGACGTGGACCGGGCGTCGTACGGCAACGTGCGCCGCTTCCTGATGCAGGGGCAGCGTCCGCCGACCGACGCCGTGCGCGTCGAGGAGCTGCTCAACTACTTCCCCTACGACCTCGCGGCGCCGCGCGGCGACGCGCCGCTGGCCGTCACCACCGAGGTCATCCCCGCGCCCTGGGAGCCGCGCCACCAGCTGCTGCGCGTGGCGTTGCAGGCGCGCCGCATCGCCGTGGACGCGCTTCCCCCGGCCCACCTGGTGTTTCTCGTGGACGTGTCCGGCTCCATGATGGACGCCAACAAGCTGCCGCTGGTCCAGCAGGCGCTCCGCCTGCTGGTGGAGCAGCTGCGCCCGCAGGACCGCGTGGCGCTGGTCACCTACGCCAGCGGCACCGCGGTGCGGCTGGAGAGCACGCCGGGCTCCGAGAAGGCGCGCATCATGGCGGCCATCGACGGGCTGGAGGCCGGCGGCGGCACCGCGGGCGAGGCCGGGCTGGAGCTGGCGTACCGCGTGGCGCGCACGCACAGCGTCCGGGGCGGCAACACCCGCGTCATCCTGGCCACCGACGGCGACTTCAACCTGGGCCCCAGCAGCGACGCCGAGATGGAGCGGCTGGTGGAGCGGCGCCGCGCCGAGGGGACGTCCCTCACCGTGCTGGGGGTCGGGACCGGCAACTACCAGGACGCCAAGATGAAGGCCATGGCCAAGGCGGGGAACGGCAACTACGCCTACCTCGACGACCTGGCCGAGGCGCGCAAGCAACTGGTGGAGGAGCTGGGGGGGACGCTGGTCACCGTGGCCAACGACGCCAAGCTGCAGCTGGAGTTCAACCCGGCTGCCGTGCGCGCGTACCGGCTCATCGGCTACGAGGGGCGGCGGCTCCGCGACCAGGAGTTTGCCGACGACCGCAAGGACGCGGGGGACATCGGCGCCGGGCACACGGTGACCGCGCTGGTGGAGATCGTCCCCGCCGGGGTCAGCGGCACCGTGGACGTCCCCCGGCTGGAGCCGCACCGCTACCAGGCGCCGGACCCGGTGTCCGCCGCGCGCAACCTGGAGGAGCTGGCCTTCGTGCGGCTGCGCTACAAGGTGCCGGGGGAGGCGGCCAGCCGGCTGCTGGAGCACCCCGTGCGCGCCAAGATGGGCGCCCCCAGCGCCGACATGCGCTTTGCCGCCGCCGTGGCCACGTGGGGGATGCTGCTGCGCGACGCCCCGCACCGCGGCAGCGCCTCCCCGGCCCTGGTGCGCGCGCTGGCGCGTGACGGGGTGGGGGAGGACCGCGGCGGCTACCGGCGGGAGTTCCTGGAGCTGGTGGAGCGGTGGGTCACGCTCCCCGGAACACCGGCGGACGCTTCTCGGTGAACGCCGCCATCGCCTCGCGCACGTCGGCGCTGGCGAAGCACTGGGCGATCTGCTGCAGCTCGTCGCGCAGCTGCGCGTCCAGCGACGCCTCCCAGCTGGCCACCAGCAGCCGCTTGCTCCGCGTGAGCGCCAACGGCGCGCCGGCCGCCAGCTGGGCGGCGTACGCCGCCACCGCCTCGGCGAACTGCTCCGCCGGATACGCCGCCGAGGCCAGCCCCATCGTGAGCGCCTCCCCGGGGCTCACGTCGCGCCCCGTCAGCACCAGCTCCATCGCCCGCCCGTGCCCCACCAGCCGCGGCAGGAACCATGACACGCCGGCGTCGGGGGACAGCCCGCGGCGCACGTACCCCGTGGTGAGCGTGGCCGCCGACGACACCAGCCGCACGTCGCACGCCAGCGCCAACCCCAGCCCCGCCCCCGCCGCCGCCCCGTTGATCGCCGCGATCACCGGCTTGTCGCACCGCACCGCCGCGTGCACCCAGTGCCCCACCCAGCGGTACGGGTCCAGCCGCTCGGCGCGCGTGTGCTGCGCCAGCCCCGCCGGCTCCCCCAGGTCCAGCCCCGCGCAGAAGCCCCGCCCCGCGCCGGTGATCACCACCACCCGCACCGCATCGTCGGCGCTGGCCGCGTCCAGCGCCGCGGGGAGTGCCTCGGCCAGGGCGGGGTTCACCGCGTTCAGCCGGGCCGGCCGGTTCAGGCGGATCGTCCGCACCCCCGCGGGGGTGTCGTCCACCAGCAGCACCGGTTCGGCCGGCGCGGACCCCTCGGCCATGCTCACTGCCCCCGCGCCTTGGCCTTGGCCACGATCTCCCGCACCTCGCGCGCCAGCCGCGGGCCGTTGTACGGGATCCCGTCCTTGATCACCCACTCGGGCCCCAGCGTCCGCACCTCCTTGCCGTCGCGCAGCGCCGCCGTGCCGCCGGCGTACAGCACCTTGAGGTCCTCCAGCGGATTGCCGTCCACCACGATCAGGTCCGCCAGGTAGCCGGCGCGGATCCGCCCCAGCTCCCCCTCCCGCTGCAGGATCTTCGCGTTGTTCCCCGTGCAGTGCTCGATCACCTTGAGCGGGTGGAACCCCGCCTCCTGGTGCAGCTCCATCTCGCGCACCAGCCCGAAGCCGTAGATCTGGTAGATGAACCCCGCGTCGTCGCCGCAGCCGATGATGCCGCCCTTGCGCTCGAAGTCGCGCAGCGCCGCCATCCAGATCCGGTAGTTCTCCTTCCAGTACACCTCGTCGGTGCTGCTCCAGCCGATGAAGTACGAGCCGTGGTTGGCCGGGTCGGGCTTGAAGTAGTTGGCCAGCGACGGGTGCAGGTACTCGGCGAACCACGGCTGCGTCTGCGCCCGCTGCAGGTCGCGGCTGGCCTCGTAGATGTCCAGCGTGGGCACCCACGTGACCTGCTTCGCCACCATGCTGTTCAGCAGCGAGTCCAGAAGCCGGGGGTGCGCCTCGCGCCACAGCCGCCCCGCCCAGCGGAAGCGGTCGGTCTCGTCGGCGTAGTTGTAGTCGCTGGGGAAGTGCTGGCGCTTGTCCTCGATGGCGCCGTCGGGGACCCCGTACCAGTGCTCGATCGACGCCTTCATGGGCGTCCCGAACGCCACCTCGTCCCAGGCGTTGGTCTCCTCCACCCCGATGTGGTGCGCCGTGGGGAGCCCCAGCTTGCGCGCCTCGTCGTACGCGGCCGCCATCAGGTCGCGGTCGATCCCCGCGAACTTCACCCCGTCGGCCCCCAGCGCCTTGAGGCGCCGCATGTGCGCCCGCGCGTCCTCGGCGGTCTTCACCAGCCGCCCTTCCTCGCTCCAGAACTGCGGGTACACCAGGATGCGCGGCGCCACGATCTCCCCGCGCGCCGACTGCTCGCGCAGCGCGATGCTCCCCGCGTTCCTCTCGGCCCCCACCTCGCGCAGCGTGGTGATCCCGTTGGCCAGCTGCAGCTTCATGAAGTACTCGAAGCCGTCCAGCGTCTGCCCCGAGCGGTTGGACTGCATGTGCGCGTGGGCGTTGATGAGCCCCGGCAGCACGAACTTGCCGGTGGCGTCGATCACCGCGTCGGCGGTGGCGCGGGTGCGCCCGTTGCGCCCGGCGTTCACCGGGTCCACCGGGATCACCTGCGCGATGCGGTTCCCCTCCACCACGATGTCCACGGGGCCCCGCGCCGGGGCGCCGTTGCCGTCTACCATGGTGGCGTTGCGGATCACCAGCCTGGCGGGGCGGGTGCCGTGGGTGACGCCGGTGGTCTGGGCCTGGGCCAGCGGCGCCGTCGCCGCGGCCAGCGTGGGGGCCAGCGCCAACAGGGCGACGGCCGGCGACAGCGGGGAACGCGGAACCATCGGCATCCTCGGCGTGACAAGGGAGCGGGGGCCCTCGGCGGGGCCGGTCCGGTTAGCCTACGCCCCCGTGGGAGCCCCCGCAAGCCGACGGGAATCGGCGCCCCCACTACCGTTCGCGCGAGCAGTTGGGGAAGATGAAGGCATGCTGCCTTCCATCGAGCACGCGATCCCCGACGACGGCGCCGCCGAGCTGACCCCCCTGCGCGCCGCCGAGGCGCTGGCCCGCACCGGTCAGGAGGCCTGTCGGCAGCACGAACGCCTGGCGCGCCTGGTGGCGCTGGGGGCGCACCCCGAGGAGCTGGGCGCGGCGCACGCCATGGTGGACACCATCGACCTGGCGCTGGCCGAGGCGGTCCGCACCTTCGAGGCCACCTGTCGCAACGGCACCATCTCGGAGCAGGCCGACGAGCGCCAGGCCGCCAACGCCCTCTGGCTTGCCGCCCGCGAGTACCTGCGCCGCCACAGCATCGCCGAGAAGGCGTCGCGCCAGCTGGGCGGGCACGACGCGGACACGCTGGGGGGGCTGCACACCGAGTACGAACTGGAGGCCTCGGCGATGCTGGCGCTGCGGCACGCCACCACCGCCCTCGCCAAGCTGCGCCCCGACGCCCGCGCCTGACCCTCCGGGTCAGCCGGCCAGCGCCAGTTCGAACAGCAGCCGCGACGGCTGCGGGTCGCGCGTCTCGTACAGCTGCAGCTGCCGGATCTCCACCGGCGCCTCCACCCGCTCGGCCAGCAGCGCCCGCTCGGTCTCCGGCGTGAGCGTGGGGTAGAAGCTCAGCGTGCAGTGCGGGGAGAACAGGAAGCGCGAGCGCTTGAACGGCAGCCCGCTGCGGGCGATCCGCTCGTGCAGCGCGCGCAGCGGCCCGTTGGGGTCCAGCGGCAGCGAGACGATCTCCGTCTGCATGAACCGCTTGGGGGCGCCGAAGCGCAGCGCCAGCGGCGGCGTGGCGGCCGCGATCGGCTCCAGCGCCTCGCGAATGCGCGCCACGGGGGTGTCGGTGGGGATGGCGCCCACCCCCGACGACCCGATGATCGTGACATGCGGGGGGGTCAGGCGGGCCAGCTTGGGATCAAATCGCTCCTGCAGCGCCTTGACCTGTGCCCCCGCTTCCCCCGGCAATACACTGAGGACGAAGATCCCGTACGACGCCGGCATCCCGCAATCTAACCGTCCCATGTCCAGTCCCCTCCGCGGCAAGGTCATCCTCATCACCGGCGCCTCCTCCGGCATCGGCGCCGAGCTGGCGCGGCAGTGCGCGGCGCTGGGCGCGCGCGTGGCGCTGGCGGCCCGCGACGCCGCCCGGCTGGAGCAGGTGGCCGCCGACTGCCGGGGGCGGGGGGGCGAGGCGTGGACGGTGGCCGGCGACGTGAGCGTCGAGCCCGACTGTCGCCGCCTGGTGGAGGAGACCGTGGCGCACTACGGCGGGCTGGACATTCTGGTGAACAACGCCGGCCTCGGCGCCAGCGGGCGCTTCGAGGAGGTCACCGACCTCACCGTCTTCGACCGCCTCATGCGGGTGAACTACCTGGGGGCGGTGTGGTGCACGGCGCACGCCCTGCCGCACCTCCGGGCGCGCCGCGGGCTCATCGTGGGGATCTCGTCGCTCACCGGGCTCACCGGGGTGCCCAAGCGCACCGCCTACGCCGCCACCAAGCACGCCATGGCGGGGTTCTTCGATTCCCTCCGCATCGAGCTGGATGGGAGCGGCGTGGACGTGACCATGGTGTACCCGGGCTTCGTGTTCTCCGAGATCAACCAGCGCGCGCTGGCCCCCGACGGCACCCCCTTCGGCAGCCGCGGCTACGTGCGCAAGACGGGGGAGACGATGGAGACCGACCACTGCGGCCGCCTCATCGTGCGCGCCATGGAACGGCGCGACCGCGACCTGGTGATGACGTGGCGTGGCAAGGTGGGGCGCTTCCTCAAGTATCTCGCCCCGGGGCTCGTGGACCGCATCGCGCGCCGCGCGATCGAGACCCGGCAGTAGGCGACGCGCGCCCAGGCCGCATGCCCGTCTCCGCCGCCACCCCCGAGGCCATCCGTGACGCCGCTGCGGCGCTGCGGCGCGGGGAGCTGGTGGCGTTCCCCACCGAGACGGTGTACGGGCTCGGGGCGAACGCGCTGGACCCCGAGGCGGTGGCGCGCGTCTACGCGGCCAAGGGGCGCCCGGCGTGGAACCCGCTCATCGCCCACGTGGCCGATGTGGCCGCCGCCCGCGCGCTGGCTCGCCACTGGCCCCCGGCCGCGGAGCGCCTGGCGGCTGCCTGCTGGCCCGGTCCGCTCACGCTGGTGCTTCCCAAGGCGGCGCACGTGCCCGACGCGGTCACCGCCGGGCGCGACGCGGTGGGAATTCGCGTCCCCGACCATCCCGTGGCGCTGGCGTTGCTGCACGAGGCGGGGGTGCCGGTGGTGGCCCCCTCGGCCAACCGCTTCACCCAGGTGAGCCCCACCACCGCGGGGCACGTACAGGAGGCCCTGGGGGACCGGGTGGCGCATATCCTGGATGGGGGGCCCTGCCAGGTAGGGATCGAGAGCACCGTCCTGGACCTCACGCAGGACCCGCCGGCCATCCTGCGCCCGGGGATGCTGGACGCCCGGCAACTGGCGGCACTGCTGGGCGCCCCCGTG
>JAGWYS010000272.1 GCA_018969225.1 Gemmatimonadota bacterium | reverse complement strand
CCCCCCGCCATGCAGCTGCACACCCCGCTGGCCCCCATGGAAACGGGGAACGACAGCCGCGACGAGCTGCTGGCCGGCCAGGCGCGCGCCGCCAGCGACCCGTGGGACGGGCGCCCCTCGCGCGAGGCGCACTTCGTGCGGCTGGTGCGCGAGCGCTTCCCGCAGCTGGAGGTGCGCGACCTGTCGCCCACGCTGGACGCCCTGCGCACCATCAAGAGCCCGGCCGAGATCGCGCTCATCCGCCGCGCCACGCAGCTGGCGGGGCTGGGGATCATGGAGGCCATGCGCTCCACGCAGCCGGGAGTGATGGAGTACCAGCTGGACGCGGCCGCCAAGTACGTCTACTACCTGAACGGCGCGCAGGGCGACGGCTACGCCTCCATCATTGGCGGCGGCACCAACGCCTTCATGGGGCACTACTTCCGCAAGGCGGACCCGCTGAAGGACGGGGACCTGGTGCTCATGGACTACGCCCCCGACGTGCGCTACTACACCAGCGACGTCACCCGCATCTGGCCGGTGAACGGCACCTTCACGCCGGCGCAGCGCGCGCTCTACGAGTTCATCGTGGCCTACCGCGACGCGCTGTTCCGCCACATCCGCCCCGGCGTCACCGCCGACGAGGTGCTGGACCGCGCGGCCGCCGACATGCGGCAGTACCTGCAGGGGAAGACCTTCGCCTCCCCCGCGCACCGCAAGGCGGTGGAGGAGGGGGTGAAGTTCCGCGGCCACTTCCAGCACCCGGTGGGGATGGCGGTGCACGACGTGGGGCGCGTGCGCGGCGTGCCGCTGCGCGAGGGGATGGTGTTCACCATCGACCCCATGATCTGGATCCCCGAGGAGCGCCTCTACATCCGCATCGAGGACATGGCGCTGGTCACCGCCACCGGCGTGGAGAACCTGAGCGCCTTCGTCCCCAGCGCCGTGGGCGACGTGGAGCGCACCATCGCCCAGCCGGGGGTGGTGCAGTGGCGCCCCCCCACGCCGCCGGCGGTGCCCCCCGCTTCGACTCCCGGAGGAAGCCGTCCATGATCCCCCTCGCCCTCCCCGCCGCGTCGCAGCTGGTGCTGCTGGCCGCACTGGCGGCGCTGGCGGGGTCGACGGGGCTCCGCTGGGGTGCAGGCGTCCGCGTCAGCTCGGGCTGAGCTCGTCCCCCAGGATCGCCATGACGTCCTGGCGCTCGCCCAACAGCCGCACCACGTCGAGATGGTCATCTCGCTCGAAGTAGCACCACCGCAGCGGAAACGTCCCCACCCGCCAGCTCCGAAGTCCCGGTATGCCCAACAGCGTGCCGAGTGTCGGAGAGCCGATGCCAGGCTGGTGTTCGATCTGGTCCAGCGCGTTGTTGGTGGCCTTGGCCACTTTGACTGCCAGACGGGTGCCGCCCTCCTCGCGGTAGTACCGGACCTCGCTTTGCTGGTCGCGCAGCGCCTGCGGGCGCAGATCCGCCGGCTTCAATCGATCTCGCCGCGGGCGATCGCCAGCAGTGCTTTGTCGTCAGCCGTGGTGCGACGCCGTCCGGGGCCGGATGCCAGCCCTTCCTCGATGAGATCGCGCAGCCGCTGCTTGGCCTGTGCCTCCTGATCGCGCCGGACCAGGTCACGGATGTACTCGCTGGTGTTGCCGTAGTTCCCGGCAGCGACACGGGCATCGATGTACGCGCGCATCGACTCGGGCAACGCAAAGCTCATGGTGTGGCGACCCATGCAGGCATGTTCGCCGGTTTGACAACAGTTGTCAACTCTCCAGCACCCGGCGCTGGCAGCTGGTGGCCAACTCCAACCGCTTCACCATTCCACTCGCCGAGGAGCCGGAGAGCGTGCGGCTGGATCCGGGGCTCTGGGTGCTGATGGACGCCACGCTGGAGCGGGGGCGGTAGGAGGGCATCCCTCCCCCGCCCTACTACCCCGGCCCCAGCACCTCGTCAAAGAACGGCGCCAGCTCCACCACCACCGGCACCGGCGCCCCGGCGGGGTGCCACGCCATCCGCTCGTCGTGAATCGTGGGCCGGTCATCGGCCGGCATCCACCGCTCCACCAGGCGCGCATCGAGGTCCACAACCCAGTACTCAATGCCGGCCCGCTGGTAGCGCACACGCTTGACGCCGCGATCGTAGCGCGCCGAACCGGGTGAGAGCACCTCCACGAACAGCAGCGGGTGCCCCCGCTCCTCGTCGGTGCGGGGGCGGCGCCCCTCCACCAGCGGCACCACGAACAGGTCGGGCTGCACCAGCGTGCGCGCGTCCAGCACCCAGTCGGCGGGGGCCACGAACACCGCGCCCGCACCGGTGGGGCGCAGCGCCTCATGCAGCCGGATGGCCAGCACCGTCACCGCCGACTGGTGCACCGTGCGAGGCGCCGGCGTCACCAGCAGCGCCCCGTCCACGCACTCGATGCGGTTGGCGGGGTCGTCGGGGAGCGCCTGGACGGCAGCAGCCGTCCACACGCGGGGCTCGAGGGCGGGCATGGCCATAGTATAGCGTCTCACCGCATGTTCAACCGGGCCCCGTCGGCGGAGCCCATCCCGTCCCCCCTCCAGAGCCCCCTCATGATCCAGCAGCTCTACATCAACCTCCCGGTCGCCAACCTGGCCCGCGCCTCGGCCTTCTACCACGCGCTGGGCTTTGCGCCGGTGCCCGAGTTCTCCGGCGATGAGGCCGCCTGCGTGGCGGTCAACGAGCACCTCTTCGTGATGCTGTGCCCGCACGCGAAGTTCCGCGAGTTCACCCCCAAGGCCATCTGCGACACCAGCCAGGCGGTGGAGATGCTGCTCAACGTGCGCTGCGACTCGCGTGAGGCGGTGGATCAGCTGGTGGCGCGGGCACTGGCCGCCGGTGGCTCCACCCACGACCAGCCGGAAGACTTCGGCTTCATGTACACCCACAGCTTCCTGGACCCCGACGGGCACGGCTGGGGGGTGTTCGCGACGACGCCGGCGACGAGTTGACCGCTCGCGGACTTTGGAGGGGGATCCTGCGCCCTGGCGTATCGCTGGACTCGCGACCGGTAGGCTAGGCCGCCGAGGGCTGCTCCACGAGCGTGCGGAGGAACTCCGGCGCGAAATCCGCGCCGTTGGGCCACGCAATGGTGCCTATCTCGGGATCCAGGCGCACGTCCGCAAAGCGGTCGACATCACGCAACGGGGCGAACATCGTCCCGTGCAATTCGCTGGTCAGGTCCACCTCCCCCTCCAGCCCGTCGCTGAAGCGGAGCCAGAGGCGATAGCCACCGATCAGCCGAACCTCGCTCACATGCAACATGGACCCTCCCCTAGTCCAGGGGTGCAATCGGCAGGAGCGGCTCTCGCCCCCGCGCACGATCCCAGTTTTCGAACAACTCCTGGCGATGCAGCACCAGCCATTCCAGAACGAGTGCCAAGGCACGGTGCGGAAAACGACCGGTCACGACGCCATCGCGTATCCCCACGGTGATTTCAAACTCACCGTAGACGGCGTGAATATGCGGGGGGTCATGATCCCGGTAAAGCATGGCGATGGTGATGCCAAGAAATCGGCTGATGACCGGCACGGTGAAATCCACGAAAAGGGTGGGGTTCAAGCGGGGACACCCCACCATGCTCGAGCCGGCACGCCAGAGCCTAACCGCGTCCTTGCACGTGGTACCATGGCACCGCGTCCCGGCCCCCCGGATGCAGATTTATGCAGGCAGATCTTCCCCGACCCGCGCAGATTCCACGGGATGACCGCCCCCGCGCGCCGGCTCCCCCCCGCCTCCCCCTGGTTCACCCTGCTGGTGGCCGCGCTGGCCACCCTCTCGGCGTTCGCCACCGACATGAGCCTGCCGGTGCTGGCCGACACCGC
>JAGWYS010000033.1 GCA_018969225.1 Gemmatimonadota bacterium | reverse complement strand
CTGACGGACGACCAGTGCCACTCCCTGATCGCCAACGGCGACCTTGAGGAAATTTGCCATGCCCGCCCGTCCCCGCCCTGCCTCTGACGCGCTCCACTCCGTGCACGAGGCGGCGCGCGCCCTGCGCCGTGCGGGCGCGATCGACAAGGCGACCATGCGCCACTTCGAAGCGCTCTGCCTCGCGGCACCGACGGCCATGAGCCCGCAGTCCATCAAGGCGCTGCGCGAGTCGCTCCGCGTCAGCCAACCGGTGTTTGCCCGTTACCTGAACACCAGTGAAAGCACCGTGGAGAAATGGGAGACTGGCGCCAAGCGACCGAGTGGCGTGGCGCTCAAGCTGCTCACCGTCGTTGAAAAGCATGGGCTCACGGTGCTGCAGTAGTCCCCTCCCCCCCCGCCCACCGCACCGCCTCCCCCCGCACGAACCCGCTCACGAACGACGCGCTCCGCGCCTCGGTGTCGCTGTCGCCGTCGCGCATCCCCAGATAGTCGCCGTGCCCGATGCGCCGCGCCGGGTGCGCCAGCGGCACCGGCGCCAGGCGCGCCCGCACCGCCTCGTCGCGCTCGCGCGGCCCCGTGCGCCCCAGCGCCCGCCCCGCGCGCTCGCGCGGGAACAGCACGGTCTGCAGCAGGTCCCCCAGCGGGTACGCCCACCGCAGCACGGCGTCCTGCTCCGACGCCAGCACCGCCACCTGATCGGCGGCCAGCGTCGCCTCGCGATACCCCCCCGCCTCCGCGCGCCCCAGGCTGTCGTTGTCGAGGGCCGGCGCCATCAGGCACACGCGCTCCACCGGGTGCCCCCCCTGCTCCGCCAGCAGCCGCGCCGCCTCCATCACCACCCGTGACCCCAGGCTGTGCGCCACCAGCGCCAGCCGCGCGCCCCACGCGACGTGGCAGTGCAGCCACCGGGCCAGCGCCCCCGCCGTGTCATCGGCGTCGCGCCCCTCGAACGGATAGGTGAGCGCCTTCGCCGGCCCGTCGCCGGGCCACAGCACCAGCAGCAGCGGGTCCTCCAGGCCGTGGTCGCGCAGGCACGCCGCGAAGCGCCCCAGCGACGCGAGGCCGTCGGCGCGCGGCACGTTGAAGCCGTGCGCCAGCACCACCACGCGCGCGTCGCGCGAGCGGGCGGTGAACTCCGCCTCCACCGCCGCGTCGTGCCGCACCCCGTCCTCCGCCACGCGAGACAGGTGCCCCGTGTAGCTCACGGGACCCCCCACCGGCTGCACCCGGAAGTCCAGCACCCAGGCGGCCGACATGGCGCGCCCCGCGCTACCGGCGCCGCAGCGCCTGCGACGCCTGGCGCAGCGCCGCCGCGAGGTCGTTGGCCACCGGCGCCAGGGGCACGGCCAGCCCCCCCACCAGCGCCCGGTGCCACCACGCCGCGTGGAGGGCCTCCCCCACCCCCCATGCGATGACCAGCGCCACCAGGCTGGCGCACAGCCGCAGCTGCGCCCCGTACTGCGACTCGGCCAGCGCCAGCGCCCCGTCGATGCGCGCGTCGATGATGCTCTCCAGCCGCGCGAGGTCGGCGGGGGGGGACGCCTGCGGGGGGACGGTCTCCGGGTGGCGGAGCCACGGCAGCAGCGCGCGCGCCCGCGCCTCGGAGAGCCCCAGCGCCGTGATCAGCGCCACCGCCCCCGCATCGTCCAGCAGCGGCACCCCCATGCGCACCCCCTGCCGCAGCAGCCGCGGCAGCTCCCCCCGCCCACGTCCGCTGCGGTAGTGCCCCTGCAGCAGCGCCAGCGCGTCGGGGCCGTACGCCGCCTCCAGCGCGGGGAGCATCGGCGCCAGCCCCTTCCCGCGGGCCCCCGGCCACCCGCGCCCCTGCGGGAACAGCCGCTCGAAGCCGGCGAGGTCCACCCACGGGACCAGCTTGAGGTTCCCCACGATCCCGTGCGCGGCCGTCCCCAAGCCGGCGGCGGCCAGCGAGACGGTGGCGAGGTACTCGGGGAGGGACTCGGGGTGGAAGGACATGGGCGGCACGTGCGCGGAGAACTGGTTTCCGAAATGCGGCAACGCCGGTGCGTGGGGGGCGGCCGCTCCCCCGCGCGAACCTCCCGCGCGGAACAATGGTCGTCAAGCGGCGCGCCGGGCGCTGGACGCCCCCCCGTCTCGACCGCAGCTTCCCAGTCATGACCCTTGAGGCCTTGCGGCGCGACGCGCTGGAGCATGGCTATGAGCTGGGGCGCGAATTGGGGCGCGGCGGCATGGCCATCGTGTACTTGGCCCGCGACCGCAAGCACCGCCGCGACGTGGCCATCAAGGTGCTCCTCCCCGAGGTGGGGGCCTCGCTGGGCACCGAGCGGTTCCTGGCCGAGATCCGGCTGACGGCGTCGCTGCAGCACCCCAATGTGCTGCCCCTCTTCGACTCGGGGAGCGCCGGTGGGGTGCCGTACTACGTGATGCCCTACGTGCGCGGGGAGTCGCTGCGCGCGCGCCTCGCGCGGGACGGGCGCCTGCCGGTGGACGAGGCGGTGGCGATCGCCCGCGGCATCGCGGCGGCGCTGGAGCATGCGCACCGGCAGGGGGTGGTGCACCGGGACGTGAAGCCGGAGAATGTGCTCCTCTCAGATGGCATCCCCATCGTGGCCGACTTCGGCATCGCCCGGGCGCTGGAGGCCGCGGGCACCACGATGGCCACCGTGGCCGGCGTGGCGCTGGGGACCCCCGCGTACATGAGCCCCGAACAGGCCATGGGGGAGCGCGACCTCGACCGCCGCTCCGACGTGTACGCGCTGGGATGCGTGACCTTCGAGATGCTCACGGGCGTCCCGCCCTTCGAAGGCCCCAATGCGCAGGCGCTCATTGGCCGCCACCTGTCCGCACCCGTCCCGTCGGCGCGCGAGGCGCGCGACGACGTGCCGCCGGCGGTGGACCTGGCGGTGCGGCGCGCCATGGCGAAGGAACGCGACGCGCGGTGGGCCGGCGCCGCCGAGTTCGCGCAGGCGCTGGCGGCGGCGCCGCCGGTGGAGCCGCGTCCCGATTATTCGCAGGTCACCGAGCCGCTCACCCGCAACACCGAGCCGCTGTCGGGGCGGCGCGCCGAGTACGCCCAGCTGGTGGCGCAGCTGGATGCGCTGGAGGCGGGGCGCGGCGGGATGGTGCTGGTGGGGGGCGAGCCCGGGGTGGGGAAGACCAAGCTGGTGGAGACGCTGCTGCTGGAGGCGCGCCGCCGGGGGCATGTGTGCGTGGTGGGGCACTGCGAGGAGATGGAGGGCGCCCCGCCGTACCTCCCCTTCGTGGAGCAGATGGAGTACTCCGTGCGCACCGTCCCACCGGGGCGGCTGCGGGCGGCGCTGGGGGACGGGGCGGCGGAGCTGTCACGGATGCTGCCACGGCTGCGGCAGCTCTACCCGGACATCCCCGAGCCGCTGGACCTCCCTCCCGAGCAGCAGCGCCGCTACCTGTCCGCCAAGTTCACCGAGTACCTGGAGCGCGCCGCGGCGGTGGTGCCCATCGTGATGTTCTTCGACGACCTGCACTGGGCCGACGAGTCGTCGCTGCTGCTGCTGGGACACCTGGCCGCGCAGGCGCCGCGGATGCGGCTGCTGCTGCTGGGCACGTACCGCGACGTGGACTTGGAGGTGCAGCGCCCCTTCGCACAGGCGCTGGAGCGGCTCACGCGACAGCGTCAGGCGCAGCGCGTGGTGCTGCGGCGCATGCCGCGCGCCGACGTGGCGGAACTGCTTGCACGGCTGGGCGCGCCCAACCCGCCCTCGGCCGTGGTGGACGCCTTCTACCAGCGCACCGAAGGGAACCCCTTCTTCGTGGAGGAGCTGTTCCGGCACCTGGCGCAGGAGGGGCACCTGCTGGGGAAGGACGGGCGCTGGCGCGCGGATGTGTCGCTGGCAGAGGTGGATGTCCCGGAGGGGGTGAAGCTGGTGGTGGGGCGCCGCCTCGAGCGGGTGGGGGAGGCGTGTCGTCACGTGCTCACCGCGGCAGCGGTGATCGGGCCGCGCTTCAGCGTGCCCCTGCTGGAGGCGGTGGTGGGCCAGGGGGAGGACGCCGTGCTGGACGCGCTGGAGATGGCCGAGCGCGCCGGGCTGGTGCTGGTGCACCCCGGATCCCGCGAGCCGCACTACGCCTTTGCGCACGAGCTGGTGCGGCAGACGCTGCTGGGGACGCTGTCGCTGCCCCGGCGCCTGCGGCGGCATCGGGACACCGCCGACGCGATCGAGCGCCTGTACGGCACGCGCGTGGGGGAGCACGCCGCCGCGATGGCGTACCACTGCGTGCAGGCCGGCGTGCCTGACGCGGAAAAGGCCACGCGGTACCTGCTGCAGGCGGGGCGGCAGGCGGTGGAGGCGGGGGCATTCAGCGAGGGGCTCGCGCTGGCCGAGCGGGGGCTCGGGGTGCTGGACGACGAGATCCCCCTGCGGCGCGCGGAGCTGCTGTGGCTCAAGGCGTCGGCGCTCCGCGGCGCGGGGGATTGGACGCAGGCGCTGGGGGCGCTGTACGAGGCGATCGCGGGGTTCGACTCGGCGCGGGCGGTGCCGCAGCTGGTGGCCGCCACCTGCCTGCTGGCGGAGATGCTCAATTACTTGGAGAAGGAGGAGACGCGGGGGCTGCTTGCCATCCGGCGGGCGCTGGACCTGGCCGGTGATGAGCCCAGCGTGGGATTGGTGCAGCTGCTGGCCGCCGGCGCGATGGTGCTGATCACGACGGAGGGGCTGACGGCGGGGCTGGCTTGGAGCGACCGGGCGGTGGCGATGGCCGAACGCGTGGGCACGGATCAGGCTCGCAGCGTGGCGCTCACCGGGCGCGCCGGCATGCTGTGGAACGGTGGGGATGCCGAGGGTTCGCTGGAACCGGCCCGGGAGGGCGGGGCGCTCCTGCTCTCCGCCGAGAAGCGATGGCAGGCCGTCTGGACCAAGTCGCGGTTGGCGTACGCGCTGGTCTATTCGGGACGGCTTGTCGAGGGAGTCCAGATGTGCCGCGCCGCACAGGGCGATGCGCGGGCCATCGGCCATCTGGGCGCGCTGTATGCCTTCATCAACGCCCGGCAGAATGCCGAGCAGATGCTGGTGGCACGACGCGCCGAGCTGGTCGCGAATGCCGAGGAAATCGCCGCGTTTTTCGGCGGCCTGGGTGCATGGGCGGAGCTGGCCTCGCTCTGGCGCGCGTGGGACGCCTATCACGCCGATCGCGGCGACCGCGCGGCTCGTGAATCCGCGGGCATTGGCGATCGGGGCCATTCCGTGCGCATCGTGGATGTGTACTGGATGGCCGAGGTCATGCTGGCGGCGAGCGCCGACGCCGACGTCGCACGCGGGATTCTGTCGCATTGGCGTCACCGGGATCCCCTGACCGCATCGATTCGAAGCATCGGCGCGTACTACGGAATCGCATTTCTTGTCGAAGGCCTGTTGCTGCTTGGAGATCGAGTCGGAGCGGCGGCGCTCGTTCCTATTGCGCAGGAAAGCGAAGCCAAGCTCGGTCTGGTACGGTTTCACGGGGTAGCCGGCAGGGCGGCTGCAGCCGCGGAGGACTGGGACCGGGCCGAGCGCCACTTCACCGAGGCCCTGGACTTTTCGACGGGGCAATCAGCCGTGCTGGGGGAGGCCCAGGTGCGCCTCTGGCACGCCGCCATGCTGGCCGAACGGGGGAGGGCAACCGACAGCGACCGGGCGCGGGCGATGCTGGACCGGGCGATGACGGTCTTCGAGCGTGGCGAATGGTGGCGGAGGCTGCGCGAGGCCCACGAGGTGCTGGCGAGGCTGAAGTGAGGGAAACGGGCACTTGGCAGGCGTGATTAGCTTGCAGGGCCGGCTGCTGCGACCTTCCCCCCACGCTTCCGTGACGCTCCTCTCCTGCTCCAACATCGGCATCTCGTTCGGGGCCACCGAACTCCTCAAGGACATCACCTTCACCGTGGGCGAAGGGGAGCGCTGGGGGATCATCGGGCGCAACGGAGCCGGCAAGACCTCCATCTTCAGCGTCATCACGGGCGACCGGCAGCCCACCACCGGGAGCGTGGCCCGCAAGCCCGGCATGCGCCACGCCCTGCTGGACCAGCACCGCGCCTTCGAGAACGCCACCACGGTGTGGGAGGCGGGGGCGGCCGCCTGGCGCGAGGTCATCGCCCTCGAGGCCCGCATCGCCGAGCAGGCCATGCAGCTGGGGGAGCTGGGGGACAAGGTCACCGACGAGATGCTCGACCGCTTCGGACGCGACCAGGAGCGCTTCGCCGACCTGGGCGGCTACGTCTACCACGCGCGCGTGGACGCGGTGCTGCAGGGGCTGGGGTTCGACGCCGAGGAGGCGAAGACGCGCCTCGTGTCCACGCTGTCCGGGGGGGAGCGCGGGCGCGTGGGGCTGGCGGCGCAGCTCATCGCCCCCGCCGACCTGCTCATGCTGGACGAGCCCACCAACCACCTGGACCTCGAGACCATCACCTGGCTGCAGGACTGGCTCAAGGAGTGCGACGAGACCGTGCTGGTGGTGTCGCACGACCGCGCCTTCCTGGACGCGATCTGCACGCACATCCTGCACATCGAGGCCAAGACCAGCGAGTGGTACAAGGGGAACTACAGCCAGTTCGTCCCCCAGCGCGCCGAGCGGCGCCTCACGCGCGAGCGCGAGCTGGAGAAGCAGCGGGCCTACGTGAAGAAGGAGGAGGAGTACATCCGCCGCAACATCGCCGGCGTGAACTCCTTCCAGGCCAAGGGGAAGCGCAAGCGCCTCGAACGCCTGCCGCGGCTGGCGCCGCCGCCGGGCGACCCGGCCGCCATGTCGCTGGAGTTCAAGGTCGATGAGCGCGGCGGCGACCAGGTGATCGCCATCAAGGACCTGCGCGTGGAGGTGCCGGGGCGCGTGCTGGTGGACGACTTCACCGCCGTGCTGCGGCGCAACGACTTCGTGGCGCTGGTGGGGCCCAACGGCGCGGGGAAGTCCAGCGTGATCCACACCATCCTGGGCGACCGCCCGGCCGCGCGCGGCGAGGCCAAGGTGGGGGTGTCCATCACCCCGGCGTGGTTCCGGCAGGACCTCGCCGACCTGCCGCTGGAGAAGTCGATGTACGACGCCATCCAGGACCTGCGGCCGCTGTGGACGCGCGGGCACATCCAGAATCACCTGGGCGCCTTCGGCTTCTCGGGGGACGAGGTGCAGCGCCCCATCCGCTCCCTCAGCGGCGGCGAGCGCGCCCGCATGGCGATGGCCATCATGACGCTCTCCGGCGCCAACCTCCTCGTGCTGGACGAGCCCACCAACCACCTGGACGTCGAGAACATCGAGGTCCTCGAGGACGCGCTGGAGGAGTACGAGGGGACGGTGCTGCTGGTGAGCCACGACCGCGCGTTCCTGCGCGAGGTGGCCACGCGCGTGTGGTGGTTTGACGGAAACCAGCTCAAGGACTTCGACGGACCGTTCCACGAGTGGGAGGCTGCCGTCGAGAAGCGCCGGACAGGCGCGCGCTGACAGGCGCGCGCTGAGCGTCGCGCGAGGTCCGGCGCGCGCGCGACCCGGCGCTACCCGCCGATGCGCAGCGCCGAGTCGAACTGCAGCTGCACCACCGCCAGCGGGGTGTCCGGACCCCGCGTGTCCAGCGTGATGGTGAGCCCCTCGGGAGTCCGCTCCCACGCCAGCGGCACCTCCTCGGCCCCCAGCACCCGCGCCGCGCGCGGCGCCTGCCGCACGTCGGGGAGCACCAGCGCGCCCCCCGTCCACGCGTCCAGGAACAGGTTGAGCGTCTGCGCCCCGCGCGTGGCGCGCACCAGCGGCTGGGTGGCGGCGCCGGGGCGGTACGGCGCGTCGCCGAATGCCACCCCGCGGGTGCCGTAGATCGCGCTCCCGTTGGTGCGCAGCCACGCGCCCATCTGCCCCAGCGCCTCGGTGCATTCGCGCGGGAAGCGCCCGTCGCCGTCGGGGCCCACGTTGAGCAGCAGGTTCCCCCCCTTGGACGCCGTCTCCGCCAGCAGCCGCAGCAGCACCGGCGCCGGCTTGTACGCCTGGTCGTCCTTGGCGTACCCCCAGTTGCCGTTCATCGTCATGCACGTCTCCCACTCCTGCCCGGGGAGTCCGCGCTCGGGGACAGTGAGCTCCGGCGTGGTGTAGTCCCCCGCGCGGCGATACCCCGCCGGCGCCTCCTTGGGGACCGCCACGTCCACGCGGTCGTTGATGACCACATTGGGCATCAGCCGCCGGCAGAACGCCTCCAGCTCCAGCGCGGCGGCGTGCGTCCACGTGCTTTCCCACTGCCCGTCGAACCACAGCACCGCGATGTCGCCGTACTTGGTGAGCAGCTCGTGCAGCTGCGCCTTCATGAATGCCACGTAGCGGCCGAAGTCGGCGCCGGACGCGTCGCGCTGTTCCCAGTCACGGCGCGGCAGGTAGTCGGGGTGGTGCCAGTCCATGATGGAGTAGTACCACCCCAGCTTCATCCCGTGCTTCCGGCAGGCGCGCGCCAGCTCGGCGCACAGGTCGCGCCGGAAGGGCGTGTGCATGGCCGTGTAGCGCGACACGGCGCTGTCGAACAGCGCGAACCCCTCGTGGTGCTTGGTGGTGAACACCAGGTACCGCTGCCCCGCCGCCTTGGCGGTGCGCACCCACGCGTCGGCGTCAAATGCCGCGGGGTTGAAGGTGTCGGCCAGCCGTGCGTACGCCTCGTCGGGGATCTTGGCGTTGTGGCGCATCCACTCGTGCGAGCCGGTGGCCTTCCCGTTCCACTCGCCGCCGGGGGCGGAGTAGAGCCCGAAGTGGATGAACATCCCGAACTTCGCGTCGCGCCACCACGCGAGGCGGTCGGGGGCGCGGACGGAGTCGGCAGGCACACCCGGAGCGGCGGGCGCGGCGGCGCGCGGGGGGCGGGCACCCAGCGCCAGCGCGGCGGCGGCGGTGGTGCCCTGCAGCAGGAAGTCGCGGCGGTCCATGAGGCGGAGGCTATCGCGCGGCGTGCGCGCCGGCAATCAGCCCGCAGGGCGTGATGGAGGCGCAGCCCCGGCCCCCTGCAGCAGCTCGTGGCGCGGCTCCCGCCAGGGGGGCACCCACCGCCCCGCCACCCCGCACGTGCCCGCGGGTGCCGCCAGGCGCAGCGTGTTGAACCCGCCCCCCATGCCGTAGCGGGCGTCCACCAGCCGCAGCGCGCCGTTGGGGGCGCCTTCCCACACCGGCGTGCGCATGAAGCGCAGCGCGGCCGCCACCTCGCAGCGCGCGGCCGCCAGCGCCACCAGCGCCGCCACCGGCGCCTGCCATGTGCTGCGCCACGCCACCTGCGGGGTGGAGGCAAAGGGCGTGTCCGAAGACGCGCCCGCCAGGCCGGTGAGCATGTCGCCCCCCGCGCGGCCGCGCGGCACCGCCTGTTGGCACCGTGCGGCATCGCGCCCCGCCAGCACCGCCGCCGTGGCGCTGGTCACGCGATACGTCCCCCCGTCGGCGCTGCGCGTCACCGCCAGCGCCGCCCAGCAGGTCGGGTCCCCCGGCGCCGGATTGAGCACCACGTCCAGCACCGCCTCGCCGCTCGCGGCGGCGCTGCGCGTGACCGCACCCCGCACCATGGTGCGCCCGGCCACGAACGCCAGCGTGACCGCCCCCCACAGGGCCATGCCCCCCCACGTGCGGGCGCGCGCCGGCACCAGCCGCTGCGCCCCTGTCCACGCCACGGCGAAGGCCGCCAGCGCCACCGCGATGCCGCGCGCCACCTCGCCCGTCCAGGCGCTGGCCGCCAGGATGACCAGCGCCAGCGCACCAAGCACCACGCGCCCGCCCCGCGACCGCGGGGCGAACAGCAGCGGCGGGATGGCCACCAGCCACAGCCACGGCTCCACGATGAACACCGCGTCGCCGTACAGCCAGCGGTTGTCCAGCGGCCAGAACGGGTGCACGCCGTAGCTGTTGGTCCAGTCCAGCAGCAGGTGCGACCAGGTCCCCGCCATGGCCAGCCACAGCGGCGGAGTCAGACCATCCGCGGCACCGCCCCTGCCGGCGTGGCCCGCACCACGACGCACCCACCAGCGCGCCACCCACCACAGCGCCAGCGCGCTCAGCGTGGCCCACACCAGCGTGTGCGTGTGCCCGCGATGGTGCAGCAGGTACCCCAGCGGCCCCATCCCCACCAGCGGCCCGGAGTAGACGAGGTCCGTGTCAGGGAACTCGGCCGCCACGACGCCCAGCAGCACCGTGGCGCGCCGCGCGCGCGGCGGCACCGGGCGCCCCGAGCGGGCCGCCATCCCCTGCAGGGCCACGTCGGCCATGAGCAGGCCGGCGAGGGCGTGGGTGACGTTGTCCATGGGGGCCGTCTACAGGGACCGCGGGGGCGCCGTCCCCCCTACCGCACCACCCCGCGCACCCGCGGCAGCCCCGCCACCTCCAGCGTCGCCGTGCGCGGCGTCCCCGCCACGTGCGGGTCCGCCTCCTCCACCGTCAGCGTGAAGGCGCGCAGCGCTGCCTCCCCCGGGCGCCGCACGGTCCCCGTCACGCTGGCCCATCCGCCCATCCGCTGCACCACGCCGTACGTCACGCCGGTCCACGCCACCCCCGTCGCCAGGTCGGCCACGGTCAGCGTCCCCGTCGCGTCGCGGCGCCCCGCCGCTTGCGCCAGCGACACCGCCAGCCGGTGCGTGGGCGCGCCCCCCGTCACCGGCACCACCGACCCGCTCACCCGCAGCGAACGGGCCGCCGACACGGCGTCCTGCGGGCGCGTGGGCATCCAGCTGCCGCGATGCAGCGCGCGCCCGCCGCGCGCCCCGGTGGCCGCGCCGTCGCGCAGCGCCACGGTGCCGTTCACCACCACGTGCCGCACCCCGGTGGAGCGCAGCTCCGGCTGCTCGTACGTGGCGTGGTCCATGATGGTGGCCGAGTCGAACACCGCCAGGTCGGCGGCCATGCCGGCGGCCACGTAGCCGCGGTCCACCAGCCCCGCGATCGTCGCCGGCAGCCCGCTCATCTTCCGCACCGCCTCCTCCCACGTGAGCACCCCCTGCTCGCGCACGTACCGCCCCAGCACGCGCGGAAAGGTCCCCGCGTTGCGCGGGTGCCCGGTGGGGCGCGCGGTGGCGCCGCAGTCGCAGCTCACCACCGACGTGGGGAACTGCAGCAGCTTCCGCAGGTCGCGCTCGTCGCCGAACCCCAGGATCGCCGCCGGCATCGCCGTCTCCAGGATCTTCACGATGGCCGCCGTGGGGGAGTCGGTGCCGAACTCCGCCATGAACTCGGTGAGCCGGCGCGTGGGCTTCCCCGGGTCCAGCACCAGGATTCCGTCGGCGCCCGTGAAGCGCGCCGCGATGGTGGCGTCCCCTTCCGCGATGATCCGCGCCCGCAGCGCCGGGTCGGCGAAGCGCGCCCGCGTCGCCTCCACCCCGCCGTCCTGCGCCCACCCGGGGATGATCAGCGCCCCCAGCCCGGTCATCCCCGACAGGTACGGGTACACGTCGGCCGCGGTGTACACGCCGCGCCGCGTGAGCGCGGCCATCTCCCCCAGGATCACGTCGGCCTCGCCGCGCTCGCGCCCCGACACCTTCATGTGCGTGATCACCGGCGACAGCCCCGCGCGCTCGCCGATGCGCATGGTTTCCCGCACCCCTTCGCGCGCGCTGAACTCCAGCTCGGGGCGCAGGCGGTCGTGGTTGGAAAAGTTCGTGCGCCATACCCGCGCGGGGGACACCACCTGCACCACTTCGTCCTCGGTGGCGAAGTACCCCGGCTTGTAGTCCAGCCCCGACGACACGGCAAAGGCCCCCGCCGCCAGGTTGTCGGTCACCAGCTGCTGCATCCGCCCGATCTCCTCGGCGGTCGCGCGGCGGTCGCTGCGCCCCACCACCGACTGCCAGACGGCGTTGAAGCCGATGGCCGCGCCCGCGTTCACCGCCAGCCCCGCCTCCTGCAGCGTGCGCAGCTGCGCCGCGATGTCCAGCGGACCGCCGCCGTCGGCGTTGAGGATCTCGGTGGTGACCCCCTGGCTCAGCATGTTCTCGGCGGTGGGGAGCCCCCACGGCTCGGCGTGGCTGTGCAGGTTCACGAACCCGGGCGCCACGAACAGCCCCCGCGCGTCCAGCGTGTCCTTGGCCGACGCCCCCGCCTGCGCCCCCACGGCGGCGATGTGCCCGCCGCGCACCCACACGTCGGCGGCGAAGCGCGGGCGCCCGCTCCCGTCCAGGACGGTCCCCCCGCGCACCAGCAGGTCGTGCGGCGGGGCGGACTGCGCGCCGGCGGTGGCGACAGCGGTGGCGGCAAGCAGCAGCAGCGTGATGGGACGCATGAGGACGGGGCGGTGGCGAGGGTGGAAGGGTGCGGCGGACTCCTTCAAGGTGCAGCCCGCGGCGCGGGCGCACCACCCTGACGCCCGTGCGCGCGCCGCCTAGCCGCGCCCCACGCCGCGCGCCAACTTCGGGCACCCTTCACCCCACTGCCCATGCGCCGCCTCGTCATCGCCGCCCTCCTCCTGCCGGCCCTCGCCACCCCCGCCGCCGCCCAGTACGCCATCGGCCCGCGCGACGCCCAGGCGCGCCGCGCCGACAGCGTCTTCCGCGCCTTCGACCGCACCGACGTCCCGGGGTGCGCGCTGGGCGTGTACCAGGATGGTGCCGTCCGCTACGCCCGCGGCTACGGCATGGCCAGCCTCGAGCACGGCATCCCGCTCACCCCGCGCACGGTGCTGGACGTGGGCTCCATTTCCAAGCAGTTCACCGCCATGGCGATGCTGCTCCTGGTGCAGGAGGGGAAGCTCTCGCTCGACGATCCCATCCGGAAGCTGTTCCCCGAGATGCCCCCCTACGCCGACCGCGTCACCTGGCGGCGCGCCCTCAGCCAGACCAGCGGGCTGCGCGACCTGTGGACGCTCTGGGCGCAGACCGGGCGCACCTTCGCCGGCGACACCGTGGACGCCCTCCACATCATCACCCGGTCGGCGGAGCCCAACTACGAGCCCGGCGCGCGCTACCTGTACACCAACTCCGGGTGGATCCTGGCCGCGCAGGCCGTGTACCGCCTCACCGGCCAGTCGCTGGGGCAGTTCGCGCAGGCGCGGATCTTCGCCCCGCTGGGGATGCGCGACACCCGCTACCTCGTGGACCGTGCCGCCGTGATCCCGCACCTGGCCGAGAGCTACAGCGTGCGGGGCGACGCGTTCCGCGTGCAGCGCAACCCGTACGACGGCGCCATCACGGGCGCGGGCGGCATCCACACCACCGTGGAGGACTTCGGCCGCTGGCTCAACAACTACGACGCCGCCATCGTGGGCGGGCGCGCCGTGCTGGACACCATGACCACCGCCACCAGGCTCACCGACGGCACCCCCGCGGTGTCATCGCCGGGGATGGCCTACGCCATCGGCGTGAACGTGGGGACGATGCGCGGCGTGCGCGTGGTGTCGCACGGCGGCAGCTGGGGGGGGTTCCGCGGGCACTTCCTCCGCTTCCCTGACCAGCGGATGGCAGTGGCCACCTTCTGCAACGTGGCCAATGCGGGCCCCGACTCGCTGGCACGGAAGGTGGCGGCGGTGTACCTGGGCGACCGCATGGGCCCGGACACCGTCGGCACGTGGAGCGACGCGCTGGCCGCCGCGCCGCGCGTGACCGTCCCCGCCGCGGAGCTGCGCGCGCTGGCCGGGGTGTGGCGCAACGTGGCGCGCGGCGAGGTGCGGCGCACGCGCGTGGCGGGGGACTCGCTGGTGTCCGACGGGGAGGCGCCCGTCACGTATGTGCCCCTGGGAGGGAACCGTTTCCGCAGCGCCGGATCGGCCGAGGTGCGGTTCACAGGCAGCGGCGCGGGGATGCGCATGGTGGTGCGCACGCCCGGCGACACGGTCACCTTCGAGCGGGCCGAGGCGGCCACCCCCGACGCGGCGGCGTTGGCCGAGTATGCCGGCGACTACCGCAGCGACGAGGTGGAGACGACCCACACGCTGCGGATGGAGAAGGGGGAGCTGGTGGCGTACGCGGGGTACCGGCGGCTGGGGGTGCTGGAGCCCAGCTACCGTGACGGCTTCACCCGCGGCGGGAGCGTGATCGACATGGTGCGCGACGCCAAGGGCCGGATCAGCGGTTTCCGCGTGGAATCCGGGCGGGTGCGCGGGCTGCGGTTCACCCGGGTGCGGTAGGGGTGGTGGTGGACGGCGCCCCCGGTCACGCCGGGGGCGCCGATTTGTTCCCCCCCCGGCCGTTGGGGTGTATGCTAGGGCGCACGCGGCGCGCGCGGCGACCATGCGGGTCGTCCCTCCGGCGCCGGCCCCCTTCTTTTCCCACACATGCGCACTCGACGGTTTGCCGCGCTGGCCGCGGCCGGGTTCCTCCTGGCAGGCTCGGCTTCGGCGCAGGGTCCGGCCACCGCCGCCACCACGCTGCCGCTCAAGACGGCGCGCACGCACCGCTTCACCACCACCACCGGCTCCTGGCTCTCCCTCGACGTCTCCCCCGACGGGCAGACCATCGTCTTCGACCTGCTGGGCGACCTGTACACGCTCCCCATCGCCGGCGGCACCGCCACCCGCCTCACCAGCGGGATGGCCCACGACGCGATGCCGCGCTTCTCCCCCGACGGGCGGCGCGTGGTGTTCGTCTCCGACCGCTCCGGCGGCGACAACGTGTGGATCCTGTCGGTGGACGGGAAGGACACGGTGCAGGTGACCAAGGGGAACGGCGCGGAGTACATCTCCCCCGAGTGGACCCCCGACGGCCAGTACGTGGTGGTGTCGCGCTCCGGCGGGCTGTTCGCCACCGCCAAGCTGTGGATGTACCACGTGGACGGCGGCAACGGCGTGGCGCTGGGCGCCCCGCCGCGCACCATGAAGCAGCTGGGCGCCGCGTTCGGCAAGGACCCGCGCTACGTGTGGTACGCCGACCGTGAGGGCGACTGGTCGTACAACGCCATCGGCGCGCAGTACCAGCTGGGCGTGTACGACCGCGTCACCGGCAAGACGGCGCGCATGTCCACCCGCCTGGGCTCCGCCTTCCGCCCCGCCCTCTCCGCCGACGGCCGCTGGCTGGCCTTCGCGTCGCGCCACGAGACGCAGACCGGGCTCCGCCTCCGCAACCTGGACACGCAGGAGGAGCGCTGGCTGGCGTACCCGGTGCAGCGCGACGACATCGAATCGCGCGCGCCGCTGGACGCCTACCCCGGCTACTCCTTCACGCCGGACTCGCGCGCGGTGGTGGTGACCTACGGCGGCGAGATCTGGCGCGTGCCGGTGGATTCGGCGGCGAAGCCCGCCAAGATCCCCTTCTCCGCCAACGTGGAGCTGGAGATGGGCCCCGAGGTGAAGTTCGCGTACCGGGTGGACACCGCCGCCACGCTCACCGCCAAGCAGGTGCGCGACCTCCAGCCGTCCCCCGACGGCAAGCGGGTGGCGTTCTCGGCGCTGGACCGGGTGTACGTGATGGACTGGCCCGGCGGCACCCCGCAGCGCGTCTCCACGGCGAAGGTCGGCGAGTTCGGCCCCGTCTGGTCCCCCGACGGCAAGTCGCTGGCCTGGACCACCTGGGACGACGTGCGCGGCGGCGACATCGTGCGCGCCACCTGGGACGACAAGCGCAAGCAGTGGGGGACGCAGGTGCTCACGCAGGCGCGCGGGCTGTACTCCGACCTGGCGTGGTCGCCCGCGGGGACCCGCATCGTGGCCTCGCGCGCCGCGGCCCGCGAGCTGCAGGAAGCCGGGGCCGCGTTCTGGGGCCCGGCGGCGTCGGACCTGGTGTGGATCCCGGCCACCGGGGGCGCCGCCACGCTCATCATGCCGGCGGGGGGGCTGGGGAACGCCCACTTCACCGCCGACAGCACCCGCATCTACGCCTACAGCGGGGGCGACGGGCTGGTCTCCTTCCGGTGGGACGGCACCGACCTCAAGACGCACCTCAAGGTGGTGGGCCCCATCCCCCCGGGCGCCGGCGCGCAGCGCACGCTGGACGGGACCATGGTGGCCAGCATCGGGCGCAACCGGCTGGGGGGGCGTGCCGCCCGCCCCATGGTGGGCGACGAGAACTACCAGGCGCACCTGGGGGATGACCACACCGAGCCCTCGGCGCCGCAGCCGCCCCCGGCGGCGCTGGTGCTGATGGCCCCCAAGGGGGACCAGGCGCTGGCTCTGGTGGGGATGGACGTCTACGCCATCACCGTGCCGCAGGTGGGCGCGGCCGCCCCCACGGTGTCGGTGGCCGCCCCCGCCGAGGCGGCGGTGCCGGTGCGCAAGCTCAACGAGATCGGCGGCGAGTTCCCCGCCTGGAGCGCCACCGGCCGCGCGGTCCACTGGTCGCTGGGGAACGCGGTGTGGACGTACGACCTGGACCGCGCCAAGGTGGTGGAGGACTCGCTCAAGGCGGCCGCGAAGGCGGCGGGCGCCCCCGCGGCCCCCGCTGACAGCGCGGCCCGCGCCGCCGCCGCCCGGCGCGACTCGCTGGCCAAGGCCGCGGCGTACAAGCCCGCCGAGGTGCGGGTGAACGTGACCGCGGCGCGCGACATCCCGCGCGGCGTGGCGGTGCTCCGCGGCGGGCGCGCCATCACCATGAAGGGGCGCGAGATCATCGAGGACGCCGACATCGTGGTGCGCGACAACCGCATCGTCGCCATCGGCGCGCGCGGCACCGTGGCCATCCCGGCGGGCGCGCGCGAGATCGACGTGCGCGGCAAGACGGTCATCCCCGGCTTCGTGGACACGCACTACCACCCGCAGTGGCTCACGCCGCAGATCCACAACACGCAGACCTGGCAGTATCTCGCCACGCTGGCCTACGGCACCACCACCACCCGCGACCCGCAGACCGCCGTCACCGACTTCCTCACCTACGGCGACCGCGTGGAGACGGGGGACATGGTGGGACCGCGCATCTACACCACCGGCCCCGGCGTCTTCTTCGGCGAGGCCATCCGCGACTCGGCGCACGCCGTGCAGGTGCTGAAGCGGTACAGCGACTACTACCGCACCAACACGCTCAAGATGTACATGACCGGCAACCGCCAGCAGCGGCAGTGGGTCATCATGGCGGCGCGGCAGCTGGGGATCATGCCCACCACCGAGGGGGGGCTGGACCACAAGCTGGACATCACGCACGGCATCGACGGCTACCCGGGGATCGAGCACGCGCTCCCCATCACCCCCAAGTACGACGACGTCTTCGAGTGGTACAAGGCCACGCAGGTGCTCAACTCGCCCACGCTCATCGTGGCCTACGGCGGCCCCTTCGGCGAGAACTACTGGTACACCAACGAGAACCTAGTTGGGGACGCGAAGCTGCGGCGCTTCACGCACCCGGCGGACTTCGATGCCAAGGTGCGGCGCCGCGGGTCGGGGGGCGGCGGCAGCCCGGGCCCCGGCGGGTGGTTCCTGAAGGAGGAGTACTCCTTCTTCCAGCACGCGCAGGACGTGGCCAAGACCGTGGCCAACGGCGGGCGCATCGGCGTGGGCAGCCACGGCCAGCTGCAGGGGCTGGGGATGCACTGGGAGATCTGGATGCTGCAGAGCGGCGGGCTCTCCACCCACGACGCGCTCCGCGCCGCCACCATCGTGGGCGCCGAGGGGATCGGGATGGGACAGGACCTCGGCTCGCTGGAGGCGGGGAAGATGGCCGACCTCCTGGTGCTGGACCGCGACCCGCTGGCCGACATCCGCAACACCAACACCATCAGCAAGGTGATGGTGAACGGCCGCCTCTTCGACGCCGGCACGCTGAACGAGGAGTGGCCGCGGCAGCGGGCGCTCCCGCCGATGCCGTGGGCGGGGAGCGCCCCGGCGGCGGCGGCGGCGGCGGGAGGACGCTGACATGCTCCCCCTGCCCGCGCGTCTCGCGCTGCGCGCCGCGTTCGTGGCGCCGCTGCTGGCGCTGCTGCCGGCAGCGACGGCCGGCACGCCCCCCGCGCAGCCCCCCTCGTTCATCATCGTCGGCGCGCGGGTGGCCGATGGCACCGGCGCGCCGCTGGTGGCCGCCAGCGTGCGCGTGCGGGGCGATGTCATCGCCGAGGTGGGGCGCCTCACCCCGCGCCCCGGGGAGACGGTGATCGACGGCGCGGGGATGGTGCTCGCCCCGGGCTTCATCGACACGCACAACCACTCCACCTCGGGGCTGGAGTTCGAGCCCGCCGCGGTCACGCAGGTGTCGCAGGGGATCACCACCGTGGCGGTGGGGCAGGACGGCAGCTCCCCGTGGCCCGTGGGGGAGTACCTGGGGCGGCTGCGCGCCAAGCCCCCCGCGGTGAACGCGGTGGTGTTCGCCGGCCACGCCACCATCCGGCGCGAGGTGGTGGGGTACGACTACAAGCGCGCGGCGCGCCCCGACGAGGTGGCGCGCATGGCCGCGCTGGTGTCGCAGGCCATGGACGAGGGGGCCTTCGGGCTCAGCTCGGGGCTGGAGTACGAGGTGGGGAGCTACTCGGCCACCGACGAGGTGGTGACCATGGCGCGCGCCGCCGGCGCCAAGGGCGGGATGTACATCTCCCACATCCGCGACGAGGCCGACCGCTCGATGGAGGCCATCCGCGAGGCCATCGAAATCGGCGAGCGCGGGAGGCTCCCGGTGCAGATCACGCACATCAAGCTGGGCACCGTGGGGGTGTGGGGGAAGGCCGACGAGGTGGTGGCCATGGTGGAGGCGGCGCGCCGGCGCGGCGTGGACGTGACCGCCGACGCGTACCCGTACCTCGCGTGGCAGGCGGGGCCGCGCGTGCTGATCCCCAACAAGCAGTACACCGACTCCGCCAGCGTGCGGCGCGGGCTGGACGACATCGGCGGCGCGAAGAACGTGCAGATCACCCGCTGGGGGGCGCACCCGGAGTTCGTGGGGAAGCGGCTGGACGAGGCCGCGCGCGCGCTGGGCGTCAGCGACATCGCGGCGTTCATCCGGTTCCAGGCCGACGAGGAGACCGGGATGATCGGCCACACGATGACCGAGGGGGACCTGCGCACCTTCCTGCGGCAGCCGTGGGTGATGGTGTCCAGCGACGGCGGCATCGCCAACAACCACCCGCGCGGCGCGGGGACCTACCCGCGCGTGCTGGGGCGCTACGTGCGCGAGCTGGGGTGGCTCACCCTCCCCGAGGCGATCCGCAAGATGACGGCGCAGCCGGCGGCGCGGCTGGGGCTCCGCGACCGCGGTGTGGTGAAGGCAGGGATGAAGGCCGACCTGGTGCTCTTCGACCCCGCCACGGTGATCGACCACGCCACCTTCGAGCAGCCGCGGGCGCTCTCCACGGGGATCGGCCGCGTGTGGGTGAACGGCGCGCTGGTGTGGACCGGGAGCGCGGTGACCGACGCCCGCCCGGGGCGGGTGCTCACGCGGGGGTAGGGGCTACCCCACCGCCTCCGGTCCCTGCCGGAACGGACTGCACACCACCACCCCGTCGAAATCCTGCCCGTCCTGCAGGTCTTCGGTGAGCAGCGTGCCGCACCCCGCCGCCTGCGCGCTGGCCACGATGAGCGCGTCCCACCACGACAGCCCGAAGCGCGCCTCGACGTGCCACGCGCGCTCGAGGATGGCCGGGGACACCTCCACCGGCGACCACGGCAGAAACGCGCGCACCTCGCGCTGCGCGTCGGCCGCCGACAGCCCCGGCCGGAGCTTTCGTGTGACGGTCACGTAGAACTCCTGCAACACCTGCACGCTCAGCCGTCCCGCCTGGCGGGCCCACAGCGCGTCCATCCACCGGCGCGCGGCGGCATGCTTCTCCCCGGCGGCCAGGTCGATGGCGTACACCAGCACGTTGGTGTCAACGAAGACCGGCGCGGTCATGCAGGGCGTCACGGGTGGGATAGGAGGCCCCGGGCGTGCTGAGGGGGCGCGGCTCGCGCACCGCCCACTGCTGCCGCTCCGTCTGGTACGCGAACTGACGCGCCATCTGCTCGCGCAGCAGCTCCCCGAGCATCCGCGACACGCTCACGTCCAGCTCGGCGGCGCGGATGCGCGCCCACCGCGCCACTTCTTCGTCCAGCGTGACGGTCACGTTCTTCATGACACGAATATCGTGGAACACGAAGGTCGT
The DNA here is from genome assembly GCA_018969225.1 of Gemmatimonadota bacterium. Taxonomy (GTDB): domain Bacteria; phylum Gemmatimonadota; class Gemmatimonadetes; order Gemmatimonadales; family Gemmatimonadaceae; genus Gemmatimonas. Next base: position 2,801 of record JAGWYS010000033.1, on the reverse strand, counting down.
GTCAATGCGCACGTCCCAGGCGGAGACCAGCGGAACCGGCCGGGGCGGACAGCCATTCCGGCTGCATGCCCACCCCCGCCGCGCCCCCCCGCTGGACCATCCCGCTGGGCGCCATCGGCGTGCACCTGGGGATCGGCTCGGTGTACGCCTGGAGCACGCTCAACCGCCCCATCATCGAGGCGCTCCCCCCGCTCCCGTGGTGGGCGGCCCCCCCCTACCCCACCTTCACCACCGCGCTGGCGCTGCTGGGGCTGAGCGCCGCCACCCTGGGGCCCTGGGTGGAGCGCCGCGGCGCCCGCGTGGCCGCCCGCACCGCCGCGCTCTGCTTCACCGCCGGGCTCGCGCTGGGGGGGCTCGCGCTCCTGCTGCGCCAGCCGCTGCTCCTCTTCCTGGGGCTCGGCGTGCTGTGCGGCATCGGCTGCGGCATCGGCTACATCGCCCCGGTGAGCACCCTCGTGAAGTGGTTCCCCGACCGTCGCGGCATGGCCACCGGCTTCGCCATCATGGGCTTCGGCGGCGGCGCCTTCATTGGCGGCTACGCGAACGCCGCGCTCATCGCGCGCGTGGGCGTCGCGGCCACGCTGTTCGTGCTGGCGGCCTGCTACCTGGTGCTCATGCTGGCGGGGGCGCAGCTGCTGCACCCGGCCCCCGGCGGCGGCACCCCCGCCGCCCCCGCCCCCGCCCCGCAGGGGCTCTCCCGCGCGGAGGCCGTGCGCCGTCCGCAGTTCGCGCTGCTGTGGGGGATGCTGTGCATCAACGTCACCGCCGGCATCGGCATCCTCGCGCAGGCGTCCCCCATGATGCAGGACCTCTTCGGGAAGACTCCTGCGGAGGCGGCGGCCGTGGTGGCGGTGATCAGCCTGTTCAACGCGGGCGGGCGCATCGTGTGGTCCAGCGCGTCGGACGTCATCGGCCGCCGCGCCACCTACCTGGTGTTCTTCGGCGTGCAGGCGGGGCTCTTCCTGCTCATCCCGCGCCTCGCCGCGCAGGGCGCCTGGTGGCCCTTCCTCGCCTGCCTGCTCACGGTGTTCACCATGTACGGCGGCGGCTTCGCCACCATCCCCGCGTACCTGGCCGACCTCTTCGGCACGCGCCAGGTGGGCGCCATCCACGGGGCGCTCCTCACCGCGTGGAGCGTGGCCGCCGTGGCGGGGCCAGTGATCATCACGCAGCTGGCCGGGCGCGCGCGCGCCGCGCTCCCCCCCGGCGCCTCCCGGGTGCACATCTACGACCAGCCGCTGGCGCTCCTGGCCGCGCTCCTTGCCGTGGGGTTCCTGCTCACGCTGGCGGTGCGGCCGGTGCGCCAGGCCGCCCCGCCCTGACCGGCGGCGAAACCGCGCGCGGGGCCGGCCGTAGGGAACGGGCCATCGCGACACCACTCGCCCCTCCAACTCCCGCACGCCATGCAACGGCTTCTCCGCGCGGCCACCGCCGCCATCGTCCTGGGCTCCGCCGTCCGCGCCGAGGCGCAGCTCCCCACCGTACAGCAGGTGTACGACCGCTTCGCCGAGGCCGTGGGCGGCGTGGCGGCGTGGAAGCCCGTCGCCGGGCGCACCGAGACCGGCACCGCCAACATCACCTTCGCGGGGCTCTCCGGCAGCTACGAGCGCTTCTCGGCGCTCCCCAACAAGAACCGCCTCATCATCGACCTGGGCGTGGTCCGCATCGATCAGGGCTTTGACGGGGAAAAGGGGTGGATGGACCAGGGGCAGGGTCCGCAGCCCATGCCCGCCGAGATGGCCAAGTCGATGGGCGAGGTCTCTCCGGATGGCGCGCACTTCCTGAACCCGGCGCGCCACGCGTCGGCCACGGTCGCGGGCAAGGAGACCTTCGAGGGGGTCGAGGTCTACAAGGTCGAGACCACCTCCAAGACCGGCGAGCAGGGAGCCGAGTACTTCGAGGTTTCGAGCGGGCTGCGCATCGGCAGCGTGTCGAAGTCGCCCATGGGTGAGCAGATCGGCATCTACAAGGACTACAAGGCGTTCGACGGGAAGAAGGTCCCCACCACCATCATCCAGCGGAACGGGCAGGGGGACATCGTCCTCACCATCACCGCGGTGACCTTCGGGGCGCCGGCCGCCACCGCGTTCAAGGCGCCGTTCTGAACCACGCCGGCGGGGGTGCGGCCGCGAGTGGTCGCACGCCCCCGCCGGGCCGTCCGCGTCGCCGCGTCCCCCATCGCCGCCCATGTACACGCCCGAGCAACTCACGCAGCGCGCCGTCGGCTTCTTCCCCGGGCACCTGGGGATCCGCTTCGTGCATGCGGCCCCGGGAGAGGTGACCGCCGAGATGGCGGTGCGCCCCGAGTTCCTGGCCCCCAACGGCTACCTGCACGCGGGGGCGGTGGTGACGCTGGCCGACACCGCGGCGGGCTTCGGGTGCGTGAGCACGCTGCCGGCGCACGCCGTGGGCTTCACCACGGTGGAGCTCAAGAGCAACCACCTGGGCACCGCGCGCGACGGCACGCTGGCGTGCACCGCGCGCGCCGCGCACCTGGGGCGCACCACGCAGGTGTGGGACGCCGTGGTGACCCACCGCGAGACCGGAAAGACCGTGGCGCTGTTCCGGTGCACGCAGATGCTGCTGGCGGGGCGGGGCACGGACGCACCGGAGCGCGCACCGGGATGAACCGGCGCAACTACTACCGGGTGCTGCACGTGCAACCCGACGCGCCCGTCGAGGTGGTGCGCGCGGCGTACCGGGCACTGGCGGCCAAGCACCACCCCGACAAGGGGGGCGACCACGACCGCGCGGCGCTGGTGAACGAGGCGTGGGGGGTGCTGGGGGACCCCGCGCGACGC
>JAGWYS010000271.1 GCA_018969225.1 Gemmatimonadota bacterium | reverse complement strand
GCGCATGGGCAGGGGGGGCTGCTGCGCGGTAGCCCCCAGGAAGGCCACCGACGCCCCGTCCCCCGTCATCACGGGGGTGTATTCCAGCCCGGTGCCCGGGGTGAGCACGCGGGGCGCCCCGCCCTCCAGCGGCACGTGCACCAGGTGCCGCCGATCGATGTCGTCGGGGGTGTCCCCCGCGTTCCCCGACACCAGCACCCCGCGCCCATCCGGGGTGAGGCGGAACTCCTCGGCCATCCACGCCCCGGGAGTGAGCAGCCGCGCCGGGCCGCCGGTGTCGCGCACCGCGTACAGGTGCGGCCACCCGTCCTCGTAGCTGCGGAACACCAGCGTGCCGTTGGCGGCATACAGCGGCCCCGGCGGGAACATGCGCGAATAGCCGCCGCGCCGGGTGGCGGGCGCCTTCCACACCACGCGCCCCTCGCCGGTGGCGACGTCGGCCACCAGCAGGCGCCACGGGAGGGGCGGCGGGTGGAGCACGGAATCCGGCGGTCCCCCCACGCCGGGGCGACGCACGAACGCCAGCCGCCGCCCGTCGGGGGACCAGCGCGGCTGGTTGTCGCGCCCGGTGCTGGGGGCCATCCAGCGGATGGGAGTGCTGTCGTTGGTGTAGACGCCCACGAAGGCGTGGTCGCCGCGGTCGGCCACGAAGGCCAGGTGGCGCCCGTCGGGGGACCACTGCGGCTCGCGGAGGTCACCGCGCACCGTCACGATGCGCCGCGGCGGCGCGCTGCCGTCGATGGGGGCGAGCCACAGCTGCCGGTCGCGCACGTACGCCACGCGGTCCCCCTGCGGGGCGATCACCGGCGTGTCGCCGTCGCCGATGCTGCGCGGCGCGCCGCCGTCCATGGGGACGATCCAGATGGCCACCTCCGCCCCCAGCGGGCGCGACGTGGCGTTGACGGGGGAGAGGAGGTCCCAGTTGGCGTCGTGGTCGCCGCCGCGCACCAGCACGGCGTGGCGGCCGTCGGCGGCCAGCGACACCGCGGTGATCTCCTGGCCGTCGTCGTCGGTCCAGCGGGTGACCGGGCGCCCCTGCCAGTCGGGGGCGGTGGCGGTCCAGAGGTTGCGCCGCCCCCCGCTGTTGAACACCCACGCCACGCGCGGGGCGCGCGTGGCGGCCACCAGCTCGTTGGCGTACGGATACGACCGCACGTCGGCCAGGGTGAAGGGCGCGGCGCTCGTTCGGGCGGGGGGCTGCTGGGCCGACAGGGCGGCCGCGGCGCCCAGCGCCATCACGGGGAGGGTGAGCAACGGCACGGCGGGGCGCGACGGCGGCATGGCAGGCTCTGGAGAGATGGACTGGACCTCCCCGGACTACGCGGGAGCGCGCGCGCGGTACCAAGGGGCGCCGTTGGTACGCCGGGAGGTGCCGCGCGTAGTGGAGAGTAGGGGAGGTCCGCGTCGGCCCTCCCGTCCCGCCCCGGAGCGCTCCCCATGGCCCGTCCGTTCCCGCCGTCCTCCGCCCTGCTGGCGCTGGGCGCCGTCCTGGTTGCCGGGGGGTCCCCCCTGGCCGCGCAGGCAGGAATTCGCGGCTTCCCCGACGCGCTGGCGGCCGCGCAGCGCGCGCGCGAGGCCGAGGCGCGTGCCATCCCCAACCGCGACACGCTGGCGGCGCACATGGAGCGCCTCACCCGCGGGCCGCACTTGGTGGGGACGCCGGCGTCGCGCGCCGTGGCCGAGGCGCTGCTGGCGCGCTGGCGGTCGTACGGGGTGGACGCGCACATCGAGACCTTCCCGGCGCGCATCCCGCTGCCGGTGTCGCAGGTGGTGGAGCTGGTGTCTCCCGAGCGGCACGTGGCCACGCTGCAGGAGCCCGGGCTCCCCGAGGACCCCGCCACCATGGCGCCGGGATACATCCCGTCGTTCGCGGGCTTTGCCGCCGACGGCGACGTGACCGCCGAGGTGGCGTACGTGAACTACGGGTTCCAGGAGGACTTCCGCCTGCTGGATTCGCTGGGCGTCAGCGTGCGCGGGAAGATCGTGCTGGCGCGCGACGGCGGGGTCTCCGCGCCGAAGTGGCGGCTGGCGGCGGAGCGGGGGGCGGTGGGGGTGCTGGTGTATCACGACCCCAAGGACGAGGGGTACTACACCGGCGACGCCTACCCCAAGGGGGCGCGGCGCCCGGAGTTTGCCATGCGCACCGGCAGCCACGCCGGGAGCGAGGATCTCACCGACCTCATGGGGGGGGCGGGGGCGCCGGGGAACGCGGGGGGGGTGCCCACCATCCCCGTGATGGTCATCGCGGGCCAGGACGCGCTCCCCATCCTGCGCAACCTTGGGGGCGCGGTGGCCCCCGAGGCGTGGCGCGGCGCCTATCCGGTGACGTATCGGTTGGGGAATGGCGGCCCCGCGCGCGTGCGGATGGCGCTCCGCTCCGACTGGGCGGTGCGCACGCTGCACAACGTGGTGGCCACCATTCCTGGCGCGCGGTCGGAGGCGCAGTGGGTGCTGGTGGGGACGCACCACGACGCCATCGGCGGCCCTGGCGCCGACGACCCGATCTCGTCGCTGGTGGCCATCGACGAGGCGCTCCGCACGCTGGCGCAGCTGCGCGCCCGCGGGTGGCGCCCGGCGCGCACGCTCAAGTTCCTGGCGTGGGACGGCGAGGAGCTGGGGATCCTGGGGTCGCTGGCGTGGATGGACCGCCACGCCGACGCGCTGCGGCGCAGCGCCATCGTGTACCTGAATGGCGACAACGTGCAGGCGGGGTGGTTCCGCGCGCAGGGGCCGCCGTCGCTGCAGCCCTTCGTGCAGGAGCTGTTGCGCGACCTGCCGGACCCCGAGCGCGGCGTGTCGGTGCTGGAGGCGTGGCAGCAGGGGCCGGGGATCATGAACCCCGGCGGGTCGGTGACCGCCGCGTCGGGGGGCGGCGCGCGCCCCTTCGCGCTGGCGCCCATGGGGCTCAACACCGACGCGGCCCCCTTCGGGCTCAAGCTGGGGATCCCCGCCATGCACATGGCGTACAGCGGGCGCCCCGGGCCGCTGGGGGCGCGCCACACCCGCTACGAAACGTACCAGTACTACTCGCGCTTCCTGGACCCCGGCTTCGGCACGGTGGCGCTGCTCTCGCGCACTTTTGCCATGGCCGCGCTGCGGCTGGCCGACGCGCCGCTCCTCCCCTTTGCCTTCACCGGCGTGGCGCCGCTGTGGCGCCGGCAGCTGGAGGACATCGACAAGGTGGCCCGCGCCACGCCGCGCGTGGGGGCGCTGCCGCTGGCCCCGCTGTGGGAGGCGCTGGACACGCTGGCGCAGGCGGCGGCGCGCTACGAGGCGGCGGCCGCGCCCCTAACGCGGCTGTCGCCCGACGACGTGGCCCGTCGCTGGAACGCGCTGGCGCCGGTGAACGCGCGCCTCTACCAGGCGGAGCAGGCGCTGCTGGATCCCGACACCACGCGCGGGCCGCGCTACAACCGGCACCTGGTCATGGGGACCACCGGGCTGTACAGCCGCACTGGCGTGAACCCCTTCCCGCACCTCACGCGCGCCGTGGTGGAGCGCCCCGACGCGGCGGTGGCGCGCGACGCCATCGAGCGGCTGGTGGCGGCGGTGCGGCGCTACGCGGCGCAGGTGGACGCCGCCGCCGTCGCCCTCACGGCCGCCCTGCGCTGACCCCCGTGCCGTTCCCTCCCTCCCTCCGAGTGCCTCCCATGTCCCGTTCGCGCCGCGCCGTTCCCGTTGCCCTTGCGCTGCTGGCGGCCACCCTGGCCGCGCCGCCCCGGGCACCGCTGGCCGCCCAGGTGGTGGCCGAGCGGGTGGACCTGGACGCGCTGGGGAAGATCCGCGAGGAGGCCACGCAGCGGTCGCAGGTGATGGCGATTGCCGGCTACCTCACCGACGTGATCGGTCCG
>JAGWYS010000032.1 GCA_018969225.1 Gemmatimonadota bacterium | reverse complement strand
GTGCCGGGCCCGCCCACCCCCCACGGGCTGCCAGATCGCGACACCACCCCCCCAGACGGGCGACGGGGCGGGGACCTCTCGGCCCCCGCCCCGCGCGGTCCAGTCCGCCTCGGCCGCTACTCGTGCGCCGGCAGCGGCTCCATCGTGCGCGGATCCACCGGCACCTGCACCTCGTCCCGCGCCGGGGTGGTCATCATGAACACGCGCATCACGGGGAAGGCGTCCATGAACGACAGGTAGCAGAAGCCCCACAGCCCCAGCATGCCGATGGTGGTGCCGATCTCCTGGAGGCCGAACGGGAGCGTGGCGGCCTCGCCGTAGATGGACGGGTAGATCTCGATGTAGCGGTGCAGGTACACGCCCACCAGCGAGCAGACCGAGAAGAGCACGAAGGTGGGGAGGTACACCTTGGCGGCCTTCGAGATGAGCCCGAAGAACGGCAGCACGAACGCGAAGATCGGGATGAGCTGGGTCACCGACTTCCACACCCCCGACAGGCGGAGGCGGTAGAAGTGCGTCTCCTCGGGCATGTTGCCGTACCAGATGACCAGGTACTGGCTGAAGCTGATGTAGCCGAAGAAGGCGGTGAAGGCGAAGCAGAGCTTGCCGAAGTCCCAGAAGTGGTTGATGGTGACCACGTCCTGCATCTTGAGGTGGTTGCGCCACCACATGGACAGGAGGGACAGCGACATCATCATGTTGAGCCAGCCGCCCATGAACACGATCCACGCGTACATGGTCTGCTGGAAGTGGAGCGAGATGCTCATGGAGTAGTCCCATGCCATGAAGCACCAGCCCACCACGAACGACATGATCACGGCGACGGCCAGCTTCCCCTGGAGGGAGTGCTGGGTGTGCAGCTCGCGGCGCTCGTCGCCCGTGAAGGCGGCGCGCATCTTCGCCCGGAGGCCGGCGGCCCACTTGGCGCCGTACTCCGGGAGCACGCCGACGTCGAGGCGGACGGACTGCCAGACGAAGGCGAGCTGGACGACGGTGAGCAGCCCGAAGAAGAAGATCCCGCGCAGGACGAAGAAGGTGGGCTCGAGATACGCCGCCTTCTCCGCCGTGGGGATGGCCTCGCGGCCGGCCCAGGTGAAGATGTGCTCCCGCCCCGGGAACAGGAGGAGCAGCAGGATGACGAACGCCACCGGGATGAAGGCGACGTACCCTTCGGCAAAGCGGACCACCGGACGGGACCAGCGCGCGGTGACGATGCGCTGGACCGCGGCGAAGGCGACACCGGCCGAGGAGACGGTGGCGAAGTACAGCCAGTTGTAGTGGAGCGCCTGCCAGGCGCGCGCCGGGTTGCTGAACAGGCCGGCGACGAAAATGCCCACGCCGAGCAGCGCCATGCCGAGGGCGATGGTGCGCAGCCGGGCGGGCACGGGGGCCGCCTGGAGCCGCTGCGCGAAGGCCTCGCGCGCGGGGTAGTGGTAGTGCTGGCCGCTCACTCGTGCTTCTCCTTGCTCTCGGCGGCCCCGGGCTCGTGGGCGGCGCCATGCAGCTTCCGCATGGTGTCGCGCTCATTCTGCCCCTTGAAGGTGGCCGCATTGATGGCCGGGGACCCCGGCGTGGGCTGCTGCGTGGGGGCGACGAAGGGCGCCGGCCGGGTGGGAGCGGTGCGCGACGGCCCCGGCACGGTGGCGCCGTTCTGCCCCGGGTACCCCACCAGCGTGGTGTCGGCGGTGCCGGCCTGCAGGGCGCGGACGTAGTTGACCACGTCCCAGCGATCGGCCTCCTCGATGCGATTGTAGCTGGGCATCACGCCGCGGCCGTTGCGGAGCATGCCGTAGATGTACCCGTCGGCGCGCCCCCGGGCCGAGGCGGTCATGAGGCTGGGGGACCAGCCGTAGGCCGGGTTGACCTTCTTGAGCCCGCCGTTGCCGTCGCCGGCGAGGCCGTGGCACACCGCGCAGTTGATCTGGTACTGGATGCGCCCGTTGGCCACGGACGCCGGCGACGCCGGCGTGGGGTTGGCCAGCGAGGACATGGAGTCGATCGTCAGGGGGGACGGCGTGTAGGACACCTGGTAGGCGGCCACCACGGTCCCCTGCACGGGGACGGAGTAGGCCGGCTGCCCGCGCGGCGGGGTGGTGGTGTCGGCGTCGTCCTGCGAGACCGGCTCCCACGGCTCGATGCGGGGCTGGTTCTTGAAGTCGGTGAACCAGGTGCACGCGCCGAGCGCGACCGGCAGGAGGACGGCCGCGGCGAGGCGGCGGATCGGCTCAGCCCTCACGGCGCACCTCCACGGCCCCGTGCTGGCGCAGGAGCGACTCGGCCTGCGCCGCGGCGCCCGCGTCGCAGGCGATGAAGACGCCGTAGTGCCCGGCGGAGAACCGCGCGTCATATCCGGTGGTGGTCGTCAGGCGCGGGATGCGCGAGTTGATGAACATGCCGGCGACCGTGGAGAGGGCGCCGACCAGCACCATCATCTCGAAGCCGATGATGGTGTACGGGATCCACGAGGCGATGGCCTTGCCGCCGGTGACCAGCGGCCAGTAGTTGGACGACCAGACGGCCACCCAGTAGCCGAAGCTGACGCCGAGGAGGCCGCCCACCAGGGTGAAGCGGCGCACCACGGAGACGGGCGCGTCGATGGCGTCGTCCAGCTCGTGGTTGATGGTGGGGGTGTACACCGTCAGGTCCCCCAGGCGGCGGGCCTTCGCGTCCTTGATGGCCGCGACGGTCGCGTCGATGTGGTGGAACGCCCCAAGCACGCCCTGCATCAGTGGTGCCCTCCGTCATGGCCGTGCAGCCGCCGCGGCGCGACGATCTCCTTGAGCTCCGCGATGGCCATCACCGGGAGCTGCTTCACGAACAGCAGGAACCACATGAAGAACCAGCCGAACGAGCCGATGAGGAACGACATGTCGATCCACGACGGCGTGTAGCCGCCCCACTGCCACGGCTCGAACTCGTGCGACAGCGACGGCACCACGATGACGAAGCGCTCGAACCACATCCCCAGGTTGATGAACAGCGAGAGGATGAACAGCCACGCCGGGTTGCGGCGAAGCTTCTGGCTCCAGAGCGACATGGGGAGCGCCATGTTGCACAGCAGCATGATCCACGCGGCCCACCACCACTGGCCGAAGACGCGGTTCCAGAAGAACTCCTGCTCCGCCCGGACGCCGCTGTACCAGGCGATGAAGAACTCGATGAGGTACGCGCACCCGACCACCATGGAGGTGAACAGCACGACCTTCGCCGTGGCGTCCAGGTGGTTGAGCGTGATGTAGTGCTCGAGCTTGAACCACTTCCGCATGGGGATGGCGATGGTCCACACCATCGCGAACCCCGAGAAGATGGCGCCGGCGACGAAGTACGGCGGGAAGATGGAGGCGTGCCACCCCGGCGTCAGTGCCATCGCGAAGTCGAAGGAGACGACGGAGTGCACCGAGAGCACCAGCGGCGTGCTGAACGCGGCCAGGAACAGGTAGGCCTTGGCGAAGTGCCGCCACTCGCGGTCGCTGTTGCGCCACCCCAGCGACAGGATGCTGAGGATGCGCCGGCGCGCCGGGTTCGTCTCCTTGTCGCGGAGCACCGCGATGTCGGGGATGAGCCCGATGTACAGGAACGTCGTGGAGATGGTGAGGTACGTGGAGATCGCGAACACGTCCCACACCAGCGGCGACTTGAAGTTCGGGAACAGCAGGCGCCAGTTGGGATACGGCAGCAGCCAGAAGAACTTCCACGGGCGCCCGATGTGGATGATCGGGAAGAGCCCGGCGGTCATGACGGCGAACACCGTCATGGCCTCGGCGGCCCGGTAGATGGAGGTCCGGAAGCCGGCGCGGAACAGGTACAGGATGGCCGAGATGAGCGTCCCGGCGTGGCCGATGCCGACCCAGAAGACGAAGGTGATGATGTAGTTGCCCCACATCACCGGCGGCTCGTACCCCGCCTGCCCCAGTCCCCAGTAGATCTGGTAGAGCCACGCCGAGAGGCCGACGAGCATCGCGAGCACGGCGACGCCCAGCCCCAGGAACCACTTCTTGGTGAAGCCGAGCGTCGCGATGATCTCGCGATCGACCTGCTCGTAGTCGCGGACGGCGGGGAGCTGCACGTCGGCCGATGCGATGTTCGGCCCGCGGATCCCGACCCGTTCCGGATGCGCTGCGGTGGTGGCCATGCGCCTGCCCTCAGCCCTTCGCCGGTGTGGCCGGCGCCGGATGGTTGACCTTCTTGAGATAGACCACGGCGGTGTAGGTGTTGAGCTCCTCGAAGACGTGGTACGCGCGCCGGTCGTAGGCGAGCTTGGCCACGGTCCAGTTCTCATCCGCCGCGTCGCCGAAGACGATGGCGCGCGAGGGGCACGCCTGCGCGCACGCGGTCGTGAACGCGTCGGGGGCCAGCGCGCCCCCCTCCGCCTTCGCCCGGTGCTCCGCCTCGCGGATGCGCTGCACGCAGAAGGTGCACTTCTCCATGACGCCCTTGCCGCGCACCGTCACGTCGGGGTTGAGCATCCAGTGCATCGGCTCGGGCCACGCGTACTGGCGCCGGGCCGGCTCGCCGTAGCCGAACCAGTTGAAGTAGCGGACCTTGTACGGGCAGTTGTTGCTGCAGTAGCGGGTCCCCACGCACCGGTTGTACACCTGCACGTTGAGCCCGTCCGGCGAGTGGTACGTGGCGTAGACGGGGCACACCGGCTCGCAGGGCGCGTTGCCGCAGTGCTGGCACATCATCGGCACGAAGCGCGTGTCGAAGTCGGCGGAGAACTCGTTCTCCGCGTTCTCGTTCCCCTCGAAGTAGCGCTCGAGGCGGATCCACGCCATCTCGCGCCCCTTGATGATGTTGGCGCCCGGGCGCTCGTCCCACTCGGTGGGGCTGAGGGCCCGCCCCTGGTAGGGGGCGCCCACGGTGGGGATGTTGTTCTCGCTATAGCAGGCGGTCACGCACGCCGAGCAGCCGGTGCACCGGGCCAGGTCGATGGTCATCGCCCAGCGGCGCTTCTCCATCCCGCTGCTGTGGGCGGGGTCGTACATCCCCTTGTCCTTGCCGGCCGGGTTGGCGAACTCGCCCTGCGCGTCGGCCGCGATGGGGGACTTGAGCCCCGACTGGAAGTCCTGCGAGGGGAGCCCCGGGATGTCATGGTGGCCGTGCTCGGCCTCCGCCTCCTGCCCGAGGAGCGCCGCCAGGGTGACCGCCTGCCCGATGCCGCGACCGTGCTGGCGCGCGGACCCCTCGGTGGTGACCAGCCGCGACGACTCCGGAGCCACCGTCACCTTGCCCTTGAGGCCGGTGAGCGCCAGCCCGCCCGCGGCGTTCCAGCCGCTGGTGGCCAGGTCGAAGGCATTGACGCCCACGCCCTTGGCGAAGCGCCCGTAGGCGGTGTGCCCCTGCCCCAGCGCGATGGCCACCGTGTCGGGGCGCACGCCGAGATAGATGTACGCCGGCGCGGTGACCTTGCCGCCGCCCACCTCGATGGTGAGGTGGCTCCCTTCCTTGACGCCGAGCTTCTTGGCGGTGGACGGGTGGATCTCCACCCACGACTGCCACGCGATCTTGCTGACGGGGTCGGGGAGCTCCTGCAGCCACGGCTTGTTGGCGCCGCGCCCGTCACCCAGCGTGGGGGAGGGGAACACGTGCACGAAGAAGTCGCCCGCGGTGGGCGCCGGAGACGCCGTGACGGCCAGCGTCCGGGCAGTGGGCGCCACCAGCGGCGCGCCGGCCACCGACGCCTTGGTGAGCGCGGTGGTGAAGCCCGCCGCGCCGCCCGGGAACTTGCCGATGTACCAGCTGCGGTAGTCGGCGGCCGGGTACTTGGCGGCCAGCGCCTGGTCGCGCTTGGCCAGCTGGATGAGCACGTCGGCCGTCGCCCGGGTGTCGAACACCGGGTCGAGCGTGGGCTGCTGGAGCCCCAGCTGGCCGTTCATCCCCACCGCGTCGCCCCAGCTCTCCAGCCAGTGGTGGTCGGGGAGCACCAGGTCGCACAGTTCCGCCGTCTCGTCCGGCATGGACGTGAAGGCCACCTTGAAGCCCACCTTGGCGAACGCCTCGGCGAAGCTGCCGGACTGCTTGGGGGCGGTGTGCGCCGGGTTGGCCCCGCGCACGAACGCGAGCGGGACGCTGCCGGCGGCCATCTTCTTCGTGGCCGCCACCAGGTCGGCGTACGACGCCAGCCCGGCGTATCCGCCATGCCCGGCGGCCGGCTTGATGGTGACCCCCACCGCGCCGTTCTTCTTGTTGATGTCCGCCACCATGGTGCCGCACTCCACGGCATCCGCCCCGGTGACCCCGCACAGCGCCATCACCCCGCTCCCGGCCGCCTTCACGGCGGCGGCGAGCGCCTCGATGGTGGCGGCCGGCACCCCCGACGCCTCGGCGGCCGCGGCCACCGTCCCCTGCCCCGTGAGCGCGGCGCACAGCGCCATCTCGCTCCCGGGCTTGGCGGCGATCCACTGGTCGGCATTGAGGCCGGTCAGCGAGCGGCGCGCCCCGATGTACACCAGACGCGGCGCCCCCTCGATCTTGGCGCGCGCATCCGCCCAGTCGAGCTGCTGCGGCACCGGGTGCCCCCAGCCATCCAGGAAGTCGGCGCCGACGCTGACCACCAGCGTGGCCGCCCCGAAGTCGAGCCCGGGCCACGCGGCCCCGTAGGCCTTCTGGTTGGCGGCGATGGTGGCCACCGGCGCCAGCGGGTCCACGCTCAGGTGCGCGGGCATGCCGTTGGCGCCCAGCCACTGGTCGAGGAAGCCGGGGAAGGTCCCCGACTCGTGCTGGTTGATGAACACCACGTTCCCGGCCTGGCCGCGGCTCTTGACCTCGCCCACCTTCTGCGCCAGCAGCTCCAGCGCCTTGTCCCAGGTGGTGGGCTTGAGCGCCGCGCCCTCACGCACCATGGGCGACCGGTAGCGATCGGGGTTGTACAGCCCCTGCATCGCCGACAGCCCCGTGGAGCAGATGGCGCCGCGGCTCATGGGGTGCGCCGGGTTCCCGTCCAGCTTGATGGGCCGCCCGTCGCGCACCTCGGCCAGCACGCCGCACGCCGTGGCGCACTCGCGGCAGGTGGTGGCGTAGAACTGCGACACCCCGGGGACGGTGTTGTCCGGGGAGGTCACGTACGGAATGAGCTTCCCCACCTGCTCGGAGGAACAGCCCACGGCGGCGGTCGTCGCGCCGGTGGCCCCGAGGATCTTGAGGAACTCGCGGCGCTTGACGCCGGTCCCTGCTTCAGTGCTCATGCAGTCACTCCGCTCCGGGCGGCTGCACGGGGCTGGCGGCGCGCCGGTCGCGCACCGCTCCGCCCCGTGATCGGGGGTCAGGGGATCAGTAGTGGCAGACGGCGCAGTCGTAGCGCGCCTTCTTGGGGGGCGCCGCTTCCAGCTCGGCCGTCACCGGCATGCCGGCCGCCCGCGCGCCGTCGGCGGGCTTGTAGCCGTTCACGTGGCAGTTGATGCACCACCCCATGTTCAGCGAGTTCACCTGCTGCACGGGCACGTAGTTGGTGTCCGGCCCCTGCGCCCCCTGGTTCTGGATCTGCCCATGGCAGGTCTGGCAGGTGACGCCCGCGTTCACGTGGCGGAAGTGCGGGAACTGCACGTAATCCGGCACCTTGTGCACGCGGTTCCACGGGACGGGCTTCGCGTTCACCCCGTTGTTCCAGTAGCCCGCCAGCTTCTTGATCTCGGGCGAGGTGGTCTTCACCAGCGTGTGGCACCCCATGCAGGTGGACACGGAGGCGTTCCCCGGATCGGGCGACTTGTTGGCGGCGCTGTGGCAGTACAGGCAGTTCATCCCCGCCTTCTGCACATGCGGCGCATGGACGAACTTGATCGGCTGCTCGACGCGGAGCCCCTGCGACGACGACGCGCCGCTGTACGCCGACAGCAGCGTGGCCGCCGCGGCGATGGCAAGGAACCCGGGGATCACCGTCCACTTCTTCTTGACCGTCATCTGACCTGGAGCCGGGGAAGCGAGGGAAGGCTGGAGGCCGGAGACGCCGACGACGGCGATCCGGCTGCGACGGCGACGCGCGCCACGAACGAACGGGAGACACCCCGCCACACGGGCGTGCCACGCACTTCAAGGCAAGTGTGGAAAATCACCAACCCCGTACTTGTACGCAAGGGGATTCCGGACACCGCGCACCGCGCGCGACGCACACGCAACCTGTGGGACGACATGGGGATGCAGCGGTGCCGCGCACGCGACACACCGACCCCCCGTCCGGAACCGGTGTCCAATGCGCCACGCCCCGGAAAGGTTCCGGTGGACACGGTTCGCCCCCCCTCTCCCACGGACGCGTCGCGGGCACCGCCACGCGCTCATGGCGCGGGCGATGCCCGGAGCGTCGCCGCCGCCCGCGCGATGGCCCGCCCATCGGCCAGCGGCTCCGCTGCCAACCGCCGCCGCGCGCCCTCCGGCAGCAGCTCGACCAGGGCCCCGGCCTGCTGCGACAGCCGCAGCGGCCACCAGCTGCTCCACGCCAGGTGCGCGCTCCCCACCGTCTCCACCAGGTGCGCGAAGTGATCCTCCGGCGGGCCCCAGATCCAGTGGAAGTCGAACCACACGCGCGCCTGCTCGACGGCCGTGAGCCCCCACCACACCTCCTCGATCAGCTCCCGCCCGGCGCCGGCCACCACCACCGCCGCCCGGCACCCGGGGCCCCGGATCAACCGGCGCAGGAACGCCGCCGACAGGTCACCCGCGGCGTCGAGGCGATGCCGCTGCCGGAGATCCTCGAACCGCACCGGGCAGTGCAGCGCCACCCCGGCCTCCACACAGGCGTGCACCAGCTCCTCCAGCGCCGGATGGCCCTCCCCCAGCCCCCACCGGGTGGGGTGCAGGCACACCGCCGGGGCGCCCTCGGCCACCGCCTCCGCCAACTGCCCCTCCCACTGCGGCCAGTCGGGGCGCACGACGGGCACCGGGTGCAGCCACGCCCGGTGGGGCGCCAGCGCCCGATACAGCGCCCGGTTGGCGGGGAGCGGGTCCCGATGGAAGGCGCCCGGGAGCGACGCCACCCAGGCGCCGCCGAACCCCTCGCGCTCCAGCACGCGCACCAGCGTGGCCGGCTCCGGGTGCGGCACCTCCCGGAACGGGTACGGGCCTACCCACGCCGTGACATCGATCGGTGCGCCGGCCCCCGGCACGCCCGCGGCTCCGATCCCCGTCATGCGTCCTCCCGCGGGGGACGTACGTCGCCGAGCACCGCGTCGAAGGTGCCCGGGGGGAAGATCCGCACCGCGTTGCGCCAGGCGATGTCCGCCAGGGCCTCGGCGTCGGCCCCGGTGTGCGCCAACGCGCGCCACTTCGTGAGCGCCGTGCACAGCGTCAGGTCGGCGGCCCAGAGGATGCGGTGGGGGCCCACGCCCTCCAGCGCGGCGTCGAGCATCCCGCGGTCGATCCCCGACCCCGACAGGTCGCAGACGATGTTGGGCCACGGGCGCATGGCGGGGAAGGTGTGGGCATAGTCCCCGCCCCCGCCGATGTGCGCCAGCAGGAAGATGGTCCGGGGGTGGCGCGCCGCGAGACGGGCCAGTTCCACCGCATCCGAGGCATCCTGCCCAGGCCACTCCCGCTGGCGGTGCTGCCAGATGTGATGCAGGACGGGAACCCCGTACTCCCCCGCCGCCGCCGCGATGTCATCCAGCAGCGCGTCGTCGGCCTTGCGCCCGGCCGCCAGCTTGATGCCCACCGCGCCCTCGGCCATGGCGCGGCGGATTTCGTCGAGGGCGTGGGCGGTGAAGTTGGGGTTCACCGCCACATAGGCGCGCACCCGCCCGTCCTGCGACGCCGCGAAGTCGAGCATCCACCGATTGGCGGCGGTCTGGTCGCGCGGCGAGCTGAAATACGTGGGGGACGTGGCCCCCCACGAGCCCAGCACCGACGCGACGTGGCAGCGGACCCCCATGCGGTCGCCCGCCTCAAGGCGGGAGGCGTTGTAGCGCGCCCAGTCGCCGCGGTTGGAGAGCGGGGTATGGAAGTGCGCGTGGACATCCAGCAACGGCACGTCCGCGAGCGGGGGAGACCCGGTCAACTTCACGGTCATGGGCGAGGGCGCTCGGGGCGCGGGGTCAGGGTGGAACGGAGCGGGCCCCTGTCATCGGGTGCCCGGCTCGGACGGTTGCGGGGCGGCGGCCCATGCGGCGGCGGCCGCCGGGACCGCCGCGGCCAGCGCCACCGCCAGTTCATGGTCGGCGGATTCCTCGTGCGCCAACGCGGCGAACTGATAAGCCCCGCGCTTGAGCAGGACCCCGGCCCGCGCCGCCTCCGCCACGAGGTAGTCCAGCGCCTCCGGGCGGTCGGCCTCGAGGCGCCACATCACGTCGGGCCCGACCGCCCGGACACCCAGCCCCGGCTGCGGGGCCAGGAGCGCCGCCGTGACGTCGCGCAGGCGAGCGCCGACCGCCGCGAGACGCGCGGGGACATCGGTGCGCGCGTGGCAGTCGAGCACCGCCCGGGCGGCCGCCAATCCGGTGGCCTCGGCCGCGGCCGTGGAGGAGATCCAGGTGCGGGCGGCCGCCTCCATCACCGCGCGCCGACCCACGACCGCCGCCAGCGGATAGCCGTTCGCCAGCGCCTTCCCCACCGTGGCCAGGTCGGGGGTGACGCCGTGCAGCGCTTGCACGCCGCCCGTCCGCACGCGGAAGGCGGTCTTGACCTCGTCGAACACCAGGACGGCACCACCCCCGTCCGCCAGCCGACGCGCGGTCGCCAGCCACGACGCATCGGCGATGTCATGCACCAGGGGCTCCACCATGATGGCCGCCAGCGGCGGGGCGTCGGCCACCGCCCGCTCCAGCGCGGCGATGTCGTTGAAGGGGACCCACGACACCGCGTCCCGATCGGCCGCGGGGACCCCTGCGGCGTCGCTGCACCAATCCAGCCACCCGAAGTAGCCGCAGGCCACGACGTGCGTGCGCCCCGTGAGCGTCCGCGCCAGGCGCACCGCCGCCGCACCCGCCTCGGCCCCGGTGCGCAGGAAGCGCACCTGCTCGGCGCAGGGGATCACCGCCGCCAGCCGCTCGGCCACCTCCACCTCAAGCGCCGACGGCAGCGAGGCCACCGGGCCCGCGGCGGCTGCGGCGCACACGGCCCGCGTGACGTCGGCGTCGGCATACCCGATCGCCACCGCGCCCAGGGCCATCCCGAGATCCAGGTAGCGGCGCCCCGTGGTATCCACGAGGTGGCACCCCTCGGCGGTGACCGCGTGCGTGGGGAGCCCGGGGGCGCCCGCCAGCGCGCCGTACAGCGCGGCCGGCCGCTTGCTCCCCGTGGACGAGCCGCCGGGGATGCGAGCGGACGCGCGCGTCGCCCACCCGGCCCCAGGCGCCTCCGCGGCGCCACCGGTCATCCCCGCGGCTCCTCCGGCACAGCCGCCGGCGACGGCACCGCGGGTTCCGCGGGTGGCGCCGCCGCGGCCGCACCGCCCGCCGCCGCGAGCGCCTCCCGCACGGCGCGCCGCGACTCCCGCTCGATGGTGCGGAGCACCTCGATGCTCATGGTCCGCAGCATCACCAGCTCGCGCGCGTCGGGTTCCGCCCGGAACAGCAGCGAGCGGACCGATCGCATGATCAGCTCCTTGTTGCGCGTCCCGAAGTACGCGATGGCGTCGAGCGCGGCCTCGATGTCCGCAAAGGTCCGCTCGACGGCCTCGGCCGAGGGGGTGCCGGCGGCATGCCGGGGGGGCGGCAGGCGCCGCGACGCGTCCCCGGCCAGCAGATGCAGTTCGTACAGCGCCAGCAGGCACGCCTGCGCCACGTTCAGCGAGAAGTGCTCGGTGGTGGGGATGGTGCAGATGGCGTGGGCGCGGTCGAGCGCCTCGTTCGGCAGCCCGTGGTCCTCGCGTCCGAACAGCACGGCGACGCGCCCCTGGGGCGCCCGGGCCAGCATCGCCGCCGCGCCGGAACGCGGGGTGTGGCGCTCCCAGCGCGCCGCGCTCCGGCGACCGGAGTACGCCACCACATACACGCAGTCGGCCAACGCCTCGTCCAGCGTGTCGCAGTGACGGATCCGTTCGACCAGGTCGCGGGTGTCGTGCGCCACCTGCTCGATGCGGTTGGGGTCGTACGGACAGGGGCGCACGAGACGCAGGTCTGCTACCCCCATGTTCTTCATCGCGCGGATGACCGCCGCGATGTTGATGGGGTCCTGGGACTCGTACAGCACCACGGTGACGGCGCTGAGGGCGGTGTCGGCCATGCGCTTCGGCGGGAGGGGAACCCCGAGGCCTTGGCACCCGGGCAATCCACGAAAGATAGCGCGCCCGAGAGTGCGCGGCGTCAGGGCGCCGCCGCGTCGTCCTCCGGCAGGCGCAGGCGCCATGCCGCGCCCGTGTCGTGTCGGTCGCCACGCAGGTAGCCAAAGCCGCCCCCCCCGCCCAGCACGAGCTGACCGCGACGCCGCGCCCGTTCGGGAGGGCGCTCGTTGACCACCAGGCCAAAGGGGATGGTGCCGTCCGTGTCGCGCGGGAGCGCCTCCAGCCCCCACGCCAACTGCAGGCACCAGCCCGTTGCCGTGGCCTGCCAGCGCACCGTCGGCAGGGGCCAGCTTCCGGGGACGATGCGGCACTGACGCCCTGCGGAATCGTCCACGGGGAGGGCAATCCCCGCCTGGGCCCACCCCGCGGCCGACGCCCCCAGATACCACTGGACGCCGTCGGCGTTCACCTCCGGTCGTTCGTTGTCCAGCCGGTTCTCCGGGGCATCCGGGGGCACGATCGGGCCGGTGTGCGCCGCGATGGTGACCACCAGGTGCCTCGAGGTGGCCAGCAGCGCAACCTCCGCGGTGGGAGCGCCCGCCTCCCGCCACCCCTGCTCCGTTGGCACGTAGCTGGACTCGCCAAGGGGAAGGACCAACGCGCCACGGCACTCCGCGTCCTCGCCGATGGCGTCCGACGGCGCACAACGCTCGCGGGCGCGGGGGACCCTCACAACGGCTGGCACCGGGACCGACGGGGATGGAGCGGGCGTGCCAACCGGGCGGTCATCCGACGGCACCTCCTCGCCCCCCGTGCGCGTGGGTGGCACCACCAGGCCGCCCAAGTCGATGGAGCTGCGCGCCCCACCCGCGGTCAACGCGATGTGCCACCCATGCTCGGCGGGGTGATGCGTCGCGGCGGTGCCGTCGGCCGTGGTCACGACCACCCCATCCGGTCCCTCGGTGGGGACGGCCGCGTGTGCCACGTTGACCATCCCCTGGTCGTCGGGCCACGCCCAGACGCTCCAGAGCGTGCCCGACACGCCGGGTATCTCGACCCAGTGGCGACGTTGCGGCGGGCACCCCGGCGCCCCCGGCACCCACCCGCGCCACAACGCCGCGCCAGCGGGAACCACCACCCAGCACCGAGCCTCAGCGGCGGTTGGCGGACGCCCCACCGCCGGCACCACCAGCCGCAGCAGCCCCGACGCGGGCGCCCGCTCGGCGCCGGTCACGAAGTCGAAGCCATCCTCCAGTCCGCCGCCGCCCACCGGGATGGCCGCCTCCCACGCCGGGGAGGGCTCCACCACCGCCCCCGCCGCCACCGGCAGCGCCAAGGTGACCGGGTGCTGCGCCGTCCAGTGCAGGCGGTCCACGGCATACCCGTCGCACACCACGACGGCGCGGTCCGCGTCCACCCCGGGGGCCAGCCCCTCCACCCGCTTCCACACCCAGCCGGCCCCGCCGCGATCCTCCCACGCCAGCAGGGCGCCATCGACGCGCGCCTGCGAACGTCCGTCCACCAGCGGCGCGTGGTGCGCGAGAGTGCTGCGATACCAGTGCAACGTGCGCACGGTGTAGCTGCCCGTGCCGAGGTCCTCCAGCCACCGGTGCGCCCCGCGCTGCAGGGTGAGCGCCAACTGGTCGGGGTGGCCATGAGCACCGCCGGCGTGCCCGCCTTCCAGCGCCACCGCCACCCGGCCGTGGTCACGCCGCAGCACCGCCATCCCCTGCGCGGGGAGCACCCGGCTGGCTGGCCGCCACTCGACGGGCGGGGGGGGCTCCGGGTCCGCCATGAGCAGCGCGCGCCACGACAGCGACGCCCGGGTCAGGTGCGCGGAGGGCGTGGGGCGCTCGGCATCCGCCGTGGACCAGGCCCGCTCCGCCGCCGACCCGCCCCCGCGCCCGTCGTACAGGCGCGTGAGGAGCGCGGCCAGCACGGGCGACCGCCCCATCGCCCACCCCAGTTCGGCCCACTCGGCGATGCGCCACTGCCGGATGGACACCGCGTACGGGGCATCGCGGCGCGCCGGGAAGGTGTCGTCGGGGAGCACCCCGGCCCACGGGGTCTCGAATCCCGCCAGGAAGCGGGCGCGCAGCGGCGGGGGGACGGGATCTCCGCAGGCCTCGAGTTGCTGCACGCCGTACCACAGGCCCCGGTGCGCGAACAGATGGTAGTTCTCCCCCTCGAACCAGCTGCCGTCGTCGAGGACGCCCTCGGCAAGCAGCCGACGCACCTCGTCGCCCCGGGCGCGCTGCACCGTTGCCGGCTCGTCCAGCAGGCGCCCGGCCGCCAGGAGGGCGGCCGAGTTCCACGCCTGACGGTTGGAGCGCCCCTCGGGGAAGCCGGCCACCAGCGCGGCCGACGGGGCCAGCAGCCGGTCCCGCACGCGCGCGCCGGTGGCGGCCGTGCCGGCGGGGTCGGCGGCTTCCAGCAGTGCCAGCGCGTGGCAGGCGTTGAGGAGCCAGATGGCCTCGAGGTACGTGCTGAAGAACGGCCGGCTGGGCCCCAGCACGTTGTCGCGGTTGGGCCACGACGCGTAGCGGTCGGCGACGCCGTCCAGGATATCGCGCGCCAGGACGGCATGCCGCGCGTCACCGCGCAGGGCGCCCAGCATGGCGGCATGCACGGCGCGCTCCATGAGCCAGAGGTGCGCCCCCAGCCGCCACCAGCCGTCATGATCGGCGCCCCGCCAGTGGCGCCCGCAGCGGGTGCAGTGATGGCGACGGGGCTCCCACGGGTTGAAGTCCAGGAGGACGCCATGGACCGGGCAGCGGCCGCCAATGCGCGTGAGCAGGGCCTTCCCCTCGGGGATGGGGAGCGCGCCCCGCGCGTGCACGGCCAGCAGCGGGTCCAGCTCGTCGGCCAACGCGTCGGCCAGCGCCCCCAACGGGGCGCCGGGCGCCGTGGCCGCGCGACGCGCCACCAGGTCAACGGGGAGGAGGTGGCGGAACGTCACGGCTGGACGCGCTCCCAGCGCGCCACGGTGGCCAGTTCGCCCCGGAGGTCCATGGTGACGCCCGCCAGCCGCCGGGAGCGCCCCTGCACGCCGCGGGCATGGTACAGCCACGCCACCGGCATGTCGCGGCGTAGGAGGGTATCCACTTCGTGCCACGCGCGCCCCTGCGCGTCGGGGGCGGCGGCGGCCGCGGCGTCGAGGCGGGCGTCCAGCTCGGGGGTGTGGAACCCGGTGTAGTCGAGCGCCCCCCCGCGCTGGGCGGAGTTGAAGAGCGCCCCCAGGTGCCCCAAGGCCAGCGTCCCGGGGATGCCCGTGATGGCCAGGTCGTAGTCGCGCGCCGGCGGGCGGAGCGCGGCGAGGAAGGCCCCCAGCTCGCGCACGCGGAGGCGGACGGCCACCCCGATGGCGGCGAGGTCCGCCTGCACCAGTTGTTCCGCCGCGAGGTCGCCGCTGCCCACCGAGAGCAGCGTGACCTCCAGCGGGCGCCCGCCACGCTGCCGGATGGTTCCCCCCGGGGGAAGCCTCCAGCCGGCGGAGTCGAGCGTGGCGCGCGCGCCCGAACGATCCACGTGCGGGGTGTCCACCGGCGCGAAGGGGATCCCGGGGGGAATGGGTCCAACGGCCGGCGTGCCGTAGCCCGCCACCGCGGCCGCCACGAGGCGCCGTCGATCGACGGCCATCGACAGGGCGCGCCGCACCCGCGGGTCGCTGAAGGGTGCGCGCGTGGTGTTGAACGCCAGCACGGTGGAGAACAGGGCGGGCGGGGTCTCCAGCACCAAGGTGGGGTCACGGGCCACCAGCGTCGCCATGGCCGGAGACACCCCGGCGACATCCAACTCGCCGCTGACCAGCCCGGCGAACTTGGTGGCGCTTTCGTCCACCACCGCCACCACGAACGCGCGCAGGCGCGGCGGGCCACCCAACTCGGGCGGGAACCCGCCCCAGCGCTCGAAGCGCCACAGGCGCCCCGGGGTGCGCCCCGCAAAGCGGAAGGGGCCGTTCCCCACGGGGGCGGTGCTGAAGGGGTGCGCGCGCCACCGGACGCGCGGCACGGTGTCCAGCCGATGCCGCGGCACCAGCGGGAGCTCGGCCAGCACCAGCGGGAGCGCCGCCTGCGGGCGGACAAAGCGTAGCTGCAGCGTGGTGTCATCCGGGGCGGCCACCGCCGCCACGGCCGCCAGCTCGGCGGCTCGCGGGGAACCCAGGGCCGGATCGCGGGCCGCCTCGAGGGTGAACGCGGCATCGTGCGCCGTGGTGGGGACCCCGTCGTGCCACCGGAGAGTCGGCGTCAGCACCATCGTGAGCCGCGTGCGATCGGCGGACCAGCGCCAGCGGCGGGCGTAGTAGGGTTGGGGACGCAGGGCCGAGTCCAACCGCACGAGGGTCACGAACAGGGCGTGCCGTTGCACCTGCCGGGAGAGCGGGTGCACGGTGAGCAGCGGGTTGCCCGACTCGAGGTCGGCGCCGGAGGCCATCACGACCGTGCCCGGGGGGCGATCGGCGCCGGCGCACGCGGCCCCGCCCGAGGAGGCGGCCGCGAGGCACACCGCCGTCACGACCGTGCTCCACCGCGGGCGCCCGGGACCGATGCGCGAATCCATGGGCGGAATATGCGGGGGTGCGGGCGCACCGGCATGGTGCGCCGCGACGCGCCAGCGCGCGCGGCGGGTTGACGGCCCCGGTTCCGCGGGCATTCTCCCTGCGTGCGCCCCGTTGCTGCGCGCGTCGCCGACGCGCTCGTCCTGCTGTGGCTGGTGGCCACGCTCACCTTCGTGCTGCTGCACCTGGCCCCCGGGGACCCGGTGCTGCTGCTGGCGGGTCCCACCGCGTCGGCGGCGGAGCTGGCCGACCGCCGGGCGGCGCTGGGACTGGACGCGCCGCTTCCGGCCCAGTACGCGACGTGGCTGGCGGGGGTGGCGCGAGGTGACCTCGGCGTGAGCGTGGCGCGCGCCGTCCCGGTGACGCGGGTAATCGCGGAGGCGCTCCCCGTGTCGCTGGGGCTGGGCGGCGCGTCGCTGGCGCTGTCGCTGCTGCTAGGCACCCTGCTGGGGACGGCGCAGGCGCTGCGCCTGTCGCCCCGCGGCGACCGATGGACGGCCGCGGCGTGCACGGTGGCCCAGGCGATTCCCGGGTTCTGGCTGGCGCTGGCGCTGGTGGCGCTGTTCACCTCCGGCATGGCGGCCATGGGGGCGCCGGCGTGGGTGCGGCTGCCGGCGTTCGGGATGCGCGACCCGGCGCAGATGGGTGACGGCGCGGGAATCGCGGACCTGCTGCGCCACGCCGTGCTCCCGGTGCTCACGCTGGCCATCCCCGGGGTGGCGGGGATGGCGCGCTACGCCCGCCAGGCGGTGCGGGAGGGGCGCGGGGCGCCGCACGTGCGCACCGCGCGGGCGCATGGCCTCCCGCCGGCCGTCGTGGACTGGCGGCACATCCTGCTCCCGTCGGCGACGTCGCTGGTGGTGGTGGCCGGGCTGCTGTTGCCGGGGGTCATCGCCGGGTCGGTGTTCGTGGAGCAGGTGTTCGCCTGGCCGGGGATGGGGCGCGCCATGCTGGCCGCCATCGCCGCCCGTGACTACCCCGTGGTCCAGGGGATGGCGCTGGTGTATGCCGCCGCCGTGGTGGGGAGCACACTGCTGGCGGACGCCGTGCTGGTGCTGCTGGACCCGCGCCGGCGCGCGACATGACGAGGGCGACATGACGCGGGCGACATGGCGGCGGCGCGAGGGGCGGTGGGCCCGGTGGGGGCTGCTGCTGCTGACTACGGGGGCACTGGTGGTGCCGTGGGTGACGCCCCCTTCGGCGGCGGCGATCGGCGACGTGCTGGCCACCCGCCTGGTGCCGCCATTGACGCGCGACGGGCTTGGGCAGTGGCACCTGCTGGGGACCGACGCCTTCGGGCGCGACCTCTTCCTGCGCCTGTGGCAGGGCGCGCGGGTGTCGCTGGGGGTGGGGGTGTCGGGGGCGCTGCTGTCGGGGGCGCTGGGGATTGCGCTGGGGGCGCTGGCCGGGTGGCGAGGCGGGGCGAGCGACCGGATGGTCTCGGCCGTGGCCGACACCCTGCTGGCGGTGCCACGGCTGGTGCTGCTGCTGGTGGTGGCCGCCTTGTGGGGGCCGGGGACGGTGGTGGTGGTGTCGGTGCTGGCGCTGACCGGATGGATGGCGGTGATGCGGCTGGTGCGGGCGGAGGTGCGACTGGTGCGCACCCATGCGTATGTGGAGGGGGCGCTGGCGCTGGGCGCGCCACCGTGTCGATTGCTGGTCCGGCACGTGCTCCCCAACGCGCTGGGAGGCGCGGGGGTGGCCATCACGCTGGGGGTGGGGAACGCGATGGTGCTGGAAAGCGGGCTGTCGTTCCTGGGATTGGGGGTGCAGCCGCCCGCAGCCAGTTGGGGTTCGATGATCAGTGCCGGACGCGAATGGCTGCTGGCGGCGCCATGGGTGGCGCTGGCCCCGGGGGCGGCGTTGGTGCTGGCGGTGCTGGCGTGCACCCGGGTGGGGGACGCGCTGGCGACGGCGGAGCGGGAGGGCGAGCCTTCGGCGCCCGCCCCTGACGTCACCGTCGCGGCGCGCGGGTGACACGCACGGTCACCACCCCCCGTGGCGGCGCGACAAACGGATAGCGACCGTCCCGGAGGGGGACGGTCTCCCCCGTGGGGGTTCCGTCCAAGCGACAGGGGGTGACCCACAGCGCGCCCGCCCCCTGACCGTCGGCGCGGGCGCGCCCGGGGAGGCGCCACGCGCCCGTCACCGGCGCGTCCAGCAGGTTGACCGCGCGCAGCACCAGCGCCTCGCCGTCGTGGGCCACCGTGACCGTGCTGAACTCGAGCCCGTGCCCCACCAGTTCGGGGCCGGCCAATGTCATGCCTGTGGGCTCGGCACCGGGCGGGAGCGGATCGCGCCACGGCGTCCCCTCCAACGGCACCAACAGGTCCTCCGCCAGCCGAGCCAGCTCCGGCCACAACGCAGGGGTGTGCGGGCCATGCAGCCAGAGCGCGACCAGGGCGCCGTAGCGCCCCTGTGCCTGGGCGAGCGGGGTGGCGCAGGGCCACCCGGCGTGCCCCGGCCGTTCCGGAAGGGTGGCCCGCGACAGCTCCCCGACGGCCCGCAGCAGCGTCACCCCCAGCCGCCCGGGGGCCACCATCGCCTCGGCCAACCCGTCGGAGAACAGCGCGGCGCCGCGGTGGCCGGCCGCCGTGCTCACCCAGCGGTGCAGCGGCATCCCGTCGGGGACCGCCTCACGCGCGTGCGGCGGCGGCGCCACCGGCTCCCGCTCGACGGGCCCCAGCGCGGCGTCGGCCACCACGGGCCCACCGTGTACATCAACGCCCCACACCAACCGCAGCCGATGGTTGCGGCGGCGGTTGCGGACCACCACCCGGCAGCGCAGCAGCGGGCTGCCGACCTCCACGGCGAGCTCCGTGACCGCGCGCACGCCCCCGCGGCGCCGCGCTCCCGCACGGCGCGGGGCCGCGTCCTCGAGCGCGGACGGAATCGGGTCCGGATCGCCGCCCGGGAGCCGCCAGTGCAGGCGCACCGCGGCGCGCAGCGGTCCGCGCGCCCCAAGGGTGGCCCGCACGAGGGTCAGCCGCTGCGGGGCGCCGCGAGGCGACGGCGTGTAACTGTCCCCGGCATCGTCCTGCGATTCCAGCCACAGGGCGTCCTCCAACCGTCGCGGAGCCTCCGGGTCGCGCACCTCGACGCACACGCACCCCTCCCGCACCTCCACGCGGAGGCGATCGTGCTCCAGGCACCACCGGGATGGTGCCCCGTCGGACGCGGGGACCCGGATGGCGCGCACGGCGGGAGGGGGCGGCGGCACCTCGGCCGGCGGACCGGCCAGGAGCCGCACGCCGAAGGCGGGGACCTCCGGGACCCAGGCCAGCATGCGGCGCACCCGCACCAGGTCGTTGTCGGGGTAGTGCTGCGATGACTCGCGCCGATGGAAGGCCATGCCGCCGGACTCCGGCTGCACCAGCCATCGCTCGGGGAGGGGGAGCGGTGTCGCGCGATCCCAGGGCACGGCCGGCGCGCCTGCGCTGGCCGGGCCGGCCGGGGCGTCCGCCACCGTGTGCACGAGCGTGACCCTGGCGAGCCCCCCGCGTGGCGCGGCCGTCCGATTGCGCAGCAGCACCGCCGCGTCGCACGGCGGTGGCTGTCGCCGCGCCGCGACCGGATCGTGTCCCAGCGCCAGCGCCAGCGCCTCGGTGCGCAGGCCGCGCGCCTGCGCGGCCACGGCGTCCTGCCGGGCGTCCATGGCGCGGGCCACGGTGTCGGTGGAACAGCCGCAGAGGGTGTCGTGCGGATGCGTGGCCAGCAGGGTTTCCCAGGCCGCCGCAAGGAGCGCCGGCCACTGGGCCAGGGTGAGGCGCCCATCGTTCGCGACGCGGCGCGCCTCCGCGGGGGCGTGGCACCATGCCAGGGCGCCCCACGGCTCCACGTCGCGCAGGAGCAGCCGCTCGAGGCGGGCGTTGCGGCGCTTCTGGTGCGCCCGCGTGGCCAGCGTCCCGCCCAGCGTCCAGGTGTACCCGTAGCTGTCGCGCAGTTCACCCGCGACCTCGGGGAGCGCCACGGCGCGCGCGTGGGCCTCGAGCGCGCGGGCGAAGCCCTGCAGGGTGCCACGGCGCACGACCGCCCCGGGCGCGGCCGCGGCCGCCAGCGCGGCGATGGCCGCCTCCAGCGCGGGCTGGCGGGCGTGGTGGTCGGCCCCGTTGAGGAGCAGCCACGGCCCCTGGAGGTGACGGTCGGCAATGACGGGGCCTAGCCGCAGCCACCGCGCCTGCGCGTCGTGCGGCGCGTCGGGGAGCGTGGCCCCGATCTCATAGCCGTCTGGGGGGAGGTGCCACGCCACCACCGACGAGCCATCCGGGGCGCGCCAGCGCACGGCGGCCGCCCGTGGGTGCCTGGGGCCGCCCATCCCCCGCCACACCACCGCCACCGGGAGCCCGAACCCCTGGGCGATGGCGGGGAGCGCGGCAGGATGGCCGAAGCTGTCGGGGCAGTAGGCCACGGCGGGGGGAGCGGCCCCGTGCCGCGCCAACTCACGACGCCCGGCCTCGAGGTTGCGGATGAGCGCCTCCCCACCCGGGATGAGCGCATCGGCGAGGACGAACCACGGCCCGGCCTCGAGGGCGCCGTTGCGGAGCGCCTCGCCCAGCCGGGGGGCCGCCTCCGGGCGCACGGCCAGATAATCGCGCAGGGTGATGGCCTGCCCGTCCAGCAGGAAGGGCGTGCCGTCGCCCGGATGCTCCAGCAGCGCGTCCATCAGCGCCACCAACCGCTGACGGAAGCGACTGGCCGCATGGTACCACTCGCGGTCCCAATGGGTGTGCGCCACCACGTGCACGTCCCAGGGCGCGGCGCTGGCGGGGGGAAGGGGGGTCACGGCGGCAACGTATCCCGCCAGGCGGCCGGCGGCCACCCATCACCTCGTCTCGGGCGTTGACCCTTGCCCCCCGCCCCGGCGAGCTTACGGTCGCGCGCGGGCGCCATTCGCCCCCGCGCCTTCCCCCTGCCGGTGTGCGCGTGGAATTCCTGACGGCATTCTTCGAGCGGCTGCGCGACCTTCCCGCCCTGGTGCAGTGGGCGGGGTACGTCGGGCTGACGCTGATCATCTTTTCCGAGACCGGGCTGCTGGCCGGCTTCTTCCTCCCCGGGGACTCGCTGCTGGTGACGGCGGGGCTCCTGGCGGCCGACCCCGCCTTCGGGCTCAATGTCTGGCTGCTGGGGGTGATCCTGTGCGCGGCCGCCATCGTCGGCGACAGCGTGGGGTACGCCATCGGCAAGGCCACGGGCCCGCGCATCTTCACGCGCGAGGACTCGCTGTTCTTCCATCGCAAGCACCTGCTCACGGCCCAGGGCTTCTACGAACGGCACGGGGGGAAGGCGATCGTGCTGGCGCGCTTCATGCCGATCGCGCGGACCTTCGCCCCGGTGGTGGCGGGGGTGGGGCAGATGCGGTACCCCGCCTTCGTGGCCTACAACATCCTGGGGGGCGTGCTCTGGATCTGGAGCATGCTCCTCACCGGCTACGTGCTGGCGCGCACCGTCCCGGGCGTGGCCGAGCACGTGGAGAAGATCATCCTGCTGGTGATCTTCCTCTCGATCCTCCCCGGGCTCATCGCCTGGTGGCGGGAGCGGCGCGCCGCCGCGGCGCGCTGACCCCGCCTCGCCTTCCGACCCTTCCATCCGGAGTCCTTCCATGGCCCATGTCCTGCCCGCCCTGCCCTACGCGTTCGAGGCGCTCGAGCCGCACATCGACACGCAGACCATGCAGATCCACCACGGCAAGCACCACCAGGCGTATGTCACGAACCTGAACGCGGCGATCGACAAGGCGCCCGAGCTGGCCTCGTGGTCGCTGGACGACCTGTGCCGCCGGATCGCCGAGGTGCCGGAGGCGGTGCGCACGGCGGTGCGCAACAACGGCGGCGGGCACTGGAACCACGCGCTGTTCTGGACGCTGATGGCGCCGAACGCCGGCGGCGAGCCCGGGGGCGCGCTGGGGGAGGCGATCACGCGGACCTTCGGCTCCTTCGCCGCCTTCCGCGAGCAGTTCCAGGCGGCGGGGATGGGGCGGTTCGGTTCCGGGTGGGCGTGGCTGGTGCAGCACGAGGGGGCGCTGTCGATCGTGAGCACCCCCAACCAGGACAACCCGCTGATGGAGGGGAAGCACGCGCTCCTGGGCGTGGACGTGTGGGAGCACGCGTACTACCTGAAGTACCAGAACCGCCGCGCCGACTACCTG
>JAGWYS010000270.1 GCA_018969225.1 Gemmatimonadota bacterium | reverse complement strand
GGGGCCGCCGAGGGGGCGGGCGGAGCCGGGCTCAGCCCGGCGACCGACACCCCGCTCGCGCGCGACCTGGTGGCCCTCACGAAGCCGCGCATCATCTCGCTGCTGCTCGTCACCACCGTGGCCCCCATGTACGCGGCCGGGTCGCCCTCGCTGGCCACCGTGCTGCTGGTCACGCTGGGGGGCTACCTCATGGCGGGGGGCGCCAACGCGGTCAACATGTACCTCGACCGCGACATCGACGACGTGATGGCGCGCACGCGGCTGCGCCCCATCCCCAGCGGGCGGATGTCCCCCGTGCAGGTGCTGGCGTTCGGGGTGGCGTGCGCCACGCTGGCCACGTGGCTGCTGGCGCACTTCGTGAACGTCCTCAGCGCGGGGCTCGCGCTGGGCGGGTTCTACTTCTACGTGTTCATCTACACGCGGTGGCTCAAGCGCTCGTCGCCGCAGAACATCGTCATTGGCGGCGCGGCCGGGGCGTTCCCCCCGCTGGTGGGGTGGGCCGCGGTCACCGGCACGCTCGACGTGACGGCGCTGTGCCTGTTCCTCATCGTGTTCTACTGGACGCCGCCGCACTTCTGGGCGCTGGCGCTGCTCAAGCAGGCCGACTACGGGCGCGCGCGCGTCCCCATGGCCCCGCTCGTGTGGGGGGAGCGGGAGACGATGCGGCAGATGGGGTGGTACACGGTCATCCTGGTGGCGCTCACCCTCCTGCCGGCGCTCACGGGGGCCTTTGGCCTGGTGTACCTCGCGTCGGCCGTGCTGCTCAACGCGCTGCTGGTGCGCGGCGTGTGGCGCATCCCCGCCGCGGCGCGCCGCGGCGCCCCCTGGTCGGGGCCCGCGTGGTGGCTGTACAAGTACTCGCTGCTGTACCTGGCGCTCCTGTTCCTGGCCATGGCCCTCGACCGGGCGTGGCGCGGCTGAAGACGCGGCTGAAGGCGCGCCTCGAGGCGCGCATACGGCCGCGCCCGACGCGGGGGCTCACCACCGGGCGCGCCGCCCTCGCGCGGCTCCGCCCCCTGCTCCGCCCCCACGCCCCGCGCCTGGCCGTGGCCGCGCTGCTGCTGGCGGTGGCCGCCGCGGCGGGGCTGGTGTTCCCCGCCGTCCTGCGGGTCCTGCTGGACGCCGCCTTCGAGGCGCGCGACCGCGCCCTGCTGGACCGCCTCGCGCTGACGCTGGTGGGGGTGTTCGCGCTGCAGGCGCTGGCCAACTACGGGCAGGTGTTCCTGCTGAGCAGCACCACCGAGCGGATCGTGGCGGCGCTGCGCGAGCGCGCCTTCGCGCACGCGATCGGGCTGGACCCGGCGTACTTCGCCGAGCGCCGCGCCGGCGAGCTCACCAGCCGCCTCTCGGCGGACCTCGGCGTGCTCCAGTCGTTCCTGGGCACGTGGGTGTCGGAGCTGTCGCGCCAGCTGCTGTTCCTGGCGGGCGGCGTGGTGATGCTGTTCGTCACCAACCCCGGGCTCACCCTCACCACGCTGGCGGTGGTGCCGGTGGTGGTGGGGGCCGCGCTGCTCTTCGGGCGGGCGCTGCGCCGCGCCACCACCGGGGTGCAGGACCGGGTGGCCGAGGCGATGGGGATGGCCGACGAGGCGTTCGGGGCGATCCGCACGGTGCAGAGCTTCACGCGCGAACCGGAGGAGGCGGCGCGCTTCGCCGACCGGCTCCGCGCGCTGGTGACCGTCGCGGTGGCGCGGGCCCGCACCCGCGCGCTGTTCTTCAGCGTGGTGGGGTTCGTGGCGTTCGCCGCGGTGGCGGTGGTGCTGTGGCAGGGCGGGGTGCAGGTGCTGGCGGGGCGGCTCACCGCCGGCGCGCTGGTGGCCTACCTGTTCTACGCGCTCTTCGTGGCCGCCGCCGTGGGGTCGCTGGCCTCGCTCTTCGGGAACTTCCAGGAGGCCGCCGGCGCGGCGCAGCGCACCTTCGAGCTGCTGGACACCGTCCCCGCCATCCGCGAGCCCGCCGACCCGGTGCCGCTCCCCGCGCCCCTGCGCGGCGCGGTGGCGTTCGAGGGGGTGTCCTTCGCCTACGCCGGCGGCGGCGCGCCGGTGGTGCGCGACCTCACGCTGGCGCTGGCCCCCGGCGAGGTGGTGGCGCTGGTGGGGCGCTCAGGGGCGGGGAAGACCACGGTGGCCAACCTCCTGCCGCGCTTCTTCGACGTCACCGCCGGGCGCATCACGCTGGACGGCGTGGACATCCGACGGCTGTCGCTGCGCGCACTCCGCGGCGCCATCGGCATCGTGCCGCAGGAGCCGGTGCTGTTCAGCGGCACCATCCGGGAGAACATCGCCTACGCCGCGCCGGGCGCCCCCGACGCGGCGGTGGAGCGCGCCGCGCGCGCGGCGCACGCGTGGGAGTTCATCGAGCGCCTCCCCGTGGGGTGGCACACCCGCGTGGGGGAGCGCGGCGTGAAGCTCTCCGGGGGGCAGCGCCAGCGCGTGGCGCTGGCCCGGGTGTTCCTCAAGGACCCGACGGTGGTGATCCTCGACGAAGCCACCTCCTCGCTGGACACGGAGAGCGAACGGCTGGTGGAGGCGGCGCTGGCGGAGCTCCTGCACGGACGCACCACACTGCTGATCGCGCACCGGCTGAGCACGGTGCGGCGCGCCGACCGGGTGGTGGTGCTGGACGAGGGCGCGGTGGTGGAGACCGGGACGCACGCCGCGCTGCTGGAGCAGGGCGACGGGCTCTACGCGCGGCTCCACGACCTGGGGCGCTGACCTCGGTCGCCGGGGCGGCGCGCCACCCTGCTCAATACGTCACGGTGACGCGCACCCGCACGCTGGCGTCCACGCGCAGCGGCTGGGTGCGCATCCCCAGCGCCTCCTGCCACACCACCAAGGTGTAGCGCCCCGGGGGGACATCGCCGAAGCGGAAGGCCCCGTCCGCCTCGGTCACCGCCACCCACGGGTGCGGCGCCACGGCCAGCAACCCCGACACCCACGGATGCCGGGCGTCGCGCACCCGCACCAACCCCGGTGCGCGCGTGATGGTCTCCACCGGGACCACCTGCCCCGCATCGGTGAAGCCCACCTCCGCCAGCGATCGGGCCGGGTCCATCTCCGAGGAGAAGCGGAGGACGCTGGACATCGCATCCCCCGAGCCGACCAGCAGGGTGCTCCCCAGCCGCACCCGCTGCACGCGCGGCACCAGCCGGCACCCCTCCAGCACCACGCGGGCGCGCATCGCCGTGGTGTCGGGCGGGCCGGCGCGCACGCCGGCCAACCACACCACGGCCTCCCCCACCCCGCCGTCGCGGTTGGGAACCCGCGTGTCCGTGAACGGACGGCACGCCTGCAGGTCGTGGGTGGGGACGATGGACGTGTCACGCCCGAAGGGGCGCCGGCGGTCGGCCACGGTGATCCGCCCCTCCACGGTGGCGCCCCCCACCACGCCCCGGACCACGTACCGCTCGCCGCTGACCGCGTTGGCCAACTGCCACGCCGCCGACAGGCGGGGCGCGGGGCGCGCCTCCAGGACGCTCCCCGCGCGGTCCCTCGGCGCCACCACCACGGGATCGGTGGCCTGGTCCGGCGGGGCCGTCCCGCGCTGCCGCGCGGCCGGCGGAGGGGGCACCCGGCGCGAGGCCCCCCCGCGCCCGTCAGCCAGGAAGGGCGCGTCCGGCGACTCCCCGCACGAACCCGCCAGCGGGAGCGCCGCCAGCAAGCACGCCGCGACGCGCCCCGCGCGCGTCACACGACGAACAGGTCGCGCTGCGGCTCCCCGGGCGTCACCAGCAGGCGGTCCTCGGTCACCAGGGCGTTCACCTCCGACCGCACCCCCAGTTCCCCGGGGAGGTACACCCCCGGCTCGATGGAGAACCCCACGCCGGGGATGAGCAGCCGGTCGTCGCGGGACTCCAGGTGGTCG
>JAGWYS010000269.1 GCA_018969225.1 Gemmatimonadota bacterium | reverse complement strand
GTCTCCAGCCCCACCTGTGAGCGCCGGCCGTTCTCGGCCTCGTTCCACAGTCGCACCCCCACCCCCGCCAGCACCGCCGCCTGCTGCTGCGTGAGCTGGCGTGCGCGCCGGGCCAGCCGCAGGTGCAGGCCGAACTCGTGATGTGAGCTGACTACCCGATGTCCATCGATCATTCGTCGTATTTCATAAAGGGAACACTTGATCCTTCGCCGCCCATCGCGGCTGCGAAGACACAACCGGACCCTGCGCGTATTCCGTTTACGTAATACGGAGAGATGCCTTCCACGGCATTCACAAAAGTGGAGAGGGGACCAATGCGCTCTACCCTGCCAATGCTAACGCGCGCTGTCGCGCACGCAACACGGTTGGGTTCGCTGGTGCCGGCTGCCTGTCCCGCCACTGTCAGACCCCCCGCGCATCATGGGGGTGTCCGGGCACCAAGCCGGACGCTCACCCCCCGCACCGCCACCGCGCCGGAGCCTGTCATGGTCATGCTCTCCCCCGCCGTCACCGCCCACAACCTCACCGCCTGGTTCGTCCTCGATCCCGACGCCGCGGGGCGCGACTATGCCGTGCTGGAGGGGGCCATCGCCGCACAGCTGGCGGTGCTCCACGAGACCAGCCAGGTGAACCAGCTGCTCATCGAGAACCTGGGCGACCTCGACCTCTTCATCCAGGCGGGGGACATCGTGAAGGGGGGGAAGCAGGACCGCACCATCGGCACCGACTTCATCGTCCCCGCGCGCTCGGGGCGGGTGCCGCTGCCGGCCTACTGCGTGGAGCACGCGCGGTGGTCGCCGCGCCGCGCCGAGCCCGTGTCGCACTTCTCCGAGTCCAAGCACGCGCTGGCCAGCAAGAAGGCGCGGCTGGCCATGCTGATGGACCGCGACCAGGGGAAGGTGTGGCAGAGCGTGGGCGACGAGCAGCAGCAGCTGCGCGACGCGCTGGACGGCGAGGTGCGCGCCGCCGCCTCCCCCAGCAGCCTGGAGCTCACCTACGAGCAGGCGCACGTGCGCATGGCGGTGGACGACTACTTCCCCGCGCTGGACCAGGCGGTGGCGGGCGCCGGCGACGCCGTGGTGGGGGTAGTGTGGGCCATCAACGGGCGGCTGAGCCATGCGGACCGGTACGGGAACGCGCAGCTGTTCGCGAAGCTGTGGCGGAAGCTGCAGCGGGCAGCGGCCACGGAGGCGCTGGGGGAACGGCGCCGCATGCACCCGCAGGGCGCGAGCGATGACACGACCATGCCGCTCCCCACGGACGGGGAGATCCGGCGGTGGCTGGGGGCGGAGGCCCCCGCCCCGTCCGAGGGCCCCGAGGCGTGGCGCACCCACGAGGAGGCGCAGCTGCCGCCGCGCACGCGGCTGCGCACGGAGCGCGCCCGGCAGGGGTACCGGTTCTCGGCGTACGACACCGCGGTGGGGACGGCGGGGGAGGGCGAGGCGGAGGTGGATGCCGCCGGGGTGGCGCATGAAGAGGTGCACGGGGTGGTGCACGTGGCGGTGGTGGCGGGGTAGGCGGCCGTGTCGAACAGCAAGCTCGTCGCCCCCTCCCCCGACGTCCGCGCCGAAGCCCTCGCCCGCGCCCGCCGCCTGGCCACCGGGCTCTTCCCGCACCAGGTGGAGGGGGTGGCGTTCCTCCTGGGGCGTCGCCGCGCCATCCTGGCCGACGACATGGGGCTGGGGAAGACTCGGCAGAGCATCGTGGCGCTGCGCGAGGCCGCCCCGGAGGGGCCCTGGCTGGTGATCACGCCGGCGTCGGTGAAGCTCAACTGGGGGCGCGAGATCGCGCGGGTGTTCCCCGACGACCCGGTGCGCATCGTGGGCCCCGGCGCCGTCCCCGACGCGGCGTATCGGGGGTGGGTGCTGGTCAACTACGACATCCTGGGGCGGCACCAGGACGCGCTGCGCGCCCTGCCCTGGACCGGCGTGGTGTTTGA
Organism: Gemmatimonadota bacterium; assembly: GCA_018969225.1. GTDB lineage: Bacteria > Gemmatimonadota > Gemmatimonadetes > Gemmatimonadales > Gemmatimonadaceae > Gemmatimonas. The sequence continues at coordinate 1,958 of JAGWYS010000269.1, read as the reverse complement.
CGAGGCGCACTACCTCAAGAACCACACGTCGCAGCGGTCGCGGCTGGCGCGCGCGCTGGTGGAGGGCGCCCCCGACGCCGTGGTGCACTGCCTCACCGGCACCCCGGTGACCAACCGGCCGCGCGACCTGTTTCCGCTGCTGCAGCTGGTGCGCCACCCCATGGCGCGCAGTTTCCTCTCCTTCGCCAAGCGCTACTGCGACGCCACGCACAACGGGTACGGGTGGGTCACCGACGGCGCCAGCAACTTGGACGAGCTGCGCATCCAGCTGCACGGCGCCATGCTGCGCCGCACCAAGGACGAGGTGCTGGATCTCCCCCCCAAGCTGCGCTCCTGGGTCCCCGTGACCGTCCCCGCGGGGACGGCGCGCAAGGAGATGCGCCGCGCGCTGGAGCTGATGATGACCGGGGCGCAGGAGCGCGCGCAGGCCGCGCGGGGGAAGGCGCGCCGTGCCCCCGTGGGGCAGGACCGCACGCGGCTGCTGGCCGCCCTCTCCAAGGCGCGGCTGCAGCTGGCCACCGCCAAGGTGTCCGCCACCGTGGACCTGGTGGAGGGGGCCGTGGCGCAGGGGGAGAAGGTCATCGTGTTCACCGGCTTCGACGCCCCGGCGCAGGCCATCGCCGAGCACTTCGGCGAGCAGGCCGTGCTGCTGACGGGAAAGACGCCCGCCCGTTCGCGCCAGCGGCTGGTGGACCGCTTCCAGACCGACGACGACGTGCGCGTGTTCGTGGCCAACATCGTCGCCGGCGGCGTGGGGATCACCCTCACCGCCGCGCGGCAGGTGGTGTTCAACGACCTGGATTGGGTGCCCGCCAACCACTGGCAGGCGGAGGACCGCGCGTACCGCATCGGCCAGACCGGCACCGTGACGGCGAGCTACCTGGTGGCCGAGGGGACGGTGGACGAGTTCGTGCGCAGCGTGCTGCTCACCAAGGCGCTGCTGGTGGACCAGCTGGTGGAGGGGAAGGGGGAGCCGGCGGACGGCGACCTGCTGTCGGAGCTGGAGCGGCTGGTGGGGCAGTTCTCGCCGGCCATCGCCGAGGTGTCCGATGCCGACAGCGGCGAGGACCCGGTGGACCGCCTGCTGCGCGAGGTCACGCAGGGCGCCGCGCGGGAGACGCACGCCGACGCGGCGGCGCAGCGGCTGCAGCAGGCGCTCCCCACGCTCCCCGAGGACGCCATCCGCGCCCTGGCGCGGGCGCTGTCGTCGCCGCTGGTGCGGCGCTACACCATGGCCAGCAGTCGCGGAACGGGGACGGCATACCGGCTGGAGGTGGACGGCGCCGACGTCACCTGCAGCTGCCCGGGGTTCGAGTACCGGGGCGCATGCCGGCACGCGCGGGGGCTGCAGGAGGCGCTGGCGCTGGGGAAGGCGCTGCCGGAGGGGGTGACGGAGGAGGGGTGAGTTGATGCGTTGACGGCACTTCACGCTGGATGCGCCCGCCAAACGCGCCCAACTACTTCTCGCGTTGCACGAAGATCGCGACCGCCTTGCCTTTCCGCTGCGCGCCAGTGCCCAGGAATGCGCCCGCAACCTTTGCTCCGGCGCTGGGCTCCGCAATGTTCTCCAGGATGATGCCGTTGGCCCCGAGCTCCGCTGCCTTCTTGCGCAGGGATCCCAGCATCTTGGCTTCGTTGGTCATGCTGGCTTCGCCGGTGGCGTTCAGGAGGGCGATCTCTTCGAACGGCCGGCCCACCTTGTCCGCAGACCGATAGATCTGTACGTCAGCCGGAAGCAAGGCGGGCCGTGGTGCCGTGTTCGTGGACAGCAGGGTAGCGTTGGTGCGCACGCAGGCGCTGAGCAGAAGCGTCAACAGCACCGGAACCAGCGAGCGGGACATGGTAAACCTCCAGGAACGAGAAGCGCCGAGACGACGTGTGGTCACGACTGTGTGCCACACTCGTGCATTCGTGGGGATCCTGCCAGAGGGGGTCTGACAGCGCACATGGATTGCCTA
>JAGWYS010000031.1 GCA_018969225.1 Gemmatimonadota bacterium | reverse complement strand
CGTTTGTGCCCCCCGGTTCCGGTGCGTGCCTGCGCGTTTTCCGCGGCCCGCACCGGCGCGTCAGAGCAGCACGGTGGGCAGGATGCCGAGGATGCTGGCCAGCAGCCAGGCGACAGCGGCCACGGCCGTCGCGCTCCCGCGCGACACGCCCGCCATGACGGACACCCCGATCCCCTCCAGCAGCACGCTCCAGAGCGCGAGCAGGTCGACGCGGGCGACCAGTGCCAGCAGCGCCGGCGAGGTGGTGGCCGGGTCCATGAAGCGGACCGGGCCCAGCGCGGCATCGGTGAGCCCCCGCACGGCGGCCGGGTCGAGCACGGCGCCCTGCGCACCCATGAGGAGTAACCCCACCGGGGCGGTGATGGTGGAGAGGGTGGCGATCACGGCGGCACGGCCGAAGGGGAGCGGCACCGACAGCACCTTCGCCGCCAGCCAGAGGGCCGCGCCGCCGAACAGCGCCATGGACGGCACGGTGAACGCGGTGGACGCCACGAACCCCCACCACGCGAACGTCCCCATGGCATTGGCGGCGCCGGCGGGCATGGGCTGCCCCTTGGCGGCGGCCTGACGCAGCATCGCGGCCATGTTGGCGTCGAGGAACGGCTCCACGAGGCCGCGCAGCGCCACCAGGATCACGACCGTCAGGAACGCCAGGATGGCGCCATGCGCCCAGGCGTTGCGCCGCCGCATCGCGGAGAAGGCCCGGGACGGGGCCACCAGCAGGTCCACCAGCTCGGTCACCACGTTGCCCTTCACCGGCGCGTCCGGGGCGCCTTCGGCTGCCGTGTCGCTCATCGTGCCGCCTCCCCCTCAAGGTAGGTGTACCCCTCCAGCCCGGCGACGAAGTCGGCGATGAAGGCGTTGGCCTCCTCGCGCGACAGCGCCGTCGAGGCGTTCACCTTCCGGCGGAAGGTGGCCAGCAGCTGCGAGGCGCCGAACTGGACGTAGTTGAGCACCTCGGTGACGGTGTCCCCCTCGACGAGGTCGGTGATCTCGGGGATGCCGTGCTCGTTGATGCGCACGTGCACGGCGTTGGTGTCGCCGAACAGGTTGTGGAGGTCGCCCAGGATCTCCTGGTACGCGCCGGTGAGGAAGATGCCGAGGATGTAGTCCTCGCCGTCGCGGAACTCGTGGAGCTCCAGGCTGGGGCGCCCGTTGCGGTCGCCCACGAAGCGGTCGATCTTGCCGTCGGAGTCGCAGGTGACGTCCTGCAGCGTGCCGCGGCGCACCGGTTCCTCGCCCAGCCGGTGGATGGGCATGATGGGGAACAGCTGGTCGATGGCCCAGCTGTCGGGGAGCGACTGGAAGAGCGAGAAGTTGCAGAAGTAGCGGTCCACGAGGGCGGCCTCGAGCTCGGCGAGGATGTCCTCGTAGGTGTCCGGGTCGGCCTTGGCGATGCGGTAGACCGCGTTCATGGAGGCCAGCCACAGCTGCTCCGCCTTGGCGAGCCCGCGCAGCGACAGGACGCCGGAGTTGAAGAACTGCCGCGCCCGGTCCTTGTCGAAGGAGGCGTCGTGGAACACCTCGAGGACCTTGCGCGGTCGGGGGTCGCGCTCGACCAGGGTGCGCCAGTCCTCGTGCATCTCGTGCAGGAGCGAGTGGTCGTCGTCGTCCAGCTCCGGGACGGTGTACCCGGCCTGCGACTCGACGTCGATGACCTTGACCAGCAGCAGCGCGTGGTGGGCGGTGAGGGCCCGCCCCGATTCGCTGATGATGTGGGGCATGGGAAGCTCGGCCTCCCGGCACGCCTCGGCGAGGGTGTACACCACGTCGTTGGCGTACTCCTGCAGCGTGTAGTTGACGCTGGCCTGGTTGGTGGAGTTGGTGCCGTCGTAGTCCACCCCCAACCCGCCGCCCACGTCCACGTGCGTGACCTCCACCCCCATGGCGCGCAGCTCGAGGTAGTAGCGCGCCACCTCCTGCAGCCCCGACTTGATGAAGCGGATGTCGGTGATCTGGCTGCCGAGGTGGAAGTGGATCAGCCGCAGCAGCTCCAGCCGCCCCAGCGCGCGGAGCCGGTCGATGAGCTTGACCAGCTCGGCGGAGCCCAGCCCGAACTTGCTCTTCTCCCCGCCGCTCTGGGCCCAGCGCCCGGCGCCCTCGCTGGCCAGCTTGATGCGGACCCCGCAGGTGGGGACGACCCCCAGCTCGTCGGCCACCTCGAGGAGGACGTCCAGCTCACTGAGCTGCTCGAGGACGATGAACACGCGGTGCCCGAGCTTCTGCCCCATGAGGGCGAGCCGCATGAACTCGTGGTCCTTGTAGCCGTTGCAGACGATGAGGTGCTCGGTCCCCTCGGAGAGCCCCAGCACGGCCTGCAGCTCGGGCTTGGAGCCGCACTCCAGCCCCACGCCGTGCGCCTGCCCGAACGCCACGATCTCCTCGACCACGTGGCGCTGCTGGTTGACCTTGATGGGGTAGACCGTGGTGTAGCCGCCCTCGTAATGGTACTCCTGCATGGCGCCCCGGAAGCGCTCGCTGAGCGTCTCGATGCGGGAGCGCAGGATGTCGGAGAAGCGCAGGAGCACCGGGAGAGCGATCCCCTGCTCCTCCAGGTCGCGGGCCAGCTCGCGCAGGTCGAGCGCGAGGTGCGGGCGGTGCGGATCGGGGCGGACCACGACGTGGCCGGCCCCGTTGATGTCGAAGTAGCCGGAGCCCCACCCTTCGACGTTGTAGAGGGCGCGCGCGGCGTCGATGGACCAGGGCTCGGCCGCCGGTGGGGCGGGCGCCGCGGGAGCAGGCAGGGTGGGGGAGGCCATAGCCTGACAAAATTAAGGGGGGACGGGGGCCGGGGGGAGCGATCCCGTGCGCCCCGCCCCCCCGCCGCCCCCGGCGGGCTCAGTTGTCGCCGTCGAGCAGCCCGCCCAGCGCCCCCAGCACCGACCCCTCCTCCCGACGGCCGCCACCGGCGCGCGGCGCCGCCGCGATGATGCGGTCGGCCAGGCGCGAGAACGGGAGCGTCTGGAGGATCACCCGCCCGGGGCCGGTGAGCTGCACGAAGAAGAGCCCCTCCCCGCCGAACAGCATGGTCTTGATCCCGGGGACCCGCTGGATGTCGTAATCCACGCTGGGCTGGAAGGCCACCAGGCACCCGGTGTCCACCCGCAGCTGCTCGCCGGGGGCCAGGTCGATGGCGTGCAGCGTCCCCGACGCGTGGAGGAACGCGAGCCCGTCGCCCGAGAGCTTCTGCAGGATGAACCCCTCGCCGCCGAAGAACCCCGCCCCGATCTTGCGCGTGAACGCCACCGAGATGTCGATGCCGCGGGCCGCACAGAGGAAGCTGTCCTTCTGCGCCAGCACCGTGCCCCCCCAGTCGCGGAGGTTGAGCGGCACGATGCGCCCGGGGTACGGCGCCGCGAAGGCGACGTCGGCGCGCTGCGCCCCGCTGTTGCCGAAGAGCGTGACGAAGAAGCTGTCCCCCGCCAGCACGCGCTTCCCCGCGCCGACCAGCTTGTCGAAGAGCGAGCCGCTGCGGGCGTTGGGGTCGAGGGTGGTGGCCATGGTGATCCCCTCGCGCATGAACATCATCGCGCCGGCCTCGGCGAACACCGCCTCGCCGGGGTCGAGGGTGATGATCACCGCCTGCAGGTCGTCACCGATGACCTGGTAGTCGATCTCGTCAGCCGCCATGGAAGCGTCCTCAGTCGCGTGTCGGGGGAACGGGCGCCGGGGCCGCCGGCGCCGCGGGAGTCATGCGCACCTGGTCCCGTCCCTTCTCCAGGAACGGGATGCCGCGGACCATCCATGACGGGGGATCGGCCCCCAGAAGTTTCACCCCGAAGAACTCCTGCATCTTCCGGTCGATGTCCTTCTGGTTGGCCCGCTTGGTCGGGTTGTGCTCGTCGCCGTTGTAGACGACCATGTACGCCTCCTTCCGCAGGCGCCGCATGGCCGCGTAGAACTCGATGCCCTGGTACCACGGCACCGCCCCGTCGTTGTCGTTGGCCATGAACAGCACGGGCGTGGAGACGCGGTCCAGGCGGAACAGCGGCGAGTTCTCCAGGTAGCGCTCGGGGTACTGCCACAGCGACCCGCCGATGCGGCTCTGGGTGTGCTCGTACTGGAAGACGCGCGCCAGCCCGGACTGCCAGCGGATCCCCCCGTAGGCGCTGGTCATGTTCACGACGGTGGCGTTGGGGACCGCGGCCGCGAACATGTCGGTGACGGTGACGAGGTAGGCCGACTGGTAGCCCCCCCACGACTGCCCGGTGATGCCGATGCGCGCGGGATCGACGAACCCCCGGGCCACCAGCGCCTGCACCCCCGGAATGATGGCCTTGGCGGCGCTGGGGCCGGGCTGCCCCTCGGTGTAGACGATGTCGGGCTCGAACACGAGGTACCCCAGCGCGGTGTACACCATGGGGTTCACCACGTTGCGCCCGCTGGGGGCCACGTAGCCGTGCAGCCCGTCGGTGAGCACCTCGTAGTAGTACACCACCATGGGGTACTGCCGCGCCGGGTCGAACCCCTCGGGCTTGTACAAGAGCCCCCGCAGCGGCTTCCCGTCGCCGTTTCGCCACGAGACCAGCTCGACGGTGCCGCGCGGGTACTGGGCCTCCTGCGGGTTGGCGTCGGAGATGCGCGTGGCCGAGGTCAGCGCCGTCCCGGTCCACAGGTCCGGGAATTCCCGGTAGGTGCTGCGCGTGAAGAGGTACTGCCCCGCCCCCCGCGCCTTCTGGAGCCCGCCGTAGTTGGCGTCGCCCATGACCAGCTTCTCGGCCGGCACGTCGGCGCCCAGCCGCTCCTGCCAGTACCCGGACGCCTTCGTGAGCGTGTCCACCGCGCGCACGACGAGCGGCGCGGCCGGATCGAGGAACGGATCGTCGCGGTCCAGGTCCACCACGCGGAATTCCACCCCGTCCCGGCGACCGGTCCCGCCCGTGACGTTGCGCGGCGGGGCCACGCCGGCCGGGTCCACCTCCCACACGTCGAACCGGTCGTACACCAACACCCGTTGCTCGCCGGCCGTCCACCCGCCCAGGCCGTAGGCGGGGGGGACGTCCGGCGAGTCGAAGGTTTCGTCGTCCCACCGCACCCCGGGGATGCCGGCGGTGAGGTTCACCTGCTTCCCGGTGGCGGTGTGGTGCGCGATCCACTGCCCCCGCTCGAACCACGTGACGTAGTGCCCGCCCGGGGAGAGCTGCGGGTTCCCGCGCAGCGCCGTGGCGATGCGGGTGCGCGCACCGGTGAGCGGGTCCAGCAGGTACGCGTCGGTGGCGCGCTCCCCCCAGAACTGGGGGATGGCGTACTCGACGCTGTTGGTGCCCAGCACCCGCTTGCCGTCGGGGCTCACGGTCACCTGCAGCGAATCGGAGCCCAGCCGCGCCCAGCGGCCAGCAGCCAGCGTGTAGAGCGCCAGGTACGTGCGGTTGCGGTCCCGGTTGGCCTCCACCTTCTGCTGCGGCTGGATCCTGGTGTCGTTCCAGTGCCAGAAGTCGTAGACCGCCTTGTCCACCAGCGAATCCGCCGGGATGGAGTCCAGCGGCACCGGCCCCAGCGAGAACAGCAGGGCGTTCCCCTCGCGGGTGAATTCCAGGCGTCCCCGGTCGGCGATGCGCAGCCCGGCGGGCGCCTCGGTGCCGGCCACCAGCCGGCGCGCGGCGACGGGCTTCCCCTTGGCGGGGACCAGCGCGGCGTGGTAGACGCTGAACAGCGGGCGGGTGGTGGAGTCGCCGAGGTCGCTGGTGAAGGCCGCCTGCGTCCCCTGGCGATCGAAGGTGAGGCCGCGATAAGTGGCCGCCCCGGTGAGGAGCGGCGTCACGGCGCCGGTCGCCAACGCGCGCACGAACGCCCCATTGCCGGCGCCGTCGCGGGTGGTGACGGTGTACCCCAGCCACCGCTCCCCCTCGTCGAAGGCGTACCCGGTGACCCCCTCCACCCGCACCTCGGTGCCGGTGGCCAGTTCGCGCAGCACCAGCGTGGTCCCCGTCTCCCGCCGCGGCGCGGGAGCCGTCACCGCGCCCTGTCCCCCGCCTTGTCCCGGGCGCGCAGCCGTGGTGTCCTCCAGCTGGTAGGCGAGGAAACGGCCGCCGTCCCGGGGCAGGCGGAAGCTGCGCACGGCCGGGATGCGCGTCACCGTCCCGGTGGACAGCTCGAGGATGGCGAGGGTGTTGCGCGGGGGGGTGGCGCCACGCCGACCGCGTGCGCGCTCCACGTCGGCGCGGGGCGGGTACACCAGGAACACTGCGAAGCGGCTGTCGGCGCTCACCTGCGCGGGCTGCGGCGAGAAGAGCGCGGCCGAGTCGGCGGCCGGCTGGAGCTGGGGACGCCCGGTGAAGCCGCGGGGCACCCGGTGCTCGGTGGTGCCGGTGGTGGCACGCGCCACCAGCTCCCCCTCGCCCACCACGGGGCTCACGGTGTACACCGCCCACCGACCGTCCGGGGACAGGGTCGCCCCCGAGATGGTGCGCCACTCGTCGTAGGTGTCCTGCGTGATGGGGCGCTTGCCGGCCGGGAGCGGCGGCGGGGTGTAGCGGGACACCCGGGTGAGGGGATGAGCGGGCTGCGCCGCCAGGGAGGATGGCACGAACGCCACGGCCGCCAGGGTCACGGCCGCGAGGGGGACGGCCGCAGCGGCGCGCGCAGCCGAGGGAGCAGGAACACGCATGAGGGATGGGCCAGCGGGGGAAAGAACCGGTCCCGGGCTGGTCCCCCGGGACCTCCGCCCCCAGTTTGAGTCTGGAGGGCTGGGACGAGGCTCGCGGGCATAGACTAACCCCCCGGACGGGGGCGCGTGAGGGCGCGGATGGCACGGTTCCTGGGGTACTTCGCGCGGGGGCTGGCGCTGACCGCCCCGCTGGTGGTCACGGGGTGGGTGTGCTGGCAGCTGTTCACCACGGTGGACGGCTGGCTGGGGCTCCCGGTGCCGGGCGCCGGTTTCCTGCTGATGCTGGTGGTCATCACCGCCATGGGCTTCGTGGGCTCCACGTTCCTCACGCGGACGGTGGTGGGGATGGTGGAGGGGCTCATGGGGCGCCTGCCCTTCGTGCGCCTGCTGTACGGCTCCACCAAGGACCTGCTCAACGCGTTCGTCGGCGAGCGCCGCCGCTTCGACCGCCCCGTGCTCCTCTCCCCCCGTGCCGACGGCGCCGTGCAACTGGTGGGCTTCGTGACCCAGGCATCGCTGGAGGCCATTGGCGTGACCGACCGGATCGCGGTGTACTGCCCGCATTCGTACGCCTTCTCGGGGCAGCTGTACGTGGTGCCCACCACCCAGGTGCGCCCGCTGGACATGGCCAGCGCCGATGCGATGGCCTTCGTGGTGTCCGGCGGCGTGACGGGGCTGGTGCCGTCCGCGCAGTCCACCGGCGAGTTCGCCACGGTGCGGTCATGAGCGCCCCGCGCGGGGGCCGGGAGACCGGCCGCCTCGTCATCACCCTCGCGGCTGCGGCCCTGGGGGGTGCCGCCCTGGCGCCGCGGCTGCCGGCGCAGGCGGCGCCCGCCGCCCCGAGGGTGCTGGTGCTGGAGCCCGACGCGGTGTTCGACGGCACCGCCGACGCGCTGCACCGCGGCTGGGTGGTGGTGGTGCGCGGCGACCGGATCGCCGCCGCAGGGCCCAAGGGCGCCGTGCCGGTGCCGGAGGGCGCCGAACGGATTCCCCTGCCCGGGAGCACGCTGCTGCCGGGGCTGAGCGACCTGCACAGCCACGTGCTGCTGCACCCGTACGACGAGACCCCCTGGAACGACCAGGTGCTGCGGGAGTCGCTGTCGCTGCGCACGGCGCGCGCCGTGAACCACCTGCGGCGCACGCTTGAAGCGGGGTTCACGCTGCTGCGCGACCTGGGGACCGAGGGGGCTGGCTACGCCGACGTCGGGCTGAAGGAGGCGGTGGACCAGGGGATCATCCTGGGCCCGCGGCTGCTGGTGACCACCAAGGCCATCGTGGCCACCGGTTCCTACGGGCCCAAGGGGTTCGGGTCGGAGATCGGCGTGCCGCAGGGGGCCGAGGAGGCCGACGGCGTGGAGGGGGTCACGCGCGTGGTGCGCGACCAGATCGGCCACGGCGCCGACTGGATCAAGATCTACGCCGACTACCGCTGGGGCCCCCGCGGCGAGGCGCGCCCCACCTTCACCGAGCCGGAGTGGGAGGCGATCGTGCGCACCGCGGCCAGCAGCGGCCGGCCGGTGGTGGCCCATGCGAGCACGGTGGAAGGGATGCGCCGCGCGATCGTGGCCGGGGTCGAGACCATCGAGCACGGCGACGCGGCCACCCCGGAGCTGTTGGCGCTGATGAAGCAGCGCGGCGTGGCGTTCTGCCCCACGCTGGCCGCCACCGAGAGCACCACCCGGTACCGCGGCTGGAAGAAGGGGACCGACCCGCTGCCCCCCGGCGTGGCGCAGAAGCAGGCGATGTTCCGCGCCGCGCTGGCCTCCGGGGTGACCATCTGCAACGGCAGCGACGTGGGGGTGTTTGCCCATGGCGACAACGCGCTGGAGCTGGAGCTGATGGTGGAGTACGGCATGCGCCCGGTGGACGCGCTGCGCGCCGCCACCAGCGTGAACGCCCGCGTGGTGCACCGTGAGCGGGAGCTGGGGCAGGTGGCGCCGGGGATGCTGGCCGACCTGGTGGCGGTGCGCGGCGATCCCACGGCGGACATCCGCCGCCTCCGCGACGTCCAGCTGGTGCTCAAGGGCGGCGCCGTGGTGGTGCGTCGGTAGCCACCGTTCCCGCCCCGCTGCCCCCCGCGTCCCCCCCGCCCTGCCGCCCGTGCCGACGCTCGCCGCCGACCGCCTGCTGCCGCCGCACCTAGCGGAGCGCATCACCCGCCACGGGACCATCCACGACGCCCCGCCGGGCGGGGCGTTCGTGCTGTACTGGATGCGCACCGCGGTCCGCGCCCACGAGAACCCCGCGCTGGACGCCGCGCTGGAGGCAGGCGCCGCGCTGGGGGTGCCGGTGTTCGTCTACCACGCGCTCTCCGAGCGGTACCCGTTCGCCTCCGACCGGCACCACCGGTTCATCCTGGAGGGGGCCCGCGACGTGGCCGCCGAGTGCGCCGCCCGCGGGATCGGGTACGCCTTCCATTTGGAGCGGCCGGGGCACCGCGCGCCGGCCTTGCGGCTGCTGGCGGCGCGCGCCGCGCTGGTGGTGACGGAGACCATGCCGATCCCGCCGCTATCCGGGTGGACCGCGGCGCTTGCCGCCCAGGCTCCGTGTCCGGTGTGGAGCGTGGACACGGCGTGCGTGGTCCCGATGCCGCTGGTGGGGCGCGCCCACACGCGCGCCTTCGCCTTTCGCGACGCCACGGCGGCGCTGCGCGAGGCCCGCGTGGCCCGCCCATGGCCTGCGGCGGCGGCGCCGGCATCGGCGTTCGTCCCCGAAGACCTTCCCTTCGCGCCGGTGTCGCTCGCGGACGCCGACATGGGGGCGCTGGTGGCGGCGTGCGCGATCGACCACGGCGTGCCCCCGGTGGCGGAGTTCCCCGGCGGGAGCGTGGCGGGCTACGCCCGGTGGGACGCCTTCGTGCGCCGCGGCGCGCTGGACCGCTATGCCGCAGACCGCAACGATCCCACGCGGGACGGCGTGAGCGGGATGTCCCCCTACCTGCACTACGGCATGGTGTCGCCGTTCCGACTGGCGCGTGCCTGTGCGGCACGCGCCGGTGCGGCGCGCACTGGCGAGGGGGCCGCGAAGTACCTGGACGAGCTGCTCATCTGGCGCGAGCTGGCCTGGAGCTTCTGCCACTGGCACCCGGATCCCGCGTCGCTGGCGGCGCTGCCAGGGTGGGCGCGGGAGACGCTGGCGGCGCACGCCGCCGACGCGCGCGATACGCGCTCGTGGGAGGTGCTGGCGCGCGGACGCACGGGCGACCGCCTCTGGGACGCGGCGCAGCGGTCGCTGCTGCGGCACGGCATGCTGCACAACAACCTCCGCATGACGTGGGGGAAGGCGATCCCGGGGTGGTCCGCCTCGCCCGAGGAGGCCCTTGCCCGGCTGGAGGACCTCAACCACCGGTATGCGCTGGACGGACGCGATCCGTCGTCCTACGGCGGCCTCCTCTGGTGCCTGGGGCAGTTCGACCGGCCGTTCCCGCCGGCGGTGCCCGTGCTGGGCACGGTGCGGCCTCGCCCCACGCGCGCGCATGCGGCGCGGCTGGACGTGGCGCGCTACGAGGCGCTGGTGGCGCGCCCGGCCCCGGGGCGCCCGCGCCGAGTGCTGGTGGTGGGCGCGGGGATCGCCGGGCTGGCCTGTGCGCGCACGCTGCAGGACGCCGGGGTGGAGGTCACGGTGCTGGACAAGGGGCGCGGCGTGGGCGGACGCACCAGCACGCGGCGCGGCGACGGGGGCACCTTCGACCACGGGGCCCCCGACTTCGCGGCGCACGATCCTCGGCTGGCGCTCTGGCTGGACTCGTGGTGCGCCGACGGGGTGCTGCGCCCGGTGACGCGCGGCTTTGCCGGGACCCCCGGCATGAACGCGCTGGCGCGGCATTTGGCGGCGGGGCTTTCGGTGGAGACGGGGGCGACGGTGACCGCCCTTCGCCGCACCGACGGCGGGTGGGAGGCGCAGGACGCCGCCGGTGGCCGCTGGCAGGGCGAGGCGCTGGTGGTGGCCGTGCCGGCACCGCAGGCCGCGGCGCTGCTGCGGAGCGCCGCCTGCGCGGAAACCGACGCACTCGCGTCCCGACTGGACACGGTGGAGATGTCCCCCTGCTGGAGCACCATGGTCACGCTGGACGGCCCCCTGCCGGTCCGGGGGCGCGAGCTGCTCGCCGACGGCCGGCTCCCCGCGTCGCTGACGGCCGGCGAGGCGCGCCTGGCGGTGGCCGTGCGGGAAGCGGACAAGCCGGGGCGCCCCGCGTCGGAGTGCTGGACGGTGCAGGCGTCGGCGGCGTGGAGCGCGACGCACCTGGAGGATGCGGCGGCGGACGTGGCCGCCGCGATGGGGGACGCGCTGGTGACGGCGCTGGCCACGGCGTTGGGGCCGGCGGTTCCCGGCGTGGCGCAGGCGGTCGCGCACCGCTGGCGGTACGCTCGGGTGACGCGCGGATTGGAGGACGCCTGCCTGGCGGAGCCGGCGCTGCGTGTGGGGGCGGCCGGGGACTTCGGCGCGACCCCCGACGTGGAAGGCGCGTGGCTCAGCGGGGTGGCACTGGCGGGGCGCCTGCTGGGCGGCTGAGGCGCCGCGCCGCCGTCACACCCGTGACGGTCACGCCCCCGGCGGCGCGTGCCCCAAGAGCGGCGTCTCGCCTCCGCTGCGCAGCGCCGCGATGAGCTCCTCGGTGAACGCCACCAGCTCGGCCATGGTGGGCGCGTCAAACACCAGCCGCACCCCGGCCGCCGCGTACAGCTCGGGGAGGGGGCGCGTCCCCCCGAGAGCGAGGAATCGCTTGTAGTCGGCCACCGCCTGTCGCGGATCGCGCAGGGCGCGCCGCAGCACCTGCAGCGCCCCCAGCTGGGCCAGCCCGTACTCGATGTAGTAGAACGGGAGCTCGAAAATGTGCAGCTGCCGGTACCAGCGCGACACCCGCTCCGCGTCGAGCCCCGACCAGTCCACGCCCACCTCGAAGCGCTCGCGCACGGCGAGCCACGCGCGGTCACGCGCGTCGCGGTCGCCCCCCGCCGGGTCGGTGTACAGCCAAGCCTGGAAGGCGTCCACGCTGGCGATGTGCCCGAGGCTGCTCAGCACGTCCTCGAGGTGCTCCAGCCAGGCGACGCGCGCCTCCTCGGGGGTGTAGTACCCCACCGGGCGCACCAGGTGGGGCATGGCCAGCAGCTCCATGCTCATGGACGCCAGCTCGGCGGCCTCGTGCCCCACATGCCGCTGGCAACCGAAGGGGAGCGCGTAGGTGGCGAATTCGTGGAAGCAGTGCCCCGCCTCGTGCAGCAGCGTCTGCACGTCGTCGGGCACCCCCACCGCGTTCATGAAGATGAACGGCCGGCGGCGCACCGGGAGGTCGGTGCAGTACCCCCCGGGCGCCTTGCCGGGGCGGCTCTCGAGGTCGAGGAGCCCCTCGCGCGCCATGAGGCGGAACTGGCTCCCCAGCTCGGGATCCACCCGGTCGAAGACGTCCGACGCATGCGAGACGAAGGCGTCCACGGTGGCGAACGGGCGCAGCGGCTCCCGGCGCCCGAGGTCCACGGCCAGGTCCCAGGGGCGCAGCACGGGGACCCCCAGCGCCGCCTGGCGGTGCTGCATGAGGCGCGCCAGCGCCGGCGTGACCGTCTCCCCGACCGCGTCATGGAAGCGCGCCGTGTCGGACGGGGTGTAGTCGAAACGGTGCTTGGCGGCGAAGGCGTACTGCTGGTAGTCGGCGAAGCCGGCCTCGCGCGCGATGGCCTGCCGCAGCGCGAACAGCCGGTCGAACTGGTCGGCCAGCGCCTCGCGATGGGCCAGGTAGGCGCCGGCCCCGGCGCGGAAGGCGCGCTCGCGCACCAGGCGGTCCGGCGACTTCAGGTGCGGCTGCAGCTGGGGGATCGTGAGCGCGGCGCCGTCCCAGTCCACGGAGAGGCCGCCGGTGAGCTTCTGGTGCGCCGCCACCAGCTCCTCCACCTGCGCCATCCGCGCCACGTTGGCCTCGCGGAAGATCGCCACGTCGGTGCGCAGGCGGCGCAGCGTGGTCTGCAGGTCCTGGCGCGGGGTGCCGACCGCCAGGAGCCGGCGGGCGAGCCGCACCTGCTGCTCGTCCACCCGCGGGAAGATCTCCGTCGAGAAGCGCAGGTACCGCGCCTCGGCGGCGTCGTCCGCGGTGTTCCCGGTGTAGGCGACCATGGCCTCGGTGCCCCCCTCCGCGAGGACCGCATCGAGGCGCGACCAATCGGCGAGCCACGCTTCCAGGTCGCTTCCGTCGGAGGCCAGCGGCGCCTCCGCGAGCTGGTCGTACCAGGGGCGCACGTCGTCCCACGTGGCCTCGCGGAACGCGTCGGGAGTGTCGGGGATCGGCCGGGAGATCGTGGACTGCGGGCCCGTGTGCGCCATCCCTCAGGCTCCGTACGGAATCCAGACGTTCTTGACGTGGGTGGCGCGCTGCAGGAAGGCGCGCCCTTCGCCATGCCGGGGGTCGAGCCACGCGCGCGGCGACCACTCCGTCCACGTGCGCTTGAGATTGCCGGCGGCCGCGCGCTCCACGGCCGTCGCCCCAGCATGCGACCCCACGAACCACACCGCGTCCACGTCGTCGTGATCCGCCAGCACGCGCGCCAGCGCATCGCGGGCGCCCGTCACCAGGTTGAGGGCGCCGGCCGGGACGTCCGACGTCTCCAGCAGGGTGTACACGTCGCGGGCCACCAGCGGGAACCGCTCCGAGGGGACCGCCACCACGCGGTTCCCCGCCGCCAGCAGCGGGGCAACCAGCGAGACCAGCCCCAGCAGCGGGTACGGGTCGGGGCACGCCACCCCCACCACGCCGAGGGGTTCGTGCATGGCCAGCGCGACCCCGCGCACGGGAACGTCATGCACGGCGCCGTCGTGCTTGTCCGCCCAGGCGGCGTAGGAAAAGAGCCGGGAGACCGTCGCCTCCACCTCGCGCACCGCCGCCGCCTCGCGACCGCCCCCCTCGCCGGCACCGGGGGCGAGCGCGAGCAGGGCCGCCAGCTCCGGGGCGCGCGCCGCCAGGTTCTCGGCCAGGTAGTACAGCACCTGCGCGCGCTGGTGTCCCGACATCGCCCGCCATCCGCCGGCGGCGTGCGCCGCCTCGACGGCGTTGCGCACATCCTTGCGGTTCCCCTCCCCCACCTCGCCCACCAGGCGCCCCGCGTGGTCGTAGACGGGCCGACTGTAGCCGGAATCCGGGCGCACCTGCTTGCCGCCGATGAACAGCTTGGGGGTGCGGTCCACCGGCGGCAGCCCCGCGCCGGCGGCGGACGCGGCCGACGTTGGTGCCGGAGCGGCCAGCACGGGCGGCGGCGCCCCCTCACCCGCGTCCGGTGCCACGAGGTACTCCAGCATCCCCTCGCGCCCCCCCTCGCGCCCGAACCCCGACTCGCGGTAGCCCCCAAAGCCCGACGCCGCGTCGAACAGGTTCGTGCTGTTCACCCACACCACGCCGCACGCCAGCCGCGGGGCGATGTCGAGCGCGAGGCTGATGTTCTCGCTCCAGACGCTGGCCGCCAGGCCGTAGGGGGTGTTGTTGGCGAGCGCCACCGCCTCTGCCGGCGACCGGAACGTCATCACCACCAGCACCGGGCCGAAGATCTCCTCGCGGGCGATGGTGGCCGAGGGCGCGACGTCGGTGAAGAGCGTGGGGGGAAAGTAGCACCCCTCGGCCGGGAGCGTCCACGACGGCTGCCAGCAGACGCCCCCTTCGGCCACCCCCTGCGCGCACAGCGCCCGGATGCGCTCCAGCTGCACGGGGGCGACGATCGCCCCCATGTCCACCGCCTTGTCCAGCGGATGCCCCACCCGCAGCCGCTCCATGCGGGCCTTGAGGCGCTCCACCAGGTCGGCGGCGATCCCCTCCTGCACCAGCAGGCGCGACCCCGCACAGCACACCTGCCCCTGGTTGAACCAGATGGCGTCCACCACGCCTTCGACCACGCTGTCCAGGTCGGCGTCATCGAAGACGAGGAACGGACTCTTCCCGCCCAGCTCCAGCGACAGCTTCTTCCCCGTGCCGGCGGTGGCCACGCGGATGGCGCGCCCCACCTCGGTGCTGCCGGTGAAGGCCACCTTGTCGGTTCCCGGATGGGCCACCAGCGCCGCCCCGGTGGTGCCGTCGCCGGTGACGAGGTTGAACACCCCGGCCGGGAGCCCGGCCTGCCGGGCCAGCTCGGCGAAGCGCAGCGCCGTCAGCGGGGTGTGTTCCGCCGGCTTGAGCACCACCGTGTTCCCGGCCGCCAGCGCCGGCGCCACCTTCCACGCCAGCATGAGCAGCGGGAAGTTCCAGGGGATCACCTGCCCCACCACCCCCACCGGCGCCATGCCGGGGAACTCGGTGTCGCACAGCTGCGCCCACCCGGCGTGGTGGTAGAAGTGCCGCGCCACCAGCGGGATGTCGATGTCGCGCGTCTCGCGAATGGGCTTGCCGTTGTCCAGCGACTCCAGCACCGCCAGTTCGCGGGCGTGGCGCTGCACGGCGCGCGCCAGCGCGTACAGGTGGCGCGCGCGCGCATGGCCGTCGAGCGCGCGCCACGCGGGGAGCGCGCCCCGCGCGGCGGCGATGGCGGCATCCACGTCGGCCGCCGTCCCCTGGGCCACGTGGGCCAGCAGCCGCCCGGTGGCCGGTTCGTGCACCGCGAAGCGCGCCGCCTCGTTGGCAGCGGTCCACTGCCCGTTGACGAAGTGGCCGAACGCCCGGCCGTGCCGGTCGAGCCACGCCCGCACCGGGGCGTCCCCCTCCGGCGCCGGTCCATAGTCCATCGTGTCGAAGAGGGCGCGCACCGACGGCGCCCCCGCGGAAGTGGAGGAGGCGTCCATCAGACCATGGGCTGGCGGTGGGCCGCCGCGTAGCGCCCCGTGACGAAATGCTCCAGCTGCCGCTCGATGTCGGTGAGCAGCCCGCTGGCCCCGAAGCGGAACAGGTGCGGGCGCAGCCAGCGGTCGCCCAGCTCCTCCTTCATGAGCACCAGCCACTCCAGCGCCTGCTTGGCGGTGCGAATGCCGCCGGCGGGCTTGAAGCCCACTTCGTGCCCGGTGTGGCGTCCATACGCCGCGATCATCCGCGCCATCACCAGCCCGACGGGGAGCGTGGCGTTGACCGCCTCCTTGCCGGTGCTGGTCTTGATGACGTCGGCGCCGGCCATCATGGCCACCAGGCTGGCCCGCCCCACCTGCGTGAGGGTGGCCAGGTCGCCGGTGCCCAGGATGACCTTCAGGTGCGCCGCCCCGCAGGCCTCGCGGAAGCGCTGCACCTCGTCGTAGAGCGCGTCCCACGCGCCCAGCAGCACATGGGCGCGCGTGATGACCACGTCAATCTCGACCGCCCCCGCGGCAACGGACTCCCGAATTTCGGCGATGCGCAACGGCAGCGGGGAAAGTCCGGCCGGGAACCCGGTGGACACGGCCGCGACGGGAATCCCGGTGCCCGCCAGCGCCTCCACCGCCACGGGGACGAAGCGGTGATAGACGCACACCGCCCCCACCGTGAGCGCGAGGTCGGCGATGCCGAGCGCCTCCACGAGGTCCGCGCGAAGGGGATGGCGCGCCTTGGCGCACAGGCGCCGCACCGTCCCCGGGGTGTCATCCCCGGCCAGGGTCGTGAGATCCATGCAGCTGATCGCCCGCAGCAGCCATGCCGCCTGCCACGCCTGCTTGACGGTGCGGCGACCGGCCAGCGTGGCTACCCGGCGTTCCACGGCGCTGCGGTTGACCCGGAGGCCACGCACCAGCGCAAGGTCGAGGGGAATCCCCGGGTTGCGTGCAGGCGGCTGGTGCACCGGCAGGCGCGACGGCCACGCCGGGGGGGCCGAGGAGGTCGGCGAGTCCGGCGGTCCCGGGTCGGGGAGGCGCGGCCCGCGGGGTGCGTGCAGGGGCGTCACGATCATCGGAGACCCGCAATGTAGCGCGACGGTCACCAAAACGCCCCTCGGGCGTCTTTTCCGTGACAGTTCGGCCCACGGTTGTGCCGGCCGCCATGGGCGCGCCGGTGGACCGTCCCACAGCCTCGACCCACCCCTCGGCTCCCTGTCCGTTCCCGATGCCCATGCCGTCCCGCCCCCGTCGCTGCGCCCACCTGGTCGGCGCCATCTCCGCGCTGTGCCTCGTGGGGATGGCGTTCGCGGCCTGCTCATCGTCCACCGAGGCCGACGCGATGGTGCGCCTGACCATCGTGCAGGGGAACCAGCAAGTGGCCCCGGTTGGCACCCAGCTCCCCCTCCCGGTGGTGCTGCGGGTGGTCGGCAACGGCGGGGCGCCCATGGCGCAGGTGCCCGTGCAGTTCGCCGTGCAGGTGGGCGGGGGATCGGTCGATCCCGGGACCGTCATCAGCGACGCCAATGGCGAGGTGCGCACGAAGTGGACGCTGGGGCCCACCTCCACTTCCCAGCTGCTCATGGGGACCGCCCGCGGGACGGACACGGTCAACGTCGCCGCGGTCGGCGTGCCGCCACGCGACGTCATGGTTGTGCAGGGGAACACCCAGACGGCGCGCGCCGGCACGCTGCTCCCCACCGCCGTGGTGCTCCGCGTCACCGGCGGCACCAACCTCCCCATGCCGAACCAGACGGTCACCTTCGCCATCACGGCCGGGGGGGGGAGCGTCACCCCCCAAAGCGCGGTGACGAACAGCGCGGGCGAAGTGACGCTGCGCTGGACACTGGGCCCGACCCTCGGCAACCAGACCGTCCTGGCGACGGTGGGGGCGCTGCCCCCCGTGACCATCGCCGCGATCGCCAACTGACGTCGGTCCGGGGGGGCGCCTACCTTTCGAGGATGGCGCTCCCCTCCTCCGCTGCTCCGCTCCCGCTGGCCGGGAAGACCGTGGTGGTGACCGGCGCCAGCGACGGCATCGGCCGCGCGGCGGCGGAGCAATTCGTGACGCTGGGGGCCGCCACGGTCGTGCTGGTGGGGCGCCGTGCCGCCAAGACGGAGGCCGCGGCCACCGGGATCGTGGCGGCCACGGGACGCCCCGTGGTGCACTGCGAGATTGCCGACCTCTCCCGACGCGACGAGGTGGCCGCCCTGGCCGCTCGGCTGCGCGCCCGCCACCCGGCCATCCATGTGCTGGCCAACAACGCCGGGGGCCTGTTCCTGGATCGGGGGCTCACCGCCGACGGGATTGAGCAGACCCTGGCGCTGAACCACCTGGCGTACGTGCAGCTCACGCTCGCGCTGCTGGACCCGCTGCTGGCGGCGGCGGCGCCCGGGGCGCCGACGCGGGTGCTGTGCGTGAGCAGCCGCGCGCACCGCAACGCCCGCGTGGACTTTGGCGACCTGCCGCTGGCCCGCGGATACGGGGGGTGGCGCGCCTACGCCAACTCGAAGCTGTGCAACATCTGGTTTGCGCGGGCGCTGGCCCGGCGCCTCGATCCGGCGCAGGTGGTGGTGCACAGCCTCCATCCCGGGGTGGTGCGCACCCGCTTCGCGGAGGACAACGGCCCGGCGGGGCGACTGCTGCGGTGGGTGATGGACCGGGTGTCCATCGGGGCGGCAGAGGGGGCCGATACGCTGGCGTGGCTGGCGTGGGCCCCTGACGCCGCACGGGATTCGGGGAGCTATTGGGTGCGACGCACCCGCACGCAGCCGTCACGGGCGGGTGCCGATGATGACCTGGCCGAACAGTGCTGGCGGGAGACCGACGCGCTGCTGGGGATGGACGCCAATGTGGTGGTGGCCGCCGCGCGGGCAAGGTCTCTGGCGGGCTAGTCGGGCCCGGGGGCAGCGGGGCGGTTGCCCCGCCGCCGGCGGCGGCGTGCCGCGATGCCCAGCGCCACGAGCCCCGTGGCCGTGAGCAGGTAGGTAGACGGCTCCGGCACGACGGCAGCGGACTTCGTGATGTACGCCTGGACGATGGGGCCGGAGTAGGACGTGTTGTACGCGTTGTTGTCGATGAGGACGTTCCAGCTGCCGAAGCTGTTGGGATTGTTCTGGGCGAAGGTGAGGGCGGCATTGCGCAGGGTGGTGGCCGCCGCGGGGTCTGAGGGCGCGGTGACCGAGGCGGAGAACAGGGACCAGATGGCGTAGTGCGTCTCGTCCCAGCTGGCCGTGGGGGCCCCCACCATCTGGTCGGCCAGGTAGCCCGCGGCTCGCAGGCGCTTCATCCACTCATTGGGTGGTGGCGGCGTCGAAGGTGCTCCCCAAGGTTCCGGCCGTGGCCGCGGTGCCCAGCGTCTTCACGAAGGCGTTGAAGTCCGTCTGCGACGTGGCCAGCGTGGCGATGGACACCACGCGCGCCGTCCAGGTTTGTCCCACCGACACGGCGTTGTCGAAGTCGATGCAATAGGCCTGGAAGATGCTGGTGGGGGTATTGCGCTGCATGTTGAGGGGACCCAGGGGGCCTCCCGCATAGCTGGCCAGGGGATTGCCGGCGTTGACGGGCCCCTGATACGTCACGCTGATGCTCCCTTGGGCGCCGGCGCTCGAGGCCAGTGCGACGAACCCGACGAGTGCGGTCGCTACGGCGGCCGCGGTGCGGGCAGGCAGCCGCCTGACCGGGGGGGTGACGGTGCGCATGGGGAGTCCGGGCTTGGCGTCAGTCGCGGCGGATCTCGTGACACAGTCGTTACAAGATTCCACGATAGTCATACGACGCACGTCGGCCCGCTCCGTCACGCCTGCATGAGCCGGGGCCTGTCGGCCGGCGGCACGCGACGCGGGCCGGCCTCGCCACGCGGCGGGGACCGGCCCGATCAAGTCTCGGCGATGGGTCGCGCTCCGTCAGGCGCCCTCGCCAACCGCCTCATCGACTGCGGTGGGCGGCGAGTGCCGCCGGCGGCGGCGGCGCGCCGCCACGCCCAGCGCCACCAGCCCCGTCGCCATCAGCGCATACGTCGAGGGCTCCGGCACCACGGCCGTGGACGTCGTGATGAACGCCCGGTTCAGCGACCCCGAGTATGCCGTGTTGTACGCCCGGTCGTCGATCAGCACCCGCCAGCTGCCGAAGTTGTTCGGGTTCGTCGAGGCAAAGGTCATCGCGTTGTCGCGCATCAGGATCGCGTTGGTCGGGTTGTTGTCCGACGCCGGCATCGACCCCGAGAACAGCGACCAGATCGCGTACTGCGTGTCGTCCCACCCCGTCGTCGGGGACGCCCCGAACCCGCTGGTCAGCTGCGCCGCCGCCCGCAGGCGCTGCATCCACACCGCCGTGTTGGCCGTGGTGAAGGTGCCCCCGATCGTGGTCGTGCTCCCCACGGTCGCCCCGCCCACCGTGGTCCCCAGGCTCTTCACGAAGGCGTCGAAGTCCGTCTGCGACGTGGCCAGCGTGGCGATCGACACCGAGCGCGCCGTCCACGTCATCCCGATGGTCTGCGCCCCGTCGAAGTCGAGGGAGAACGCCTGGAAGCTGCTGGTGGGGCTGTTGCGCTGCAGGGTGAACGGGCCCACGGGGTTGGAGCCCAGCGTGGTGTTGGTGCCGGTGAACGTGGGGCCGGTGAGCGTCAGGTTGACGGTGCCCTGGGCGACGGCCTGCGGGGCGAGGGCGGCCTGCGCGGCGAGGGCGACGGCGACGACGGGGAGGGAGCGGAAGAGGCGCATGGGAGGAGGAGTTGGGGGGGTGATGGATCGGGGACACCGGGGCCGGCGCCCTGACGGCCTCAACCATGTGCAACCGCCATGCCAACCTCAGCCATATGCGGCACGTTTTCCCCTAACCATCTGTGCGCCAACGCGTTAACCAAAAGCGGGCTCAACCGGAGCCCGCCACCGCCCCGCGGCGAGCTCGACCATTCACCAGAAAACTGTCGCGCCGCCCCCACACTGTTGCGTCCGCCACGCCACAGCTGAGCCCGGTTTGCCGGCGCTCGCCTAGAAGATCCACTCCCGGAACAGGTCGAAGCCGAACTGCAGACGCGGCAGGGCGTCACCCCCCAAGCGCGTGCAGGGGGCGGCACCGGGATCCACCCCCACCTGCCCCAGCCAGCCGCTCCGCAGCCGGTACTCCGCCGCGACACCGTACCACAACGACGTGCCCCGTACCGCCGCCTCCCCCGCCAGCGCACGGCAGATCCCGGTGTTCAGGCGCAGGAAGGTGCGGTCGCCGATCTGCTTGCCGGCCGAGATGCTGAGGTTGTCCAGCAGCGAGAGCGCGGACAGTTCGCGCTGGGTCTGCCCCCCCGCCGTGGTGACCTGCACGGTGTTGAAGACCGGGAGCAGCCGCTGCAGCGCCCCCTCCACGGCCCCCCCCACCGACGGGAGCAGCACGCCGGTGACCGCCCGCACCGTGCTGCGGCTTTGCCCGTCCAGCGCGAAGGTGGGCGCCCCGAAGATGAGGAGGGAGATCAGCTCCGACTCCGGCGCGGAGGCGTAGAGCGGGTCGCTGCTGCCCAGTGTCAGCACCGGGCGATCATACCCGCCGCCGATGTGCACCCGGATGGGGATCTCCCCGCCCCCGGCCGCGCGCACGACATGCGTGGCGGTGAGGTCCAAGGAAGGCGCGAGGGTGCTGGTTCCATAGAAGCGCACCCGCCCGGAATCGATGGCAAAGCTCCGGCTCACCACCCCCAGATCCAGGCGATACTGG
Organism: Gemmatimonadota bacterium; assembly: GCA_018969225.1. Classification (GTDB taxonomy): domain Bacteria; phylum Gemmatimonadota; class Gemmatimonadetes; order Gemmatimonadales; family Gemmatimonadaceae; genus Gemmatimonas. The sequence goes on along the minus strand of JAGWYS010000031.1, from coordinate 1,967 downwards.
CCGCGGGCGGCGCTGATCCCCCCCTCCAGTGCGATCCGGTCGCCGCTGACGGTGGCGTCCAGCGCCCCCGCCAGCTTGACCCGGGCCTCGGGGGTCTGCACCCACACCTCGTTCCCCAGCGACACGCGGGCGTTCTCCACGGAGAGGTAGCGCCCCAGCGCGGCCAGCGACCGGGCCGCCGACTCGGCCACCGGCACCTCCTCGGCCCCCAGCAGCGCCCGCGCCGACTCGCTGGAAAGATCCAAGGCGTCGCTGGCGGCCAGGGGATCCACGACCAGGTTCGCGCGCGGCACACCCACCGTCCCTCGCACCGTGGGGTGGCGCAACGGACCGGCGACGACCAAGCTCCCGCTCACGTCCAGCTCGGTGCCGTCGCGCTGGCGCGCCGCCTCAAACGTGCCCGCCGACACCACCGCCCGCACGCTGGCCGGCTCTCCGGCCGGAAACCGCGCCACGCCGTTGATCGCCACGGTGTCGCGCGTCCCGCCGCTTCGCAGGCGGAAACCTTCCAGCCGCACCGAGTCGGCCGCCGCCCGCAGCACGAACTGACCATCGGCGGGCGCGATCCCCAGCGCGTCGATGCGGGCGCCGAGTCCGCGCCCCTCGATGACCCCTTCCGCCTCGGGACGCTGCACCGTGCCGCGCACCGCGATGCGCCCCTGCACCGTGCCCACGGGGGCTGCCACGCCCGGAATCGCCACCCCCAACGCACCGATCCGGAGCGAATCCACCAGCACCTCACCGGTGAGCCGGTCCGAGAGGAGACGCTCCGGGACGTCCCGTAGCGCCAGCTCCACCGGAAGCTGGGCGCGGACCAGCAGCCGCCCCCCAGCGGTGTCGGTGACCTGCGCACTGGCCTCCAGCCGGCGATCACGATACGCCCCCTCCGACACCACGGAGGGGAGCGCCAGCCCGGTGAGCCCCAGCGAGTCGGCGCGCAGCCGCCAGTCCAGCTGCGGCGCATCGCGCGTGCCCGCCAGGGCCACGCGCCCGGACAGCGTCCCGTCAAAGGCCACGGTCCCGGCCACCAGCGCCCCGAGGTCACCCACCGGGAACCGTTCCAGCTGCAGGGCCGCCCGCACAGGACGGGTGGCCGGCACGTCCGCCTCCACCGCCAGCAGGCCGCCGGCCGTGGAGCGGAGCATGAGCGGCGCCACCTGCACGCCGTCCGTGGCAAGGCGCAGCTGCGCCGGCCGCTCGTTGCGCCACGTGACGCCGTCGGCGGCCAAGGCAATGGAGTCCACCAGGACCGCCAACGAGTCACCCCCCTGCGCGTACGCGGCGCGGATGCGGAGGCTGGCGTTGGTCCGGGTGCTCACGTCCACGGCCGCGCTCCCGCGCCCGGGCTCGGGCTGCACCACCCGCACCTCCACTTCCTCCACCTCCAACGCCCCGATCCCGTCCACCCGGTCGGCCGTGGCGGCCGCCTCGAAGGTGGGGGCGGTGCGGAGGCGCGTGCCGCGGGCGGAGCCGAAGAGACGCCCCACCTCGATGCCGGCGACCGCCAGATCGCGCCCCCCCAACGCCACGGTGGCATCCACGTCGTCCAGATGACCGATCAGGTACCCGGAGAGGGAGAGGTCTCCGGACACCGGCCGCTCGGCCAGCGCGCGCAGCCGACCCGCGGTGGCGGAGTCCACCGGCTGCCACAGCGCCGCCACACGGTCCAGCTCGCGACCCACCGCCGCCAGCGAGTCGGCGCGCACGGACACGACCAGGGTGTCGGTCACCGATACGTCGCGACCGAGCGCCCCGTGCGCCTCCACGGTCACCCCGGCCACCGCCATCTGGAGCGAGTCCACCCGCAGGGCGGTGTCCCTTAGTGCGCCGGCGAGCGTCACCGTCATCCCCGGACGCGCCGGCGCGGGCTCCTGGCGCAGCGCAACCGTCGCCGCCGCCGTGATCGGGGCAGCCCCGCGCGGCACCCGCACGGTCGCGGTTCCCCGACCGTCGAGGGCCGTGGATGG